>NZ_REBQ01000243.1 GCF_007692655.1 Halomonas sp.
GCGCTTTCCGAATTGTTTAAGCGCATCGCGACTTGCTCGAAGCTTTTAATAAGTGACTGGGTGGTGTCGGCAATGGCAGAGGTTTGTTTAACGCCCAGTAAGACTTGATCGGTGGTTGCCGCAATGGTTTGACGGATCCGGGAGGCCGTGTGCTGGGTGTTTTTTGATAAGTTACGAACTTCGTTGGCAACGACAGCGAAGCCCCGCCCGTGTTCGCCGGCTCTTGCCGCTTCAACCGACGCATTCAAGGCAAGAAGATTGGTTTGAAAGGTAATGTTATCAATTTCGCCAAGCATTTCATGGATTGCTTTGGCATGCTGATTAAGCGAGCGCATCATATCGCCCATTTCTTCAACTTGAATGCCATTTTGGCGAGCAGTTTTCTCCGCATCATTGGCAAGCTCGCGGATGTGTTGAGACTCCTGAGTGGTCTCTCGCGTCGTCGCTGCGAGTTCCGTCGTGCTAGCGGAGATGCGCTCGGTCTGGCTGCTGTTACGGGCCGTTTGAGTGCGTAGCTGTTCCTGGGCAACGAAAAGCTGCTGGCTGTAGTCCATGACATGACCGGCTGCAGCCTGTGTCTTGCGCAGGCTGTCAGCAACTTGATCACGCATTTGGACGACCGCCGACACCGCAGGCAACTGCTGCTCTTTTTTACTAAAGGCGATGTCTAGGTTGCCGCCACCTGCAGCGAGGGCAAAACGAGTGACGTGAAGCCCTTCCTGCACCATGCTTTCCAGTACCTTGGCTAAATACCCCAGGATAACGACTTGGACAACCACCGCCCCGCCGTGCATGAGTAAGCAGTAAAATAACGCTGCAGGCCCGTGGCTAGCTTCACCATGATGCATGGCATGCATGTCACCCATGCTGGCGTAAAGCTGAACAAAACCTTGATATTGAAGCCAGGTAAACAATGCATGGTGGAGTGCTATTACCAACCCACCAAATGCAATGACTCGCCAGTCGCTGTAAAGAATGAGTACGGATAACAAAATAAAAATACTAAAGTGTGCCTCAATCATACCGCCACTCTGTTCGATCAAAACGGCTGACCAGACCATCATTACCGCCGCCTTAACGAACCCGTTGACGATGCGCCCAGGCAGTTTAGTTTGGAGGAGATAGGTAAGCGGTAGGGTGATGACTCCCGCCACGGTAACTAGCAGCACTGTTTGCGTAAAAAAACTCACGACCAAGCACAAGAAAACGATAAACCCCAGTGGCCACCACATGAGTCTGTCGGTGCGTGCAATATGGTTCGAGAAAGAGGCATCTGGCATTATTATATTTTCCTTGCTTTGCAGCGGGAAGGAGTTGCGAGGAGGGCACTGTTCTATCGACAATTTTTACAATAGTTTTATAGTTAGTAAGGCTATCGTTAGTAAAACCACAGTTAGTAAAACTATGGTTAGTAAAACCATAGCTAGTAAAACCATGGTGAGATTAATGGCATTTTTATTCGCTGAGTAGTTGGTTAACAATTTTTCACGATTAGCGTTTGCTTAAGCTTTCGCTGGCAGCGCATAGCTGGCGGTGACATGGACGACTGGGCGTATTTCGTCGCTGACTGAGAAAATCTGCACTTCTCCCACCGCTAAACGTCGACCAAGCTTAATCACTTTGGCGTGGGCGATAATATCGTGATCACCGGAGGCGGCACGCAGGAAATGGCAGTTTAGGTCGCTGGTCACGGCCATCGGTTCGGGGCCGATCTGCGCCAAAATCGCAACGTAGAGCGCCACATCGGCAAAGCCCATCATGGTGGGACCTGAAACCCGGGGGCCTGGGCGCAGATGCTCATGGCCAATCGCTAAGCGCATGGTGGCGCGCATCTCCCCCACGCTCTCTATCTTGCCCATCCGTTGGGGAAAAACTTCATCCAGAAAGTGTTCGATTTGCTCGGCAGTCATGACGGTCATTGTTGTTGTTCCTTGCTTTCACTTTTACGTTAACGTCAACGAAGCATAAATAAAAAAACCCCGAGGTGCGAGCCTCGGGGCTATGTGAAGGCGCTTACTTGGCCTTATGCACCTGGCGCCACTCGTGGAGTAGCGGTTCGGTGTAGCCGGAAGGCTGGACACGGCCTTTAAAGATCAGGTCAGAGGCCGCTTTGAACGCGGTAGAGCCTTCAAAATCAGCGCTCATGGCGGTATAGGTTGGGTCGCCTGCGTTCTGCTCGTCAACCACTTTGGCCATGCGCTTGAGGGTCTCTTCCACCCGCGGTGCATCAACAACGCCGTGGAGCAGCCAGTTGGCGATGTGCTGGCTGGAGATGCGCAGGGTGGCGCGGTCTTCCATCAGGCCCACGTTGTGGATGTCCGGCACTTTCGAACAGCCCACGCCGTGCTCTACCCAGCGTACGACGTAACCCAGAATACCCTGGCAGTTGTTATCCAGCTCCTGCTGCTTCTCCTCATCGGACCAGTTGGCATTTTCCGCTACCGGCACCGCGAGTAGATCATCCAGATAGTCAGGCTCGCCCAGGCCTTCCAGCTCGCGCTGAACATCGGTGACGTTGACCTGATGGTAGTGCAGCGCGTGCAGTGCAGCAGCCGTGGGTGAAGGCACCCAGGCGGTATTGGCGCCGGCTTTTGGATGGCCAATCTTCTGCTCTAGCATGTTGTGCATCAGATCCGGCATGGCCCACATGCCTTTACCGATCTGAGCGCGTCCGCGTAGGCCGCAGGCAAGACCTACTTGCACGTTGCTCTTCTCATACGCCTGTATCCACGCAGCGCCTTTCATATCGCCTTTACGCACCATGGGACCCGCTTCCATGGCGGTGTGCATTTCGTCGCCGGTGCGATCCAGGAAGCCAGTGTTGATAAAGGCTACCCGTGACGCAGCCTCGGCAATACACGCCTTGAGGTTAACGGTAGTACGGCGCTCTTCATCCATAATGCCCATTTTCAGGGTGTCGCGGCTCATGCCCAGAATGTCTTCCACGCGGCCAAACAACTCATTAGCGAAAGCGACCTCTTTAGGGCCGTGCATTTTCGGCTTGACGATATAAACAGAGCCGGTACGCGAGTTGCGCGGCTGGTCAGCGTCTTTTTTCAGATCGTGCAGTGCAAGCAGCGAGGTGACCAATGCATCAAGGATGCCTTCCGGTAACTCATTGCCTTGTTGATCCAAAATCGCTGGGGTGGTCATTAAGTGACCAACATTGCGCACAAACATTAGCGAACGGCCGGGCAACGTGACACTTCCGCCATCGGTGGTTTGCCAAGTGCGATCGGCGTTTAGCTTGCGTGTAAAGGTGCTACCGCCTTTCTCAATCTTCTCTTCCAGATCGCCCTTCATCAGGCCGAGCCAGTTGCTGTATACGCCAACCTTATCTTCTGAATCCACCGCAGCAACGGAGTCTTCACAGTCCATAATCGCCGTCAGAGCAGCTTCTACAACGACATCTTTAACGCCAGCGGGGTCGGTTTTGCCGATTGAATCGCTGGGGTCAATCTGAATTTCCAGATGTAAGCCGTTGTTGCCAAGCAGTATTGACTCGGGTTTTGCGGCATCGCCATTAAAGCCAATCAGCTTGCCGGCATCCTTCAGGCCGGTCTCGCGACCACCTTCCAGAGTGACGACCAAATGCTCATCGCGAATAACGTATTTGACCGCATCACGGTGAGAGCCAGTCGCTAGCGGTGCCGCGCGGTCGAGTACGCCACGAGCGTAGGCAATCACTTTAGCGCCGCGCTTAGGATTGAAGCTGGACCCTTTTTCTGCGCCATCCTCTTCTGAAATCGCATCAGTGCCGTACAGCGCGTCGTAAAGGCTACCCCAGCGCGCATTGGCGGCGTTTAGGGCATAACGAGCGTTGCTCACCGGCACCACAAGCTGCGGACCTGCCTGAACCGCCACTTCACGGTCAACGTTAGCGGTGGTTGCTTTGACGCTAGACGGTGCATCTGCCAAATAACCCACCTCTTTCAAGAAGCGACGATATCCTGGCATATCGTTAATGGGACCAGGATTTTCCCGGTGCCATACATCAAGCTTTTCTTGCAGTGTGTCGCGCTCTTCGAGTAGCTGTAGATTTTTTGGGGTCAGATCGTGAAACAGGGCGTCAACACCGGCCCAAAAGGCGTTTTCATCAATGCCCGTTCCCGGTAGCGCCTGTTCATTTATAAAACGATCTAAATCGGCTGCCACCTGTAGACGGTGGCGCGTGATACGCTCGCTCATGGGGTCTCTCCTGTAAGGGTGCCCGGAAGGAATGTGTTTGCCACGGGCAGGATGAAAATTATATTTATGGAAAATAATTCCATACCTGTGCAGGCATGTAAACAGCGTAGACCTTAAAGTGGCAAAATGCTCGACCAAATGATAAGAAACGTACCTTAGTGGTCGCATGCTAGCCAACGGAAAATGGCGTTATGGAGAAACAATGATGCGTGATTTCCAACATCTGGAAGATTTGTTTCGCCATATCTTGGGCGATGCCGCCTTAACCCGACTGCTGCCGGGTGATGCGTTGGCAAACGCCATGCAGGGATATTTTCATCACTATGGTTTAGAAACACTGCTCTCAGATACTAATGAAGTACATGCAGGCTTTATTGATACAGGTCGTTTTGTGCTCTGGTGCCAAGTATGGAGTCCACCCAAACCGGTGGGCACTGCCTTTGTCATACACGGCTACTTTGATCATATGGGGCTTTACAGGCATCTGCTCGAACGTTTGCTGGCCAAGGGCTGGCGGGTCATTTTATGGGACCTTCCTGGCCACGGTCTGTCGAGTGGGAAGCGGGCAGAAATAGAAGATTTTGACGACTATCAGCACTGCCTAACCCATCTACAGACCACGCTTAAGAGCCTAGGCATGGCGCCTGAGCCATGGCTAGGAGTGGGGCAAAGTACTGGGGGTGCGATATTGGCAACCGATGCGCTAACCCGTCGGGAGGCGGCGGGCTGGTCGGGGTTGGTGCTGTTAGCGCCACTGGTGCGCCCATGGGGGTGGAGCCAAAGGAGCTGGCTGCATTTAATTGCCAGCCCGTTCGTAAAAGAGTTGCCGCGCAAATATCAGCCTAATTCCACCGACCAGCAATTCACCGAGTTTCTGCGTGACCGCGACCCGCTGCAGCCGGAATACCTGAGTGTTGCTTGGGTGAGCGCCATGCGGCGCTGGATACCCCGCCTGTTGGCATTAGAGCCGCTGGAGGTTCCCACATTGATACTCCAGGGCGAACAAGATCTAACGGTAGACTGGGAGTGGAACCTAGCCATCTTGGCTGAGAAATTTCCTCAAGCAGACGTTCATCGCCATCCTGATGCGCGCCACCACCTAGTAAACGAGTCGGAGCCGATCCGTCACGTCTTATTTCATGCCCTGGATGCGTTTATCGATCAAATCGACAAACCGCCGAAAGCGCCGCCGGCATCAAAAGCATCGCCTGAATAAGGCCTCAGATGCTTGAGAAATAGGTCGGCAGCGGTAGGGTCGGCCTTTTTCACTCGGCTTTTAATCAGGTGTAACTATTTTGTAGCAGAAGGTAGCGCACTATCTAAGCTCCCTATCCTGCTGGAACGGGTGCTGGCTGAGCGTCATGTTTTAGGAAAAACATGCCTAAAGAGCCGGGTCTCGTCAGCTCACACTGAAAAAGCTAGTAACATAGTACTAATGTAGCCTAGTGCGAACACAACATAATACGTGTGCGACTTAGCACGAACACAACATAGTACGAATTTTGTACCCGCCTTCTATCTGCCTTGATCTTGAGTTCCCTATCCGCAGAGCCAAATAAATACACCAAGTGTTGCGAAACGTGAAGGAAACGTGTAGAAAAGTAACTGTGAATGTAAGGCATAAAAATTAGATTTAAAAATATTACCCAAAAAATAAATTGAGCGTCAATTTTTATAAGATAAGCGACTGATTTTTAAAGACTTAAAAGTAATTTCGGATTGTTGGGGTCACGCTACACTTAGACAAATATGTAAGCTACTGTTAACCTAAGAACGGTTTAGCAACATTTTCCAGTTAAAACGTATTAGAAAATTAGTGAAGCGCGGGATGAAGCACCAAGAAATAAGGTTAGGCGCCAACCTCAGTGGTCATTGTGATGTGCAGGATGGGTGGCAGCGCCAGCAATAAAGCAATATTTCTAAATAATTGCCATGGACGAATCGGCGGCTGAGATCAACAAGGGGGCACCACTAGTATGATGTATGCCATTAAAATGCTCTTCGGGCTCACAAGACGTCGGAAGCAGTTGATCCAGCTCTTTGTTGACACCTTCCTTATCGTGGCTAGCTTTTTCCTGGCCATGCTTTTGCGGTTAGACTCACTGGCGTTTTTATCCGACGACTCTGTGTGGCTCGCCCTGCCCGTTATGGTGCCCGTCAGTCTATTCATTTTTATGCGTTTGGGCTTTTATCGTTCAATTGTAAGGTTTATGGGGATTAAAGCGCTTCAGGCGCTTTCAGCAGGCGTTTT
>NZ_REBQ01000135.1 GCF_007692655.1 Halomonas sp.
TCCGACCCCCTGATTCGTAGTCAGGTACTCTATCCAGCTGAGCTACGGGCGCATAACTAACGGCAGTTTTACATACTCATTTAAAGCAAACTGTTTTAAACCGATCATTCAAGTCGCTTGCTTTGAACTGCTTTTCGAAATATCTAGCTTTTTGAAATATCTAGTTTCGAAATATTTACCGCTTGTTAAAAGGTGGCGCGCCCGGGAGGATTCGAACCTCCGACCCCCTGATTCGTAGTCAGGTACTCTATCCAGCTGAGCTACGGGCGCATACCTTCTAACATGCAATTGGCGGAGAGAGAGGGATTCGAACCCTCGATAGGGCTATAAACCCTATACTCCCTTAGCAGGGGAGCGCCTTCAGCCACTCGGCCACCTCTCCTCAACGGCACGGCGCGAATATTACCGATTTAGACCTATCATGTCCAGCCTTCCACCAACTTTTTTCGCGCCAGCACTACCTTACGTGTGAATACTTCACCTTACGGGACCGGGCAGGTGAGAGCGCGTAAAGCTTATTCCGTTTCATTTTCACTGTTGCGTTCACGCTGAATACGCTGGTAAATCTCTTCGCGGTGAACCGCAACATCTTTTGGCGCATTAACACCGATACGTACTTGATTGCCTTTCACACCTAGTACAGTGACGGTGATCTCATCACCGATCATCAGGGTTTCGCCAACACGGCGGGTTAGGATGAGCATGGCTGATCTCCTTTTCAGACGTTTTTATGCAACGGGGTATGTCAGCCGGAGTCAACATTACGCCATTGTGCAACATAATGCGGCCTGTCACCAATGACCCCGGCTCCATGACACTTTTCAACCTCCCGTTGAAAGAAAGCTCACCACCACAAGGCAGCAAGTACCCCTTCAGCGTAGAAGGTTTAGTGCATTAATGTTATTCAGATTCTATATCTGCCTTATCTAGGCCAAAAGCTTTGTGCAATGCGTTAACGGCAAGCTCCATATGTTTCTCATCAATCACCACTGAGATTTTAATCTCAGAGGTAGACACCATACGGATATTGACGTTTTCCTCGGCGAGGACACGGAACATTTTCGATGCCACGCCCGCGTGGGAACGCATACCCACACCTACTAGCGATACTTTAGCGATATTATCGTCGCCACGCAGTTCGCCACCGCCCAAATCCGGGATCACCGTCTCTTCAAGCAGCTTTTTGGTCGCCTTGTAGTCACCTTTAGCAACCGTAAAGGTGAAGTCCGTATAGTCTCCGGCAGGCGCCACGTTCTGCACAATCATATCAACTTCTATGTTGGCATCGGCAATGGGGCCAAGTATACGCCATGCAACACCCGGCACATCCGGCGTATTAAGCAGGGTTAATTTTGCTTCATTTTTGGTAAAGGCGATACCGGAGATTAGTGGTTCTTCCATAGCGTCCTCGTCTTTGTCTGCTTCTGCAACAATTAGGGTACCGGGGCCATCTTCAAAGCTCGACAGCACCCGCAGGGGCACGTTGTACTTACCGGCAAACTCTACCGCGCGTATCTGTAGCACTTTAGAGCCAAGACTGGCCAGCTCCAGCATCTCTTCCACGGTTATGCTCGTTAAGCGCTGGGCTTTGGTGCATACCCGCGGGTCGGTGGTATAAACACCGTCAACATCAGTGTAGATCTGGCACTCATCGGCGCCGAGCGCAGCGGCCAAGGCGACGCCCGTGGTGTCAGAACCACCGCGCCCCAGGGTGGTGATATTGCCGTCTTCATCGACCCCTTGGAACCCGGCTACTACCACTACCTGACCCGCTTCAAGGTCGGCTTTCAGGTCTTCGGTTTCAATCCGCTGGATACGCGCCTTGGTATAGGCACTGTCGGTATGAATCCCGACCTGGGCACCGGTATGCGATGTGGCGGGCACGCCAATTTGCTGAAGCGCCATCGCGAGCAGTGAAATTGTCACCTGCTCACCGGTTGACAGTAGCATGTCCATCTCACGCGGGGCGGGATCTTCATTCAGGGCTTGGGCCATATCCGTAAGGCGGTTGGTCTCGCCGCTCATGGCAGAGACCACCACCACAATCTGATGGCCTTGATCGCGGAAACCCTTAACCTTCTCTGCTACGGCCTTGATACGCTCGACAGAGCCCACCGATGTGCCGCCGAACTTCTGTACGTATAGTGCCATATGCCGTTTTTCCTATGCGTTCGGGAATGGAGGATGAAATTGTAATTAAATAAATAAGGCCGGTGACAATAATGCCACCGGCCTTAAGGTTTAGCTAAGTGCGTTTTCCAACCATACTGGTACGCTCTTCAACGCATCCGGTAGGGCGTCGGGTTGACTACCACCGGCCTGTGCCATGTCGGGGCGCCCCCCGCCCTTGCCACCCACTTGGGATGCCACATGGTTGACTAATTCACCGGCTTTCACACGCCCGGTCAGGTCTGGGGTTACGCCGGCGATCAGACTTACTTTACCAGCAGCCTGATCGGCAACCCCGAGGATAATGACGCCTGAACTTAGCTTGTTTTTAAGCTGATCAAGGATGCCGCGTAGATCCTTGCCCGACACACCGTCTAGCTGGGTAGCCAATAGCTTGACGCCATTGACCTCCTGAACCTGGCTGAGCATATCGCTACCGGCAGCGCTGGCTAGCTTTGCCTTAAGTTGCTCAAGCTCTTTTTCCAGCTGACGGTTGCGCTCGACCAGCGACTCTACACGCGCTTCAACCTGCTCTGGCTTGATCTTCAAACGCTCGCCTAAGCGCCCTAAGCGGGCTTCCTGCGCGCGGAAATAGGCCAGCGCATTCTCTCCGGTAATTGCTTCGATGCGGCGCACGCCAGAGGCAATACCCACTTCGCTCATCACATGACAGCAGCCAATATCGCCGCTACGTGCCACATGGGTACCACCGCACAATTCGATAGAGAAGTCGTCGGCGCCAATGGTCAGTACGCGGACGTTATCGGCGTATTTGGCCTCAAACAGTGCCGCTGCACCTTTCGCCTTGGCTTGATCCAAGCTCATCTGCTCGGTTTTGGTTGGCGCATTGGCCAAAATCTGCTCATTGACCAGCCGCTCTACTTCAGCCAGTTGCTCTGCGGTCATCGGCTCGAAGTGGCTAAAATCAAAGCGCAATCGCTCGGCATTGACCAGCGAGCCCTTCTGCTGCACGTGATCGCCCAGCACCATACGCAGCGCTTTGTGCAGCAGGTGAGTCGCCGAGTGGTTGCGAATGGTGGCCGTGCGCAGAGTGGCATCCACCTCGCCACGCACACTGGCGCCCACACTCAGCGACCCTTCCACCATGATGCCCTGGTGAAGATGGTGACCGCTCTGTTTCTGGGTGTCTGTCACCTGGAAGCGGCCGCCATCCACATAGAGGTAGCCGGTGTCGCCAACCTGGCCGCCTGACTCACCGTAAAACGGGGTGCGATCAAGCACCACGGTACCCTTCTGCCCCGCTTCCAGCGCGGCCAGCGCATTGCCTTCGCTGTCGACCAGCGCCGTCACTTTAGCTTGGTCTTCCAGGCGGTCATAGCCGGTAAAGGCGGTCTCACCCTCCAGCTCTATAGAAGCGCTGTAGTCAGCGCCAAACTGACTGGCTGCCCTGGCACGTTCGCGCTGGGCTTCCAATGCCTGCTGAAAACCATCTTCGTCCAGGGTAACGCCACGTTCACGGCAGACATCAGCGGTAAGATCGAACGGGAAGCCGTAGGTGTCGTAGAGTTTGAAGACCGTCTCGCCCGGTAGCACCTTGCCATCCAACTCGGCCAGGGCCGCATTCAACAGCCCCATACCGTGATCCAGGGTGCGCGCGAACTGCTCCTCTTCTTTCAACAGGACACGGGCAATTTGATCGCTCGCTTCACGCAGTTCCGGATAGGCATCGCCCATCTCAGCGTCCAGCGCCTCGACCAGCTTATGGAAGAACGGCTCCACCGCACCCAGCTTGTGGCCATGACGAATCGCGCGGCGGATAATCCTGCGCAGCACATAGCCCCGCCCCTCATTTGAGGGCAGCACGCCATCAACAATCAGGAAAGCACAGGAACGGATATGGTCGGCGATCACCCGTAAGGATGGCGTGGTGGTATCCGCGTGCCCAGTGGCCTTAGCCGCCGCCTGCAGCAGGTTCTGGAACAGATCGATCTCGTAGTTCGAGTGTACGCCCTGCATGACGGCAGCAACCCGCTCTAAGCCCATTCCGGTATCAATGGAGGGCTTAGGGAGCGGATTCAGCGTGCCAGTGGCGTCGCGATCAAACTGCATGAACACCAGGTTCCAGATTTCGATATAGCGGTCGCCATCCTCTTCCGGGCTACCCGGAGGGCCGCCCCAGACATCTGGACCATGGTCGAAAAAGATTTCCGAGCTGGGACCACAGGGGCCGGTGTCGCCCATTTGCCAGAAGTTATCTTCATCCAGCTTGGAGAAACGTTCGGGATCAATGCCGATCTCCTCTTTCCAGATCTGCTCGGCTTCGTCATCGCTAATGTGAACCGTCACCCAAAGCTTGTCTTTGGGGAGTCCCAGTGTTTCGGTCAAAAATACCCAGGCAAAACGTATCGCGTCACGCTTGAAGTAATCGCCGAAGCTGAAATTACCCAGCATTTCAAAAAATGTGTGGTGGCGCGCGGTGTAGCCGACGTTATCTAAATCATTATGTTTGCCACCTGCCCGCACGCAGCGCTGGGCAGAAGTGGCACGCACGTAGGGGCGCGGGTCACGGCCAAGGAACACATCTTTAAACGGCACCATGCCAGCATTGGTAAAGAGTAGCGTCGGATCATTGCCCGGCACTAAAGAGCTGGTAGGTACAATCGTATGCCCCTGCTCTGCAAAGAAGGTGAGAAAGGCCTGTCTTATCTCTGCGCTTTTCATAGGGTATCCGTAACAAGAAAGCGTGATGTCCCAGGGCGCTGTCGACGCTACCCTAAGGGGTCGCAAAGGGGGCATTATAGCGCAGTTGTCAAACGACTAAAGCCGCAGTTAGTGGCAGACGGGTAATCAGTTGCCAAACAAGCGTATTAGTGGGCGCTTAGAAATCTAACTAAAGGGAACTACAGACATGACATCGCATAGCGGATTTGTTCAAAATCAAAACCACGACTAGCGAGAAAACGCTCGCGCCTAGCGCGCTCTTTGGGAGTCTCACCGGGGGAGGAAAAACGCCGCGTCAGGGTATCTCGAGCCAGTTCAAACCAATCAACCTGCTCGTTCTCTTCCACCTCATCAAAAGCGGCGTTAAGGGTTTCCTGATCAACGCCACGCTGGCGCAGTTCACCTTTAATACGAATAACGCCTTGGCCACGCATAATCCGTGAACGCACAAAGCTAGCCGCAAAGCGTGCGTCAGACTGCAGCCCTTGCTCAGCCAAGGCATCCAAGCACTCATCAATAGCGGCACCGTCGAAGGATTTTTTCTTTAGCCGCTGGGCAAGCTCGGCGCGAGAGTATTCGCGCCGAGCCAGCAAACCAATCGCAATATCACGAGGCGTGGCATCGCGTTGGGAGGAGAATGCCATTCAGGAGACCTTAGAGCAGGTCGTCGTCGCCCGCGTCCGCTTCAGCGGGGGCTTCTGCAGGCGCTCCTTCCTTTTTAACATCTGGCTTCGCCAGTAGCTGCTCACGGATCTGGGTTTCGATCTCAACCATAATCTCGGGGTGCTCTTCCAGATACAGCGCTGAATTGGCCTTACCCTGGCCGATTTTCTTGCCCTTGTAGCTATACCAGGCACCCGCCTTATCGACCAGGTTGCACTGCACGCCAAGGTCAATCACTTCACCGGCATGATAGATGCCCTTGCCGTAAAGAATCTGGAACTCAGCCTGGCGGAACGGCGGCGCTATTTTGTTTTTGACTACTTTGACGCGGGTTTCGTTACCGGTGACTTCATCACCGACTTTTACCGAACCAGTGCGGCGAATATCCAAGCGTACGCTGGCGTAGAACTTGAGCGCGTTACCACCGGTGGTGGTTTCAGGGCTACCAAACATGACGCCGATTTTCATGCGGATCTGGTTAATAAAGATCACTAAGCAGTTGGCGTTTTTAATGTTACCGGTGATTTTACGCAGCGCCTGAGACATCAAACGCGCCTGCAGGCCCACGTGGGAATCGCCCATTTCACCTTCGATTTCAGCACGCGGCGTCAAGGCAGCGACCGAATCGATAACGATCACGTCAACACCGCCGGAACGTACCAGCATGTCGGTGATTTCCAACGCCTGCTCGCCGTTATCTGGCTGGGAAACCAATAAATCATCCAGATTTACACCCAGCTTTTCGGCGTAGCTGGGGTCAAGAGCGTGCTCCGCATCCACGAAGGCACACACTTTGCCCTGCTTTTGCGCCTGAGCAATCACCGAAAGGGTCAGGGTCGTTT
>NZ_REBQ01000177.1 GCF_007692655.1 Halomonas sp.
AGCAGGAAGCGGTGCGCTATATCGATGGCCCTTGCTTGGTGTTGGCAGGTGCAGGTTCCGGTAAAACCAGCGTCATTACCACCAAAATTGCTTATTTGGTGCAAGAGTGTGGCATGAGCGCACGCAAGATTGCTGCGGTAACCTTCACCAACAAGGCCGCCCGGGAGATGAAAGAGCGTGTGGGCCAGATGCTCCACGGCAAGGAAGGCCACGGGCTAACGGTCTCCACCTTCCACACCCTGGGGCTGAATATTATTCGTGGCGAGCTGAAAACCCTCGGCTACAAACCGGGCTTTTCGCTGTTTGACCCGGAAGACGCCAAGGCGCTACTACGCGATTTGATGAACAAAGATGCCCAGGTGGACGCCGAGCAGATCAACGCCGTGCAGAGCAAAATCTCCACCTGGAAGAACGATTTAGTGCTGCCCAGCGATGCGCTGTCGTTTGCGGCAGATGACGAAGAGCACTTTGCCGCCCGGGTGTATGAAGCCTATGTGCGTCATTTAAAAGCTTACAACGCGGTAGATTTTGACGATCTTATTTTACTCCCAGTGGTACTCCTTCAGCGGGATCCTGAGGCGCTAGAGCGCTGGCGGCGCAAAATCCACTATATGCTGGTGGATGAGTACCAGGACACCAACGTGTCACAGTACCTGCTGGTGAAGCTGCTCATGGCGGAGCGCTCCACCTTCACCGTGGTAGGCGATGATGATCAGTCGATTTACGCCTGGCGCGGCGCCCGTCCTGAAAACCTGGTCACTCTGGGTGAAGATTTCCCCCGGCTGAAAGTGATCAAGCTGGAGCAGAACTACCGTTCTACCGCCACGATACTACGCGCCGCCAATACGCTGATCGCCAATAATCCCCACGTTTACGACAAGACCCTGTGGTCCGATATGGGCGACGGCGCGCCAATTCGGGTGATCGTGAATCGTCACGAAGAGGCCGAATCTGAGCGGGTCGCCAGCGAAATGCTCACCCGGCGCATCAAGGAAAAAGCAGAATGGCGTGATTTTGCCGTGCTTTATCGGGGTAACTTCCAGGCGCGGCTATTGGAGCTTAAGCTTCAGCACTATCAGATTCCTTACAAGCTTTCCGGCGGCACGTCTTTTTTCTCACGCAATGAGATTAAAGACACCATGGCCTATCTACGTCTTTTGATTAACCCCGCGGACGACAACGCCTTTTTGCGCATTGTGAACGTGCCACGCCGTGAGGTGGGGCCTGGTACGGTTGAAAAGCTCGCCAACTATGCGACTGAGCGCTCAATTTCACTATTTGCTGCCTCCCATGAGCTCGGCTTGGAGCAAGTTCTACCCACCCGCTCAGTAGAGCGGCTGTCCCGCTTTACCCATTTTATTGATGGCGTGCGTAAGCGCATGGATCAAGGCGATGCGATTGCCGCCATTCGTGACATGCTGCGGGATATGGATTACGAGGCCTGGCTGTATCAAAACGCCAGCGCGCCCACCGTCGCTGAACGGCGCATGGGCAACGTCTGGATTTTGATCGACCAGCTGGAAAAGTCGCTTAATCGTGAGCCAGAGGACGATACCGCGTCGACGGATACCGAAACTGACAGCGTGGAAGCGGCTATTTCACGCTTGGTACTGCGCGACATTCTGGAGCAGCAGGCGGAAGAGGATGACTCTGATCGGGTCCAGCTCCTCACCATGCACGCCTCGAAAGGGTTGGAGTTCCCCCATGTCTATTTAATGGGTTTGGAAGAGGACCTGCTGCCTCACCGTAATGCCATTGAAGTGGGCACCGTAGAAGAGGAGCGGCGGTTAGCCTACGTGGGCATCACGCGGGCAAGACGAACGCTCACGTTGACGCTGGCGCGCCAGCGCAAGGCCTACGGCGAATTGATGGACTGCGCGCCCAGCCGCTTTTTAGAAGAGTTGCCTGCTGAAGATTTAGAGTGGGAAGGCCGTGCCGACAAGGAAGATCCCGAGAAGAAGCAAGCCCGAGGTAAAGACGCCATTGCTGGGCTGCGTTCGCTGCTGGGGTAACCCCGGTGGGGAGAATTAAGTGGGGAGAATTAAAAGTGAGCGATAAAAAGCGGGCAAAAAAATATCCACAGGGCAGTCAGTAAAAGGCCCTGTGGATAAGATGACTTAATAACGTTTTTGCGTCTTACTCGACTTCGGCAATCATATAATCAACAATTGCCATCACTTCCTCATCGGAAAGGTTCGGGTTGCCGCCTTTGGCTGGCATGGCACCAATACCATTAATCGCGTTGGCATAGAGTTCGTCGGTGCCTTTATCTAAACGCTCAGACCAGGCATCCGCATCGTCCATTGCTGGAGCACCCGCAACGCCGTTGTCATGGCAGGCTGCACAGCCAGAGCTTGCATACAGGGCTGCGCCATCAAACTCGCTTGCACCGCCGTTCGCTTCTTCAGTTTCTGCTACGGCTGCTTCATCACCCGCCTCTTCATCAGTAGCAGCCACATCTTCTTCTACCGCAGCTTCATCTTCGCTAACAGCATCATCACCACCGCCCAGTTCGGGCACATCCATCACCGGCTCAAGAAGATAAGCAGTCGAAGCTTCCATCTCTTCATCGGTTAGGTTGGGGTTACCGCCGCGAGCAGGCATGGCGCCAATACCATTAATCGAATGCTCAAGCAGCGTAGCAAACCCCTGCTCTGTGCGCTCGGCCCAGGCGTCTTCATCGCCACGGATTGGTGCACCCGCCGCGCCTGATTCGTGGCAAGCACTACATACGCGACCGTAGATACCCTCGCCGTCGATGTCACTGCCATTGCTGGCGCTTTCGCTAGGCGGCGCAGCCGCCGTTCCACAGTCCTGGCCTTGTAAACAAAGTTGCCCTACCGGCGCTAGGCGCTCGGCAATCGCATCACGTGCGGCATCATCTTGGGCATACACACTGGATGTGCCCGCCATGAAGCCGAGGGCCGCCAGCCCGCTCATGATCAGCTTAGCTTTCACTCTCACCACCTCTTGAGTATTGTCATAAAACTATTGTCCTCAACCCCTTTGCGCTGCAACACCATCATCGATCATGCGCGGCCGAGACGCCAAGACGTGCTTATTTAACTAGTATAACGGCAACGCAAAGCGCATTAAAATGCTACTTAGCGCGCCCATGCCGCCATCAGTGATTATTTGTGGCTTATTTTGTCGATTCCCTCCGTTCCCCCTCACTTTTCCAGGCAAATAAACGTTGCTGTGCAAAGGATTTAAAACCTGCCTGTTGGTAAATCCGTTTGGCGGGTAGATTACGTTCATCTACAGCAAGCATGATCTCTGCTACACCCGACTGCTGAGCAACGCTCATGGCTTTATTGAGTAGCGCACGGCCCAGCCCTTGGCCACGCCATTCAGGCGTTAGCCCCATTAGCAGTAGCTCCCAGCGGCCCAGTGCCGGGCGGGGAGCAAGCAGTAGCACGCCCACCACCGCCTGTTGATAGCTCACCGCATACCAGTGCTGCGGCGCTTGTGGGTCTTGGTGGTAAAAACCCGCGAGTAGCTCCTCCACAGAGAGAATATCTCGTAGGGCTGGACTGTCCAACGAGTGGCGCCCCACTTTCGCCAATAGATCGAGCTGTTCAGCGCTGGAAAGCCCGCTAAGCGGTTGCAATGATAACGGGGCCCCAGTATTTAACGGCAAACGCTGGTCACTTTGGCTTATTAAGTCAACGCGGCCGACTAAGTGGTCTAAATGAACCAACCGCTGCATACCGTGTTCAAGCACAAGCGCTTCTGTTTCCGCAGCCTGGGGAGCAAGCTCCACGTGACACAGACGAATAGGGTGCGTTTTCACCCATTGATGGGCTGCGTCTAACAGCATGTGAAGCGGTTTTTCTTCCGCGCTTGGAGAAGCCAGCACTCTTGGCAGCCACAGCCGCGCCATGTTACCTGGCAGGCGCTGTACCCAAATCGCGCCATTTAACTGGGCATTCTGGTAACTTACCAACAGTCCCTGCCACTGTTCATCTGACGCGTCCGTCATGCCTTTCAAGGCAGTGCTAAGCATTGGCTGCAGTGCTGGTTCATGCGCTGCCGCTAAATGTAATAATGCTTCACGCCGCTTATCGGGCGGACAGGGAATCACAGATAAGGAACGTGACGGATGCTGATACGGTGTAGCCAATGGCAAAACTCCGAAGCAGTTACAAAGCATGCTAGGTTATTAAGTAATAGGAATATCCCCATCCTGACTGTCTGAACCTGCTAACGCCACCTTTTACGTGCCTAAAGGTTTAAGTACCGAGTGTCGGCGGTTGATGTAAAGGAGTGACTACCCTGCCATGCGTATATTGTTAGTTGAGGATGACCCCAGCTTGGCTTCGGGCATTCGTTTGGCGCTAAAACCCGAGCACTTCACGGTGGACCATCTTAGCGATGGTGTCACCGCTGTGGCAGCGTTAAAAGAGGGAGAGCCTTTTGATGCGGTGATCCTCGACCTGGGGTTACCCCGCCTGGACGGTATGCAAGTGTTGGAAGCCGTTCGACGCCAGGGTAATCGCGTACCTATTTTAGTGCTCACCGCTCGGGATGCGGTTGATGACCGTATCGCCGGGTTGGATGCTGGCGCAGACGACTATTTAACCAAGCCATTTGAAGTGGCTGAATTAAAGGCACGCCTGCGTGCCTTGCTGCGGCGCAGTAACGGCCAGGTCAATAGCGCCCTTGAGTGTCGGGGTATTCATCTTGATCCGTTAACCATGCAGGTCAGCTATCAAGGCCAAGCGGTTGTTTTATCGCGCCGGGAACTCACCCTTCTGCAAGAGTTTATGAGTCATCCTGGGCGGGTGTTTACCCGCGATACGTTAACCCGCTTGGTGTATGGCTGGGACGAAGATGTAGAGAGCAACGCCATTGAGGTCCACGTGCATCATCTGCGGCGTAAGTTTTTCCCAACGCTTATTCGCACCTTGCGCGGCATTGGCTATGTCATGGATAAAACCGATCAGGATGAGCACTTATGACGTCTATTCGTCGTCGCACCCTGGGGTTGGCACTGCTGGTATTTGGCCTGAGCATGCTGGTGATTGGGTTTATCAGCTATCGCTACGCCGCCCATGAAATCGAAGAGCTGCACGATGCCAGCCTGACGCAGAATGCACGTTTATTAGAAGGATTATTGCAAGCTGAGCTGCCTGACGAATATCGCAGCGCGCTAATCGACAGCCTGGAAAGTGCGTTAATGCGTGCAGAACAAACCAACACGCACTTTGCAGGGCACCCTTATGAGAGTCGTTTGGCCTTTCAGCTGTGGGAAGATGATCAGCTGGTGCTGCGTTCCACTAATGCGCCCGAAACTCCCTTGGCAAACCATCCCACGGGGTTCACTCGCCAGCATCTTGATGGCCATGACTGGCGTATTTATGTGCTGGAGGTAGCGGACGCCAACCAACGCATTGTCGTCAGCGAACGCGAAGACGTGCGCGGTGAAATCATTCGAGAAGTGGCGCTGAGAACGCTGATGCCCGACCTGTTTGGCCTGCCCCTCCTCACGGCCCTGCTGTGGTGGTCGATAGGTTGGGGGTTAGCGCCGCTGTCGCGCATGGCCGAGCAGATTCGCAGTCGCGATCCGTACAATTTACAGCCACTAACGATCAACCCACTGCCTCAAGAGCTGGCTACCATGGCCGGCGCAGTTAACCGCTTGTTAGAGCGCATAAGGAAGATGCAAATACGCGAAAAACGCTTTATTGCGGATGCCGCCCATGAACTACGGACCCCCTTGGCCGTGCTTGATCTACACGCCCAAAACGCGCTGACCGCTGACAATGCGGAAGACCGTGAGGAGTCGCTTAACCATCTGCGCAGCGGCGTGGCGCGCTCGACGCGTTTAGTCACTCAATTATTAACCTTAGCTCGCTTGGAACCCGAGCAAGAGACGCAGCCCGCTTACCGCCGCTCACATCTATTGCGCGAAGTACGCGAAACCCTGGCCAAGCTTTCTCCATTGGCCGCTGAACGCAGCCAACAGCTGCTATTAAATGCGGATGAACAACCAGACTGGTTAATCTTGGAGGAACCTGGCGCCATCGAAACAGTGGTACAAAATTTAGTTGGCAATGCTATCCAACACTCCCCCAACCAAAGTGCGATCAGCGTCACCCTGGCCGTTACTGAACAGGCGTTCCAGCTAATCGTTGATGACCAAGGCCCAGGCATACCCGTCAATGAACGCCTAAAAGCCGTTGAACGCTTTCAACGCGCGGGTCCCAGCGCGGGCTCAGGCTTAGGGCTCTCTATCGTTGAACGACTGGTGACACGTTTAAAAGGCACATTACAGTTGGAAGATGCGCCTAATGGTGGGCTGCGCGTGCGCATAAACCTTCCACGTCCCACCAGCACTGAATATTCGCCATGAAAATTAGCAGGCTCTTTTGCAGACCCTTAAGGTTGCGATAAGAATTGCGTGCAACTGTGGAGACACACGGCGGGCCAGATACGCAAGGTTCGTCACTTTGTCACATGGAGGTCTCCTGATGAATCAAGCTCTATATTCACCTAAACCACTCATTCAACTAGGCGCTACTCCGCAGCTAGTCATGCCAGCGCCAAAGCGGTTATTGCCCACTAGCCCAGCGATGACGGTGCTCACCGACTTTTCTCAGGTAGCGCCTCAGTCGATTGATGCCGACACGTCGGTTGATGAGGCTCACCTTAAAATGCGCTATGGCGGTGTCCGCCTACTGTTCGTGATGGATAGCCACGCACACTGTATCGGCGTCATCACCTCTAAAGAGGTCATTGGTACGCGGCGCATTAATCTAGCTATGCAGCAGCGTAATCTAACTCGCGAAGAAGTCACCGCCGGGATGATTATGACCCCGTGGCATAAACTCAGCGCCATGCCACTGGCTCAGCTAGCATCGCTCACGATCGAAGATCTGGTGTTGTCCATGGAAACCTTTACCGATCAGCACTTATTAATCACCGAGCAAGACGATCATCACGAACTAAGCATTCGCGGCCTGATCTCAGCAAGCGATATACAGAGCGCCGTGGGTAAAAACATCACCCCCGTGCCCATGGCAAAGAGCTTCGCTGACATTTGCCAGGTGATTACCGGCCACGACCTGTAAGGTTTAGGCTAACCCAGACAACTTCGTTAATGTTCCACCATTGATAATTTTTTGCTTAACCGACTAACCCCCCTCATTGTTTACTCCATGAGGGGGGTTTGGTTTTTAGTGCCTTAAAACTTTTAGTGCTTTAAAACTATGCTGCTCAAGATACGGCTCTTAAAGACATAGCTCTTAAAGACATAGCTCTTAAAGAAATAACTAATTAAAACAAGGCTGAGTTAATCCATAGGTGGGCTGCGATACTGGCGGCATACCCCAACAAAATGGCAGGAGCCCAGCGTAGATGAACAGCAAAGGTGTAGATTCCCCGCGCTTGGCCCATTAGGGCAACGCCTGCGGCGGACCCCATGGAAAGCAGGCTACCGCCTACGCCCGCCGTTAGGGTAATTAACAGCCAGTTGCCCTCGCTCATATCAGGGGCCATGGAAAGCACCGCAAACATTACCGGTATGTTATCCACCACCGCTGAGATCAGCCCCAGTACCACGTTAGCCCATACCGGGTTCCAGCTACCGTATAGTGTCTCGGAAAGCAGGCTGAGATAGCCCATAAAACCAAGGCCGCCCACGCACATCACTACCCCGTAGAAGAACAGCAGCGTGTCCCACTCAGAACGGGCAATACGGCTGAAAATATCGAACGGCACCACGCTGCCCAACTGCTCCAGCTTTTTCCAGTCGCCCCGGCGGGAGTAGCGTTCCCGTTTACGCTCGATCGAACGCGGTAAGCTGCGACGCAGGTAGTAACCAAAAAACTGCAGCAGACCTAAGCCAAACATCATGCCCATGGCAGGCGGCAAGTGAAGCACAGAGTGGCACAGAACCGAGATAGCCACGGTGAGCAAAAACAGGGCAATAATTCGCCGTGCGCCCCGCTTAAGCCACACATTCTCTTGCACCGCCGCTGGCTGACGATTGACGATAAAAAAGTTCATGATCACAGCAGGCACCAAGAAATTCACTACCGCTGGAATCAGCAACACAAAGAAGCCGCCAAAGGGTACCTGGCCTGCCTGCCACACCATCAGCGTAGTGATGTCACCAAATGGGCTAAAGGCACCACCGGCGTTGGACGCCACCACCACATTGACACAGCAAAGGCTAATAAATTTATTGTCACCCTCCGCGACCTTAAGCACCACCGCACACATCAACATCGCGGTAGTCATGTTGTTGGCGATGGCCGAAATACCAAACGCCATCACCCCGGTAATCCAGAACAGGCTGCGATAGCTAAACCCTTTGCGCACCAGCCAAGAGCGTAGCCCGTCGAACACCCGGCGCTCCTCCAGGGCGTTGATATAGGTCATTGCCACCAGTAAAAACAGCAGCAGCTCGGTGTATTCAAGTAACGTTTCACGGAAAGCAGTTTCAGCTTCTTCCGGCATACCGGCTTGTACATAGACCCAGGCGACGATGGCCCAGATAAGCCCGGCGGCGACCAGCACAGGCTTCGATTTTCGCATGTGCAGTAGCTCTTCACTCATCACCAACGCATAGGCGAGCACGAAGATCACGACAGAAGAGATACCGGCAATGGAAAGCGTCAGATCAAGCGATCCAGCTGCGTAAGAAAGAGAAGGGAATAATAAAAGACAGCAGGCGAACAACAACCAAGCGACCCGGCTAGCGTAATGCCGGGTTGCAAGGACGTTTGGTGGTTTCATGGCGTTATCACCCTGGCAAAGAAGAGGAAGACCGCCATGATGATAAGCACACTAACTAAATGCTGCAACGCAACGGTTGCGCATAAGATGCGGCGCATTGCCGCATCTTGTAAAGCGTTTTTATGAGCCTATGGAGTAATAATTTTAACGGTATATAAAGGGGTCTCGTAAGACACAATCTACTGCTATTTACGCTTGGCAGGACGCTCCCAATCGGTTTTTTCCAACTGACGGCAGCGGGTTACCGCCAAGGCGTAGTCGGTAACGTCTTTGGCGATCGTTGAGCCCGCACCGATGGTTGACCCTTTGCCTACGGTAACGGGGGCTACGAGGGCAGTGTTAGAGCCGATAAAGGCATTATCGCCAATATCAGTGCGGTGTTTATTTGCCCCATCGTAGTTGCAGGTAATCGTGCCTGCTCCCACATTCACATCACGCCCTAGACGTGCATCGCCGACGTAGCTTAGATGATTAATTTTGCTACCTTCGCCAACATCAGCGTTTTTGGTTTCAACAAAATTACCGACTTTGGCTTTTACCGCCAGCCGTGTGCCAGGCCGCAGCCGCGCAAAGGGACCGATCTGATTAAGCCCCGCCGCCACCGTGCCGTCTATGACGCTATGCGTTTCAATAACGCTTTCCGCCCCAATGGTGCTGTTTTTGATCACGCAGTAAGGGCCTATGCGGACGCCTTCGCCGAGCTCAACATTACCTTCAAACACGCAACCGATGTCGATAAATACATCGTGACCGCAGGTTAACTTACCACGTACATCGATGCGTAAAGGGTCGGCAAGCGCGACCCCCTGCTCCATAAGCTGATGAGCAAGCTGCTGTTGATAAACGCGCTCCAAACGCGCCATTTGCGCCCGGTTGTTAACGCCTTCAACTTCAACGGCCGTCGCAGGCTGAGCGGTGCATACCTTAATGCCCTCTTCTGCGGCCATGGCAATCACGTCGGTCAGGTAGTACTCGCCCTGGGCATTCTCCGAAGAGAGCTGTGGCAGCCAGCGCTTAAGCTGGGCGCTGGTCATTGCCATGATGCCGGTGTTGCATTCGTTAATAGCCAGTTGCTCGTTATCCGCATCTTTCTGCTCAACGATGGCCACCGCATCGCCCGCGCCGTTGCGCACGATACGCCCATAGCCAGTGGGATTCTCAAGCGTTACTGTCAGCAGGCCCATATGCTGATCATCCACCTGGGCTAACAGCTCAACTAACGATTCGCGCTGCAGTAACGGTACATCGCCATAAAGAATCAACACCTTACCACTGCCTAGATGTTCAAGCGCTTGTGCTACTGCGTGGCCAGTGCCCTTTTGTTCGGCTTGTACGGCAAACTGTACGGTGTTCTCGGACAGTGCCTCACGCAGTTGCGCTGCGCCGTGGCCAATCACCACGTGGGTGCGGTCAGGGCGCAGCGCTACAGCCGTATCCAGAACATGCTGAACCATCGGCTTCCCTGCCAACGTATGGAGTACCTTGGGGGTTTGTGAACGCATCCGCGTCCCTTTACCCGCGGCGAGAATGACGATATCCAATTCGTGCATATTATTCACCTATTCCGAGTGGGCCCACAGACGCAGTGGTTTGCAGTTGTTCAATACCCAACTCATTAACCAGCTCTTCACCAAAGCGATTGACAAACTCAGGGCTGGCAATGCTTCGCCACGCCTCACCATTACGGAGTAGTAGCACTACCTTCAGGTTGTTATCGAGGGCAGTTTGCATTGCCTCTTCATCCCCCAACACCATTAACGCGGTAGCCCAAGCATCAGCCCAGGCATTTGAGGGGTGGAACATCGAGACGGAAGCAAGAGAGTGGGACACTGGCCGGCCGGTACGCGGATCAATCGTGTGTGAGAAGCGTTCACCATCGGCTTCAAAGTAATTGCGGTAGTCCCCAGAAGTAGCTACCGAGATATTCTCAAGCGGAATAATATGTTGAGCACGCTGTTGGCCATCTTCGGGCACCTCTATGCCTATTCGCCATGGCGTCTGTTCATCTTCATCGCGAAATCCACGCGCGATGATGTCACCGCCTAAATTGACGAGATAGTGTTCCATGCCTTGTTGATCCAGGTAAGCCGCCACACGATCAGTGCCATGCCCTTTAGCCACGCCTGAAAGATCAACAAACACATCCCGGGTACGCCGTGCCTGCATGTTTTGGGTATCAACCTCTACCGAATCAAAGCCTATCTGGGCAAGCTGCTCTGCCAGGGCCTCTTCGGAAGGAATTGTTTCAGGCCGCGCACCTGGGCCAAAACTCCATAAGTTAACTAACCCTCCTACGGTGACATCAAAAGCGCCATCGCTCGCCTCGGCAACTGACTGACTAATCGCCAATACTTCTATGAGTTCATTGGAGAGTGGCTGCCACTCCCCCAGCGGCGCCTCGTTAAACGCCACCAATTCCGAATCGTCTCGATAGGTCGACATCGCCTGATCAACGCTTTCCAACTCCGCCAAGAACCCTTCTTCTATTTCTCGGGCCTGGCCCTGGGTCAGCGGATCCATAAGTGTTACTTGGTAAAACGATCCGAAAATATTGCCTTCGAAACGCACCGGTGACTCCAGCGGGCGATCGTTTTCCGAACAGCCCGCTAGCCCTAACGTTGCCAGTATCAGCGCACCTACCCATATCAACGTGCGCCCCTCACGCTTTTTCCCATCAGACGTTTTCATAGCTGCTTTGCCCTAAAAATGAAGCCCTGGATATGGAGCTCTGGAGATGAAATCCTAGAAGTGAAAAAACCACAGCAGCCAAGCGCCGAACAATACGCGATAAATAACAAAGGGCTGCATACCCAATTTTTTAATCACTACTAAAAAGTAGTGGATACACACATAAGCGCTGATGCCTGACAGTAGCGTTCCTACCAACATGGCTATCCACTCAATCTCTTCCGGCTGGCGTATGACCCCTACGACTTCCAAGCCACCGGCTAAAACAATAACCGGTATTGAGAGCAGAAAGGAGAAGCGTGCTGCCCCTTCGCGACTCATCCCTACCAGTAAGGCCGCTGTAATGGTAATGCCCGAGCGCGAAGTGCCAGGTATTAGGGCTAGTGCCTGAGCGCCACCAATAATCAACACATCTTTTAAGCTTAACTGGTATTCGCTGCGATCGCCGCGCTTGCGCCAGTCGGCATACCCCAACAGTAGCCCGAAACCAATTAAGCTGATGCCGATAATTAAAGTGGAACGCATCTGATCCGCGATCAGGTCGCGGGTTAAAAAGCCGATAACACACACAGGGATGGTGGCCAAAGTAACCCAAAACCCCAAGCGCGCATCTTCGTCAACTCCTTTGCCACGCACTGCCGCTAAGCTGCTCGTGACCATCTTCCCAATTTCTTGCCTAAAATAGATGACTACCGCAGAGAGACTACCTAAATGCAGTGCCACATCAAACGCCAGCCCCTGATCTTCCCAAACGGTCAGTACGGGCACCAAAATCAAGTGGGCAGAGCTCGAAATGGGTAGAAATTCTGTTAATCCCTGCACAACCGCCAACACCACCACCTGAAGCCAATCCATAGGTAATCCTGTGTGTAAAAATTAATGTGTTCGTTTGTAAAGTCGCCTAAGGATACACACCCATTAATTCTTTGTCCGCCACTGCTTTGCTTACACCCGCGTTTACTACTGCCAACTCAAGGCTGATGCCAATAAGCACTGTTTTAAAGCATGAAGACAGTAGGGACTATAGAGGATGCAAAGGAGTGCGCTACAATAGGCGCCTATTGAACGTGCGTGTCCTTGCAAGGTACCCATGACTAAGACCATCGAAACGCCAGTGGTTCACGATAAAGAGCTACACAGTAAAGATGCTAAACGCGTCACCTATATTGGTGCGTGGTTGGATGGCATATTGAGTATCGTAAAAGTGACGATTGGGTTTATGGTCGGATCAGCAGCGCTGATCGCTGACGGTATTCACTCTCTTTCTGATTTAGTCACCGATGGTTTTGTGCTTGCCGCTATTCACTATGGCCGCCAAGAGCCTGACAAAGACCACCACTATGGCCATGGCCGGATTGAAACCCTCACCACGCTGCTATTAGGTAGCGTACTGATTTTCGTGGCAGGCGGTATTGCCTGGTCGAGCCTGGATCGCTTATTTAGCGGCACTCAAGTCAACGCCCCAGGCGCAGTGGCCATTGTGATCACCATCATGGCGCTGTTTAGCAAAGAGTGGATTTTCCGCTACACCATGCGGGTCGCCAAGCGGGTCAAGTCGAAATTACTTGAAGCCAATGCCTGGCATTCGCGCAGCGATGCCCTTTCCACCGCCGTGGTACTGGTAGCCTTGATTGGCGCGCAGTTCGGATTGGGCTGGCTGGATGCCGTGGCCGCCATTATTGTTGGGTTATTAGTGGGTAAGGTCGGCTTGGACTTGCTGTGGGAGTCTGCCCGAGAATTGGTGGATACCGCCCTACCGGTCGATGTACAAAGCCAGATGCACGATGTCGCTTGTGGCGTGCCAGGCGTTGATAGTGTCCATGACCTGCGTACACGCCAATCAGCTGGCTGGGTAATGGTCGACCTGCACGTGGTGGTGGGGCCAAAAATTACCGTGTCGGAAGCCCACGAAATCGGCAATGAAGTCAGCCGCCGCTTGCGCCATGAATTCCCTGCGCTGACCGATGTTATTTTTCACGTTGACCCAGAAGATGATGCGGGAGCAGGCGACCCCAGCCGTCTGCCGGGGCTACCGCTTCGACCAGAAGTAGAGGCCGCACTCGATAAGCGCTGGAGTAAGCACCCTGTGTGGCGCACGCTAAATGAACTGCAGCTGCATTACTTGGACGATAAAGTATCGGTATCGCTGATTATTGATGACGCGGTTAATCAGCCTCCCCAGTGCCTTGCCAGCCAGTTAAAAGGGTTGGCTTACGATATTGAGTGGCTAGGCCATGTAGAGATACTGTTCATTACTCGCGCCGCCAGTAATGCGCCTTAATGCCCACAAGTTAACCAAGTGGTTAGACAAGTGGCAGCCTCCGCCCTGGCATGCATTGCTGCTCCGTACGTTACTCTACAGCGGCCTATGGTGGGTGCTGACCGAAGGCCAAGGCAGCCTTTGGATAGGCGCTCTCCTCGCACTCGCCATAGCCTTCTGTGCACCTCTCAGCGTAGCGACATGGCCTGCCCAGTTACGCTGGTGGAAACTGCCTGCTTTTATCTTGTTTATGCTGAAACTGAGCCTAAAGGGTGCGCTGGAAGTCGCCACATTAGCAACGAGCCAGCGTTGTGATGCCAACACCCTGACATATAGCTACCGTTTTCGCTTTCTCACGCAACCTTATCAACAGCTGCTGATGGCCAACCTGGTCAACCTAACCCCCGGCACCTTGACACTAAATGTTCACCACGACGCACTTTATATCCACATCCTCCACCATCACCCTGACGTTGAAGCGCAGCTTAAGTTGCTTGAAAGCCGCATCGCAGGGCTCTATGGTTTACCGCAAAGATCTATGGTTTGACCCATAGGCCGACAGGATAAATCTTAAAGGGTGGCTGCCAATCGTTTACCTACTTGCCAGTGCCGTTTTACTTGCTACTGCCGTTGTGGCGCTTTGGCGACTTTACCGGGGCCCCACGAATGCAGACCGTATGCTGGCGGTGGAGTTTTTCACTACCTCTGCGTTAGCGATTACGCTGCTGTTTAGTGCCTATTTTAGCCTGCCAGCCCTAGTCGATATCGCGCTGCTGTTTGCGCTATTAACGGCACTGGGCACCGCTAACTTCGTTGTTCGGCATCCTTCACCCAAACGAGAGGAGCCGAATCACGATGCGTGAATTACTGGGCGCGGGGTTTATTATCCTGGGTATTCCCTTCTTTATCGCCAGCACATTGGGCCTGCTGCGCTTTCCCGACGTGTATGCCCGCCTGCACGCACTAACCAAAGCCGACAACGTCGGTCTAGGGCTGATCTGTTTAGGGCTTGCTGTGCAAGCCAACAGCATCGCCGTCGCGCTTAAAATAGTGCTGATTTGGGGGCTGATTCTGCTTGCCTCAAGCACCGGAGCAACGTTGATTGCCTCCTCTGCTCTCCGTCATGGCTCAGCGCCACGACGGCGCAGTGATAAGGACACTCATGCTGATCGTTGACCTGCTGCTTGCCCTGGCGGCACTGGTCACTGCGGGGCAGTGCCTGCTACTACCCGGATTATTTCGCGCAGTTGCCAATTTAATGGCCTTTGGCTTGGTGATGGCGCTTATTTGGGTGCGATTGGAAGCGCCTGATGTAGCGCTTGCTGAGGCCGCTATTGGCGCAGGCATTACCGGTGCATTATTACTTACCGCGGCGGGACAGCTGCCTGCTTCTCAACGCACTCTTCAATCAATGGCCAGTGGCGCAACGCGATGGAAAATTTTCATCTTCGTTATGGTGGTGTTGATAACGGGCTCGTTATGGATGACCGTGCTGGCACTCCCCAAACCTGGTTTAGTCGCCGAGGTAGCCGTGGTGCTTCCCGATAGCGGCGCGGAACATGCGGTGACCGCTATTCTGCTAAACCTGCGTGGTATCGATACCTTGTTGGAAGTTGCCGTGATGCTGTGTGCGGTAGCTGCCATTTGGTCACTGCAAAAAGCGATACCTCCCCCAGCGCTGGGCGATGCCTACCCAGGACTGCCAACTCTGGCCCGCTGGCTACACCCCTTGTTTCTGCTCACGTTCAGCTATTTTCTTTGGCAAGGCACTCACGCGCCAGGTGGCGCTTTCCCCGCTGCCGCCGTGCTTGGCGCAGGCGGTGTGCTACTGCTACTCACTGGCAGCATCGTATGGATGCACCAAGGTGCGTATAACCTATTGCTACGCTGGTTGTTGGCGGCGGGTCTGCTGTTCTTCCTAGCCACCGCGCTAAGCGGTTTGCTCATGACCGGTACGCTTTACGGATTGCCACCGCGATTCGCCAGCACCTTTATTATCGCCATTGAAGTCGCCACGGCCCTCTCTATCGCACTTATGCTAATGACGTTCTATCTATTTGGGCGACCGGGAAGGCGTCTATGAGGTTTGTGTTTACTGACATGGCGTTGACCAGCGACGCCCTTTACACCCTGCTTGGCGCTCTTTTAGTGGCGATGGCCCTGGTGAGCGTATTTACCGCTCGCCATCTCATTCGTCGCCTGCTGGCACTTAATATACTCTCCAGCGCCGTGTTTTTGCTGCTCGTGGTTACCGCCCGCACGTCCAGCGGGATAGATCCAGTACCCCATGCGTTAGTGCTGACGGGGATTGTCGTCTCTGTTAGTACCACCGCCGTCGTGCTAGCGCTTTACCTGCGTCGCTATCGCCGGAACCCGCCATGCTGATGCAGTCCTCTTTTGGTTTAACCATTGGCGTTATCCCTGTGCTGTTGGTAATCGTCCCACTCCTGCTTTGCCTGGCAGCGTTTACCCGTCTTATCCAAGTGAAGCATCAGCTAGTCGTTGGGCTATCGCTGATAGCACTGGGTAATGCCCTTGGCGCTTGGCATGTGGGAATTACTCCTGACTGGCAATGGGGGGGTTGGGCCTTACCCATCGGTATACGCTGGGCCTTGTCCCCCACTACGCTGGCGCTAATCAGCTTAACAACAGCGGTTGCCTGCGCCGCAAGCCTGACAGCCTATGCTGAACGAGCCAAACAACGCGAGTACTGGACGCTGTGGTGGTTCATGTGGGCAGCGCTTAACACCCTATGGCTTTCCCGTGACCTGTTTAATGTTTATGTAGCGCTTGAACTATTAACCCTTAGTGCCGCCGGTTTAGTGGCACTATCGCCCAAAGACCCTTACGGCTTTTCTGCCCTTCGCTATCTGCTGGTGGCGCTTATTGCATCGCTACTCTATCTGCTTGGGGTGGGGATTCTGTATGGCACTCACGCCACCCTGGATATTGATTTACTTAGCCAGCAAGCATCAGCGGACACTCTGCATGCCGTCGCCGCACTGTGCATGACGCTAGGGCTGATGATGAAAGCAGCGCTGGTACCGTTACACAGCTGGCTCCCCCAGGCCCACTCCCGTGCCTCTCCTGCGGTGAGTGCCATGTTGTCAGCAGTGGTGGTCGCTGTGGCCCTTTATTGGCTATGGCAACTCTGGCAAGGGCCGTTTAACGCCCTTGGGATGCAGCCATTTTTTGCCTGTTTAGGTGGCCTTTCGATTGTCTGGGGTGGCATTAACGCGCTACAGCAGACGCAGTTGAAACGTTTAATTGCCTATTCGACTATCTCTCAGATGGGCTACGCGCTGTTGGTGTTAAGTCTGGCGCCTGAATTTAGCGCTTACCCATTGGCACAACAAGGCGCTACCACCCTACTGGTTACCCATGGTTTGGCTAAAGCGGGGCTGTTTATAACCGCTGGCTACCTGGTGGCTTATCACCAAAGCGACCAACTGCAGCAGTTTTCCGGCAGCGCCTATCGACACCCCTGGTTATGGGCGGCATTTGCCCTCGCAGCAGCCAGCTTGGTGGGGCTACCGCCCAGCGGCGGTTTTGTTGGCAAATGGTGGCTTTTTATCGGGCTTTGGGAGCAGCAACGCTGGCTAAGCGCCACGGCCTTTCTGCTTGGCACACTGCTGACGGCAGCCTACTTAACCCGGGTCATGGCGATTGCTTTACGACCAGCGCCCCACCATCGTCAAACAACAACGGCTAATCACATACCCGCGCTGATTCCCTTACTGCTGGGCGGTTTAGCTTGGGGTATCGGCATTCTATTGTTAGCCAAGCATGGTTATTTTTCTCTGCCCGGGATGGATCGCACCGCACGCTTTTTCGCTTTTCCTGCACTGATCATCTGGCCATTGATACTCTTCTGGCAACATCGTGCCCCGTCACCACCCTCGCGCATTTTCACTGTATCGCTGTGGCTAAGTGCCCTACTGCACATCGTTGCGCTTACTTCTCAAGAGTGGCTGACCTTCTATACCGCACTTGCCTGGCTGGGGGTATTAGGCTGGCTACTGATACTTCACGGCACAACCCCTTCAACGCCCCAGGCGGCGCGAAGCTATTTAGCCATGATGCTGGTCGCTGAAGTGCTGCTATTTGCGGCCACCGCCAGCATGGCTCTGCAGGGCTCCCTGGCATTTGACCAGGCGACCTTTGCCTCACTTTCCATAGCTACCGCACTGCTTATTGGTAGTGCTATGGCGATTAAGTCAGGCTTGTTAGGGGTGCATGGGTGGCTACCCATCGCCCACCCAGCGGCTCCCGCCTTGGCCAGTGCATTACTTTCAGGTTTGATGATTAAACTGGGAATTTTAGGGGTGCTGCGGCTAACCCCTGAAAGTGCTTCGGGCGTTGCTGCTGGACAGTTGCTGTTTTATTGGGGAGTACTAGGGGCACTGTACGGTGGCATTAGAGGGGCTTGTGCGCGGTCACCTAAAACGGTGTTGGCTTGGTCCAGTGTAGGGCAAATAGGCCTGCTCACCGCTGGATTAGGTACGCTGCTATGGGTACCTGATAACGACGCACTGCGTACCGTACTGATGCTGCTGGTGATTAGCCACGGTTTAGCCAAAGCGGCGCTATTTATCGGCGCAGGGCAATGGGGAGGGTTGTCGGGTAGCCAGCGCCAGCTTATCGGCAGTGGTATGGCGTTGGCAGCATTAACCCTGGTTGGCGCGCCGTTTAGTGGCGGGCTGTATATCAAAAGTTGGTTAACCCATGCCGTGCAGGCCCAAGGCTTTGCTGGGCATCTGCTGGGCTTGGCTAGCTTTGCCACCGCAGGGGCAATGTTGCGTTTTGGTTGGCTGCTTAAACAACAGCCGTCAGCCAGCCAGCGCACTGAATCTGCCGAAAATCATTGGCTATGGTGGGGCTGGTTAGGCGTGTGCGCCATTGCGTGGTTAGTGCCACTTTTATGGTATTGGTGGTTGCCCTACCCAGGAAGCTGGACAGCATCAAACTTAACCGCGCTAGGCATAGTCATCGTCAGTGGATGCTTGGCCGTGGCTGCTCATTACTTACCCGTAAACGTCGCTATTCAGCCGTTTACGTCTCCACTGTTGCCACCGCTACCCTGGCGCCAGGCAAGCCGTTTCCGGCCCGCCTGGGTGATAGAGCGCCAATTGCGCCACTGGTCAGTGATGGGCTGCTTGCTAACCGTCGTTTCAGCTCTCTTTTTAGTTATCTATTTCTATATGTCATAGCGCTTAGCTACATCGACACATCGGATAAAATAACCGTCGCAATGCTGAAATAAATAACGACCCCTGATGCATCAATCAAGGTGGTCACCAGCGGCGCTGAAGCGGTGGCAGGGTCAACCTTGAAACGTTCCAGTATGAATGGAAGACACATGCCCAACAGGCTACCAAACAGCACTATCGTCACCATGCTCAAGGCAACCACCATGGCCAGCGCATCACCGCCACGCATGATACCGATGGGTGCTACCGCGATGGCCATGGTAATGCCTAGTGAACCGGCGACGAGCAGTTCACGGCCAAGTAATTTACTCCAATCTTTAACACCTACGTCGCCGGTTGCTAAACCACGCACCATCAGCGTTGCCGCCTGGGCACCGGCGTTACCACCGCTGCCAATCAATAGCGGCAAGAAGAACACCAGCGCTACCTGCGCGGCAATGGTGTCTTCAAAATAAGCGATACCGGCCCCTGAAAACAGGTTGGCAAAGACCAGCAGTACCAGCCAGGTTACCCGCTTACGGTAAAGGCTCCACAGTGGTACCCGGCTAACGCCATCTTCTAGCTGGCCGATCGACATCCCTTTGTGGAAATCTTCGGTGGCCTCAGACTCAGCCACGTCCATGGCGTCATCGTGGGTGACTATCCCCACCATGCGACCATCGCTATCAATCACGGGAAGGGCAAGTAAATCGTAACGTGCCACAATCCGCGCCACTTCTTCCTGCTCTTCATCTACCGGGGTGTGGATAACATCTTTAATCATGATGTCATCGACCAGTGCGCCTGGTCGGGCCACCATTAGCTGGCGAAGCGACATCGTTCCGATCAATTCACCGACGCTGTTGAGGACATAAAGTTGATAGACCGTTTCCGCGTCAGGGGCAGTTTGGCGCACTCGCATCATGGCCTGGGACACCGTCATGCCACTGGCTATGGAGACATAGTCAGAGGTCATGATGGCGCCGGCAGTGCCCTCTTCATAGCTGGCCAGCCGCTTTAAGTCTTCACGCTCTTGGTGAGCCATGCGACGTAACAAGGCTTCACGACGATCTTCACTAAGTAAATTAAACAGATCGGCGCGTTCATCCGAGCCCATCTCTTCCAACAGTTTAAGTACCTGGGTGTCATCCAGCTCACCCACTACCTCAAGCTGGCTTTCGCCCGGTAGGTAGCCCAGTACGGTAGCGGCACGCTCTGCAGAGAGAATATCCAACAAAGAGAGTGCCGCAGGCAGCTCTTCGTCATCTTCAATCATCTCTTCGAGTACTTCACCAATATCCGCTGAGCGGTTTTCGGCCAGACGCGAAGAGAGCATCTCTTTACTCGGCGCTTCTTTCGCCAGCTCGTCGAGCAGTTCGGCTTTTAATTCCTGCAGGCTTTCATCATTCAATGCCATGGCTTTCTCCTTCACGCTGACAAACGTCGTTCTGCCGACGGGCCCTACTACTCAACAAAAAAAACGCCCCTTAAACCCTTTTAAACGGGCTCAAGGGGCGTTAGTCACACGCCAACGCGTGGTAATTAGCCTTTACCCGCCTTTTTACGCAGCTGCTGAATCGTTCTCAGCTGGGCAACTGCCTCGGCAAGTTCAGCGGCAGCTCGGGTATAATCCAGCTCCGCTGACTTATCATTAAAGGCTTTCAGCGCTTGCTGACGCGCTTCTTCAGCAGCGGCCTCATTGAGGTCGCTGGCTCGGGAAGCGGCATCGGCCAGAATCGTCACCACGTCCGGTTGGACTTCCATGAAGCCCCCCGAGACAAAGAAGTTCTCTTCCTTGCCATCATCGTGAATCACGCGAATCGGACCCGGCTGAAGCTCAGTCAACAACGGGACGTGACCCGGTAAAATACCCAGATCACCCATAACCCCAGAAGCCACCACCTGCTCAACCTTGCCTGAGAAGATGGATGCTTCAGCGCTGACGATATTGCATGTAAAGCTATTCGCCATAGCGAATCCCCCTAATGGACGGGATTACTTCTTCATCTGGTTGGCTTTATCGACAGCTTCATCGATTGAACCGACCATATAGAAGGCCTGTTCCGGCATATCGTCGTATTCGCCGGCTAGGATGCCCTGGAAGCCACTGATAGTGTCTTTCAGCGAAACATACTTACCCGGGGAACCGGTGAATACCTCAGCCACGAAGAACGGCTGCGACAAGAAGCGCTGGATTTTACGCGCGCGAGATACGGCCAGTTTGTCTTCATCAGACAGCTCGTCCATACCCAGGATCGCAATAATATCCTTAAGCTCTTTGTAGCGCTGAAGCACGTTCTGTACACCGCGAGCGGTGGCATAGTGCTCTTCACCAACAACTAGTGGATCCAGCTGACGCGAGGTGGAGTCCAGCGGATCAATCGCCGGGTAAATACCCAATTCCGCGATAGAACGTGCCAGTACCACGGTAGCATCAAGGTGCGAGAAGGTGGTCGCCGGAGACGGGTCAGTCAAGTCATCCGCAGGGACGTAAACGGCCTGTACGGAAGTGATAGAACCTGTCTTGGTCGAGGTGATACGCTCCTGCAGAACACCCATCTCTTCGGCCAACGTTGGCTGGTAACCTACCGCTGAAGGCATACGGCCCAGCAGTGCGGATACTTCGGTACCGGCCAAGGTGTAACGATAGATGTTGTCGACGAACAGCAGTACGTCGCGGCCTTCATCACGGAATTTCTCAGCGATAGTCAGGCCAGTCAGTGCTACCCGCAGACGGTTACCCGGCGGCTCGTTCATCTGACCATATACCAGCGATACCTTATCGATAACGTTGGATTCGGTCATTTCGTGATAGAAGTCGTTACCCTCACGCGTACGCTCACCCACACCGGCGAATACAGAGTAGCCGCTGTGCTCGGTGGCGATGTTGCGGATAAGCTCCATCATGTTAACGGTTTTACCTACACCGGCACCGCCGAACAGGCCAACCTTACCACCCTTGGCAAACGGGCAGACCAGGTCGATAACCTTAATGCCCGTTTCCAGCAGCTCGTTAGACGCCGCCTGGTCAGCATAGCTGGGTGCTTTACGGTGGATCGGCATACGCTCTTGCTCACCGATCGGTCCAGCTTCGTCGATCGGCTCACCGAGAACGTTCATGATCCGGCCAAGCGTTTCCTTACCCACGGGTACGGAAATGGCGGCACCGGTGTTGGTAACCTCCATGCTACGCTTTAGACCCTCAGTGGAGCCCATGGCGATGGTGCGCACCACGCCGTCGCCCAGCTGCTGCTGGACTTCGAGGATCGTCTCAACATTGGAGACCTTTAGCGCGTCGTAGACCTTGGGCACTGAGTCCCGCGGAAACTCTACGTCAATCACCGCGCCGATGATTTGTACGATACGTCCGCTCATCTTGGTTCCTCTCTAAAACCTGCAAATGAAACCTGTATGCCGGGAGCCCCTTTAAAAAGTAGGCTCCCTAGGCGTTATACGGCAGCAGCACCACCGACGATCTCAGAAATTTCCTGGGTGATGGCGGCCTGACGGGCCTTGTTGTAAACCATCTCCAGATCGTCGATCAGGCCGCCCGCGTTGTCAGTGGCACTTTTCATAGCGATCATTCGGGCTGCTTGTTCGCAGGCGCCGTTTTCCACTACCGCCTGATACACCTGCGATTCGATGAAACGAACCAACAGGCTATCGAGCAGCGCCTTGGCATCCGGTTCATACAGGTAGTCCCAGCTTCCGGGACGGGCGTTTTCGTTTTCGTTGTCGTGCTCAGCGTCTGCACCCATATCGGATGACAGCGGAAGAAGCTGACGAACCACTGGCTTTTGCGTCATGGTATTCACAAACTCATTGTGAACCACGTAAAGCCGGTCAAGACGCCCTTCATCGTACGCTTCGAGCATGACCTTGATACTGCCGATCAATCCCTCAACCGTGGGGGACTCACCTAAACCACTTTTCGCCGCTACCAAATTCCCGCCGTAGTTGCGGAAAAAACTGCTGGCCTTGGCACCAAGTGCACAAAAGTCCTGCTCAGCGCCTTCCTTTTTCCACTCTGCCGCTTCTTTCAGCAAGAGTTTAAAAAGGTTGTGGTTTAAGCCGCCACACAGACCACGGTCAGTAGAAATCACGATGTAACCAACGCGACTGACCGGCCGTTCCACCATGTAGGGATGCAGATCTTCTTGATCTACATCGGCATCGGCAATGTGGGCAACCACATTACGGATCTGTTTGGCGTAGGGCTTACTGGCCCTCATCAGATCTTGTGCTTTACGCATTTTCGACGCAGCTACCATTTCCATGGCGCTGGTGATCTTCTGCGTATTTTTAATGCTCCCAATCTGGGTGCGTATCTCTTTTGCAGCTGCCATAGCGATCTACCCTTCGTTCGTGGCTCACAGAAAGCATGCAAGTCCGCCCATGACAGGCGGACCAGACATTACCAGCTCTGAGTCGCCTTGAACTTCTCGAGACCCGACTTCAAGCCGTCTTGAATCTCGCCATTGTAGTCACCGGTCTGATTGATCTTGTCGATTAGTTCGCCGTGTTCTGACTTCATGTAATCGTGCAGCGCACGTTCGAAGTCCAACACTTTGGGTACTTCAACATCATCCAGGTAACCTTCGTTGGCGGCATACAGCGACAGCGCCATTTCTGCTACCGACATCGGCGAGTACTGATTCTGCTTCATCAGCTCGGTAACACGCTGACCGTGCTCAAGCTGCTTACGCGTGGCTTCATCAAGATCAGACGCAAACTGCGAGAAAGCCGCCAGTTCACGGTACTGAGCCAAGGCCAGACGAACACTACCGCCGAGCTTTTTGATGATTTTAGTCTGTGCCGCACCACCTACACGAGAAACCGACAGGCCTGCGTTAATCGCCGGACGAATACCGGAGTTAAACAGGTTGGTTTCCAGGAAGATCTGACCATCGGTGATCGAGATCACGTTGGTCGGTACGAACGCAGACACGTCACCGCCCTGAGTTTCGATGATCGGCAACGCAGTTAAGGAACCGGTTTTGCCTTTCACTTCACCATTGGTGAACTTCTCAACATAGTCGACGTTGACGCGGGCAGCGCGCTCTAACAGACGTGAGTGGAGATAGAACACGTCACCGGGATAAGCTTCACGGCCTGGCGGACGACGCAGCAGCAGCGATACCTGACGGTAAGCCACGGCCTGCTTGGAGAGATCGTCATACACAATCAGCGCGTCTTCACCGCGATCGCGGAAGTATTCGCCCATGGTGCAGCCAGAGTAAGGTGCTAAGAACTGCATCGGTGCCGGATCGGCAGCGCCAGCGGCGACGACAATGGTGTGACCCATCGCGCCGTGCTCTTCAAGCTTGCGCACCACGTTAGCAATGGTCGACTGTTTCTGACCAATGGCGACGTAAACACAGGTAACGCCTTTGCCTTTCTGGTTGATGATCGCATCAATGGCAATGGCGGACTTACCAATCTGACGGTCACCGATGATCAACTCACGCTGACCACGGCCAATCGGCACCATGGCGTCAATCGATTTCAGACCGGTTTGAATCGGCTCATCAACAGACTGACGGGTGATAACGCCCGGCGCCACTTTCTCAACGGCGTCGGTCATTTTAGCGTCAATGTCGCCTTTACCATCGATGGGGTTACCCAGTGCATCGACCACGCGACCAATCAGCTCAGGGCCTACTGGCACTTCAAGAATACGACCGGTACAGGTAGCGGTCATACCCTCTTCAAGCTGCAGGTAGTCACCCAGCACCACGGCACCTACGGAGTCACGCTCCAAGTTAAGTACCATGCCAAAGATGCTGTTGGGGAATTCAATCATTTCACCAAACATCGCGTCTTCAAGGCCGTGAATTTTCACGATACCGTCGGAAACACTGACAATGGTGCCCTGATTACGGGCTTCGGATGCGACGTCAAGCTTTTCAATTCGCTGCTTGATGATGTCGCTGATCTCGGAAGGATTCAGTTGCTGCATGCCATGTC
>NZ_REBQ01000053.1 GCF_007692655.1 Halomonas sp.
AGAGAGCTTAAAGCTGCTGATGGTCCCGGTTAGATGATTTGCCTGCTCTTTTAGCTGCTCGGCAGCGGTGGTCGACTCTTCTACCATGGCGGCATTCTCTTGCGTCATACGATCCAGTTCTGCCACGGCAATATTGACTTGATTGATACCATCGCTCTGTTCGCTGGTGGCGGCGTTAATCTCCTCGAGGACATCACTTACCCGCGTGATATGCGCGACAATATCCTGCATGGTGGCGCCTGCATTGCGTACCAGTGTTGTACCGTTATTCACCCTGGTTTGAGAGTCTTCAATGAGCTTTTGAATATCGTTGGCTGCCTCGCTACTACGGCCGGCCAGCTTTCGCACCTCATCGGCCACCACCGCAAAGCCACGTCCATGCTCACCTGCACGCGCGGCTTCCACCGACGCATTAAGGGCCAGCAGGTTGGTCTGGAAGGCAATGCTGTTCATCAGGTTAACGATGTTGCCAATTTTGTCAGAGGCCTGGGTGATGCCCTCCATGGTCGTCACGACGTTGGCAACGACTTTCCCACCTTCGTTCGCCACCTCAGAAGCCGTTTGAGAGAGCTTGTTGGCTTCTTGGGCTGAGGCGGCGGTGTGCTGTACCGTACTGGTGATCTCTTCGATTGAGGCTGAGGTTTGCTGAAGGCTGGCGGCCGCATTATCAGTACGGCGTGATAAATCCTGTCCCCCCATGGCGATCTCGTTAGCCGCGTGGTGCACAGATTCACTGCTGGTGCGTACGTCAATCAAGACGGCTTCCATTTTGCTCACAAAGCGGTTGAATGCGCGGGCAATTTGCGTCACTTCATCATTGCCATCCTCGGGCAGTCGCTGGGTTAAATCGCCTTCTCCAGAAGCAATGTTATCCATTGCATCCCGCGCGACGAGCAAGCGCCGCAACAGCAGGGAAAGTAGCAGCCCAAATACCACGGCAGTGATGGCAGCGACAATCAGCAGCGTCACAATTGAGGTCGTGGCGATGGCGCGCAGGCCTGCAGTCGCTTCTGTTTCATCCAATGCCACAACTAACTGCCAGCCGCTGTTGCCTCCTACATCGCTGCCCATGAGGAGTTTGTCACTATCTTGGAGTGTTAGGGCCTGTGGGCTATCTGCCTGAATAACCTGTTGAAGTTTGGAAGTAGTGAGAGCGCTACTTAATATTGTCGAGGGCTCAAGGGTGAGGTCGGCATCGGGATGGGCAATTAACGTGCCATCTTCCGTGGTAAGAAAGGCAAAGCTAGAGGGGGTGGGGGCAATGTTGGCCACAATATCAACCACGTCATCGATGGCAATATCCCCCCCAACGACTGCCGCCAGATCGCCATTTTGGTAGTAAGGCCGGGCAAAAGTAACAATCAATCCGCCTGTTTGGGCATCTTCATAGGGCGCAGTAATAATCGTGTCTTGTGCGCTCACAGCGTCTAAGTACCAAGGACGTTGGCGAGGATCGTAATCGCTTGGAGGCTGCCAATTATCAGAAAAAACGGCTTCAGACGTGCTCGGGTAAGCGATATAGGCCGTCATAAAGTCGCCTGACGCGGCAAGCTGGCGCATTGCGGCAAGAGGCGCATCGCTTGTCACGGCATCTTCCATGCTTGCCAGCATGGTGTAACGGGCATTAAACCACTCGTTGAGGGCCTGGGTGTTACCGTTAACGACAGCGCTGAGGTTGCGACTTACCTGCTGATTATTATGGTGCTTTACGGTGGTGTAGCTGGCAATGCCGTTGACTACCAGGGCAAGCGTAATGGCTACTAAAGCGGCTAATACAATACGTGCTCGTAAGGATGCAAACATGGTCGCTCTCTGGGTCGAGGTGCGTAAAGGAAAGGGGATCCTTTAGCTATCGGCGAGAACGACCATGACTTTAGTATTGATTAGTTATAGCTTAAGGCGCTGGCTAGCGTAAATCGCTAACGGCGGATTGAATATCGGCTAGCGACGCTTTACTCAGGTCTTTCGATAGGGAGTGGATGACAAGCTTGTGGGTTGGGCCATCGAGCTTTTCACGAAGCAGGCCCAAAAATTTGGGTGGCGCGACCATAATCAGCTTCTCCATGCTATTTGAAACGCGCGCATCGTATAGACGCTGCGCAACCTCTTTCGCAAACAACTCATTTTCGTGCTTAGTGGCTGTTCCCTCTTCACCAGCTGAGCGCGAGGTGGTGGACATCGACTCATGCACATCACCACGACGGTCGGTGACTAAGTCACCTTCATGTAAACGACCTTCCGCATGAACCATGCTTTCCTTTTCCGCCAGTTTTAAAGCATCACGTGTAAAGATACGTGCACGAGCGGCGTCAGCTACCACGATATAGGTTGTCATCGTTGTGCATACTCCTTGTCATGAGTGGTTATCTAACCATGGCAAGCGTTAGACGATAGGTCAAACGCTTGCCTCTGCTTAAGCAAAACACTTACAAGACTTTACTGCGCAGTAGGCTAGTGATGGCCTCGCCAATAAGTACCAGCACAATGATCGCAATCAGAATGGTCGCGACGGTAGGCCAAGCGAAGGTATCAATCGCGCCCTGCAAAATAACCCCGATACCGCCAGCACCCACAAGGCCAAGTACCGTCGATTCGCGGATATTGATATCCCAACGCAGGATGACAATGGCAAAAAAGGCGGGCATGACCTGGGGCACAATCGCGTAAGCAACGACCTTCGCCTTTGAGGCGCCGGTAGCTTGCATGGCTTCGACTGGCTTACGGTCAATTTCTTCAATCGCCTCGCCCATCAGCTTGCCGATAAAACCGATTGAGCGAAACACAATGGCAAGAATGCCCGCTAATACACCCGGCCCAAAAATCGCCACGAATAGCAGCGCCCAGATAATCGTGTTTACGGAGCGGCTGGAGACCAGGATGAAGCGCCCTAACCACAGGCAGGCACGATTCGGCGTGGTATTTTGGGCAGCAATATAGGCCACCGGTAGCGCCAAAAAAATAGTTAAGAAAGTCGCGAGGGTAGCGATGTGAACGGTCTCAATCAGCGCCGCTATAATGTTGTTCAGCCCGGCGGGGCTGGGTGGCCACATGCGTGCCCCAAGCCCGGAAATTTGATTGGGCGCATCCCATACCCAGGGCCAAAAAATATCAATATCGCTAACAGCCCACACCACCACCATCAAGGTAACCAACAAAACGGCATAGCGGGTAAGGCGCTGTTTACGGTCGTAGCGTTGCCAAACGCGATCGGCAAGCTGCTGTGCGTGATCTACCATATTTTTTTCCTTACCCAACCGCTGATCCCTTCGCTGAGCAAAATGACCGCGATAATAATAAGCAGAATCGCAAAGGCGAAGTCGTAGTCGTAGCGGCCAAAGGCGTTCATTAGCGTGCCGCCAATGCCGCCAGCACCGACAATGCCAACCACCGCAGAGGCGCGCAGGTTACTGTCCAGCTGGTACATGGAGAGGCCAACTTGGCGCGGCAGTATCTGCGGAAATACCGCATAGTAAAGAATCGCCACATAGCCTGCTCCGGCAGCTTTCATCGCTTCCACCTGGCCCCAGTCAATCTCTTCGATTTCCTCGGCAAGCAGCTTGCCCACAAAGCCTATCGAATAGAGCGTTAGGGTAAGAATCCCGGCCAGCGGCCCAAACCCAACGGCGGCCACGAACAGAATGGCCACGATCACCGGGTGGAAGCTGCGCGATATAATAATGACCGCCCGGCCGATGATATAAATTGGCATCGGTGCGATATTGCGTGCGGCCATCACGGCAAAAGGAATCGACAGGAACACCCCTAACAGGGTGGCTAAGATGGCAATTTGAAAGCTCTCTTTAAAGCCCGTAATCAGCAGCCCGTAGCGTTCAAGGTTGGGGGGAAAGCCGCCGCTAAAGATACGCGCTGCGCGGGGTAAGCCTTCCGAAATACGCGCCCAGTTAAAGGGCAGCGAGCCGAATGCCCACACCAGATAAACCACCGCAATGATGATCAAACCATAGCGCAACAGTGGATTGGCGATAAACGGTGGCTTTTTCCATGTGCGGGGCGTGGAGGAGTGAGCGTCAGGCGGAGTCATGGGAACGCTCCTCCGCTGGCGTATTGGTAACCGACTCGTCCGGGGCCTCGATGCCACCGTAGATGGCGTCTAGCGCATCTTTATTAAAGTCAGCTGGCGCGCCATCAAAAATCATCTTGCCGTGGCGTAAGCCCACAATGCGCTCGGTATAGGTTTTGGCCTGGGCAACGTTGTGGATATTAATCAGCACCGGCAGCGACAGCTCGCTGGCCAGGCTTTGCAGCAGAATCATAATCTGTTCAGAGGTACGCGGGTCGAGAGAGGCCGTGGGTTCATCGGCAAGCAGCACTTCCGGTTCCTGCATAAGTGCGCGCACCACGCCGACTCGCTGGCGCTCACCGCCGGAAAGCTCATCCGCACGTTTGTTGGCGTAGTGGGCAATGCCTACCCGCTCCATCAGTACAAAGGCACGTTCGATATCGGCCTGGGGATAGCGGCGGGAGATGGCCTGATAGAGGTTGACGTAGCCTAATCGTCCAGCCAGCACATTCTCCATGACGGTTAGCCGGTCTAGCAGATTAAAACCTTGAAACACCATGCCAATTTTGCGCCGGGCACGGCGTAGGTCACCCCCTTTCAGCTTCACCAGCTCATTGCCATTCAGCTTAATAGAGCCGGATGTTGGCTCGACCAAGCGATTAATGCACCGCAACATGGTGCTTTTCCCCGCACCCGATGCGCCTACGATAGAAACAACGCTGTTTCCCTCTACCTTGAGGTCAAGCCCTTTCAGCACGGCTTCATCGTGGCCATAACGTTTGACCAGATTGGTAATTTCCAGCATGTGTCCGCTTCCATCGCCGAGAAAATAATCCGCACCGCTTTTGGCGGTGCGTTGCGTTTACTCCAAATTTTCGCGCGTGTAGCGCACATCATTGGCCGCTTGGATGGTACGAATCACCTGCCAATTATCCTGGTAGTTGATAGGGATAAATTTCTCGACGCCTTCAAACTCTTCGCCCAGTTCGGTACCGACAAAATCAAAACTGAAAAAGGCCTCTTCGATTTTCTCGACCAAATCCGGGTGTAAGTTATGGGCGTAGTTGTAGGAAGTGGTGGGGAAACGGTCAGATTCATAAATCATACGCACGTCTTCGGCATCATAGAGGCCCCGGGCAGCCATACGGTCTACCACTTCTGAGGCCACTGGTGCGGCATCGTAGTCCCGGGCCACTACACCAAGCATGGATTGGTCATGGCTGCCGGAGTACACAACGTCATAATCTTCCTCGGGGGTGATACCGAGCTCAGGAAGCAGTGCACGGGGTGCCAAGTTGCCCGAGTTGGAGGTGGGCGATGTGTGGGCGACGCGTTTCCCCCGTAGATCCTCCAGCTCATGAATGTCCGAGTCAACATGCGTGAAGAGTTGTAGGGTGTAACCAAACTCCCCGTCATCGGAACCCATTAAGGCAAAGGGCACCGCGCCCGCTAGGTTAACCGCAAAAGGCGTCGGGCCGGTGGAGAAGCCGGCGATATGCAGGCGCCCACTGCGCATGGCTTCCACCTGGGCGGCGTTTGACTGCACTGCGAAGAAGCGTACGTCGCGTTCGGTTACTTCAGAGAGGTGATCGATAAACGGCTGCCAGATATCGGTATAGATAGCGGGGTCTTCCACCGGGGTATACGCAAAGATCAAGGTGTCGGGGTTAGCCCATTCGGATTCATCGGTAGGGCGGTCAGCGACCATATCGCCATCTTCATCACAATAAATGCGATCTAAAGCACCTCGCTCACATTCAGCATAGGCGTGGGACGATAGCAGTGCGAACGGTAGGAGAGACGCCGCGGTGAGCATCGCGAGTGGACGCTTGTGAAAAAGCGAAGTTGCCATAGTAAGCCTCATGTTTGCGTTATTTTTGTGTGGTTGCTACTTGTTCTATTCTTGATGCTTAATTCTATTGTGTTCCCTTCGCTGCGTTTTCCGCTGTTGAAGCCTAAAAAGGTTTCGTAAGTGGACATTTCGCATAAAGGGTAATTGTTTTTCGAAAACAGACACCTTCAATCTAGGGTTTATGACAAACTTATGTCAAATACTTTACATGCATCCTCAGACCATTGGCGTAACCGTTATTTATTGATGCGTCATGGTCATAGTCAGGCCAACCAACAGGGCGTGATTGTCAGTTCGCCGGAACGCGGCGCCGCTGCTTTTGGGCTCTCCGAGCTGGGTGAGCAGCAGCTTGTGCCTATTGTCACGGACTGGCAGTGGCCAATACCCACCCGTGTGGTGCATTCGGATTTTTTGCGCACCACCCAAACGGCTGCGCGGGTTGC
>NZ_REBQ01000244.1 GCF_007692655.1 Halomonas sp.
CGACGCCGCCAGCGCTGCCAGCCAATCATAAGTAGATGCACAGGCAGATAAACCACCAGCGGCCACACCAGCGTTAGCAGGAACAGATAGAGCAGTGGGGCAAGGGTGTCCTGGTACTGACCGAAGGGGCCGTGCACCCAATTGATGTTGCGTTCTGCTTCGGCGAACAGGTAGGTCAACGGCACCACGATCCAGGTCAGTAACGTTTGCCACACCAGGGCGCGGCGTGAGTAGCCAAGCTTGGCGACGCCGATGCCGGCCACCAGTGGAAGTACCACGTGGTAGAGCGACATGGCCCGTGCCATGGGCGGGTGCTCTGGATCAAACATATACTCGGTGCCGCCGATGGGGTGTACACCTGTGAGCGCCGCCGTCGCGACATCCAGACTCCATAAACTGCCGACCAGCGCCACCGCCAGCCACTGCATCGACATCAGGGTGCGGTGTTCACTCCACAGCGCCACCAGCAGCAGAAAGCTTGCCACGTTGCATAGCCAGAAAAAGTTCTGGGCGCCTAGCAGTACTACATAGCTTGGCGCCCAAACCAGAATCCACAGCGTAAAGGCCAGTTTCAGCCAGCGTGGTACACCGGCTGGCGAGGAATCGGTCATGCTCGTCTCCTTATCGGTGCGGTGTCTTTACTCTAGCAGCTCAGTGTAAATTGACCGCCCCCCCACAAATTGCTAGCTTACGTTCACTCTCAGGTGCTGGCGATGTAATCGTCGTCAGTTAAACGGGAAGTTGGTGAACGCCTTGCGTTAATCCAACGCTGCCCCCGCAACGGTGATCGAGATAAGAACGGCTAATATGCCACTGTGCTTACGCATGGGAAGGTGGTCGTTCGGAAAGAAATGGCTTTTTGTTGATGTTAGAGCCATCTTTCGCTCGTCAGCCCGGAGACCGGCCCGAAAGTGATGGTTCAACTGAACCACTACATGCCGAGACGCGGTGGGCGTTTTCAAGGCGGCTAGCGTGCGTGGCCTACGATCAAAACCATACGATCGTACAAATGCGACCGTTACTCCCTTGTTGATCCATGCGCTTGGTCACAAAAACACGCTGTGCGGGTGAGCACGGTGAGCAAGGGTCCTCCCATGAAGTATCAGTTCCACACTACCGCCAAACGGGCGGCATTTGTCATGGCCGTTTTACCACTGACCGTTCACGTTCAGGCAGCAGAACACAACGCGTCGCCATCTTCATCCGAAGCAGTGCTCAATCCTATGGTGGTGACTGCGGCACTTGCGCCGCGAACGGCTGACGAAAGCCTTGCCTCAGTAACTGTCTTGGACGAGGCCACTCTGCGCCGCCAAGACCCTACCAGCCTGACAGACCTTCTGCGCGGACAGCCAGGTGTCGATGTCACCAGCAATGGCAGTTTTGGCAAGACCAGTAGCGTTTATGTGCGGGGCACCGGTAGTGATTCTGCTGTGCTTCTGATTGATGGTATCCGATTACGTTCAGCAACCACGGGCGGAGCTGCCTGGCAGCACCTTGATCCGAGGATGTTCCAGCGCGCCGAGATAGTCCGTGGCCCGCGAGGTAGCCTCTATGGCGCAGATGCCGTCGGTGGCGTGATTCAGCTGTTTACCCCTGAGGGTGGCGAGCAAGGGCCGCAACCAAGATTTTCAATTGGCGGCGGATCATTTAACACACAGCGCTTAAGCGCGGGTATCAGCGGCCAAGAGGGGAGCACTCGTTACAGCTTTGCAGGTAGCCACTTCAATACCGATGGTCAGCCGGTTCGTCGTGGTGGTGACGATAAAGGCTACGACAACACTTCGGCATTAGCGAGAGTGGCACATACCTTTGAAAGCGGTGTAGAAACGGGTGTTCTGGCGCTGCGTGCTAGGGGTAACACGGAATACGATGGCGGCAACATTGATTTTGTTCAGCAGGTAGCGGGTGTTTATATGGATGTGCCTGTTTCCGATACCTGGCGGAGCCGTTTAACCCTTAGCGAGGCGCGGGACGACAGCGAGAATTTTACGGAAACGAGTGTTTCTACCTTTGAAACCCAAACGCTTACCGCTCGCTGGGAAAACACGTTTAATATCGCTGCCCATGAGTGGATTGTCGGCGCTGAACACAGCGAAGATAGCGTTAGTGGCACCACGGATTACGATGAGGGCAGTCGTAACAATACCGCCGTTTTTACACAGGCACTGTGGGATTTCTCGCCGTTTACGGTGCAGGGGAGTCTGCGCCTTGACGATAACGAGGCCTACGGCGAAGAAGTCACTGGGGGGCTAGCGCTAGGCTATGACGTGGATAATTACCATACCCTGCGAACAAGTTACGGCACTGCTTTTAAGGCGCCTACCTTTAATGACCTTTATTTTCCCGGCTTCGGTAATCCTGAGCTGAACGCCGAAACTTCCGAGACCTTTGAAGTTGGGGTGCGAGGCCAGTACGACGATTTCTTCTGGGATTTGGCCGCTTATCAAACCAATGTGGATGACCTGATTGCCTTCACCTCTCAGCAGGGTATGTTTGCCGCCTTTAATGTCGATAGGGCGCGTATCAGGGGGGCCGAGCTTTCCGCTGGCGCCGAGCTGAATGATTGGACGCTACAGGCTGCGCTCACCTACACCGATCCTGAAAATCGTGATACCGGCAACCGCTTAGTGCGCCGAGCCAGTCAAAGTTTGCGCCTGGATGCGGACCATGAGCTTGGCGATTGGTCAGTAGGCGGGTCGCTAATCGCCCAGAATCATCGTTTTGACAACGCTGCCAATACTCAGCGCTTGGGCGGCTTTGGGCTGGTTAATCTGCGTGCAGGCTGGGAATTTGCGCCGCTATGGAGCGCCCGTGTTACTCTAGAGAACGCATTTGATAAAGAGTATTCAACCACGCGTGACTATCTCAACGCTGGCCGAGCAGGATTTTTGAGTGTTCACTTTGGTCAATAAAACCATTGGTTTATGGTGCGGGGCCTGTGGCCTCGCGCTACTGTTTATGGCAACCGCTGTACCGGCTCACGACCACTCGCGCTGTGCCATCGATGACCGTGATCGCGAAGTGTGTCTTCACGATCATGCCAGGCGTATTGCCACGCTCTCTCCCGGCGCTACTGAATTAACCTACGCCGCTGGGGCGGGAGAGCAAGTGGTCGCGGTCGTGTCGTATAGTGACTACCCGCCGGAAGCTAAACAAGTGGCATCGGTAGGCAGCCACACGCGCATTGATTTAGAAGCGCTGGTGGGGCTGGCGCCAGATCTCGTCATTGGTTGGGTGACCGGCAACCCCGCTGAACAGATGGAGACCCTTGAAGCGCTTGGCATGCCCGTATTCTATATCGAACCCCGTGACATAGAAGGGGTGGCCAGTGCCATTGAGCGCTTGGCTAGGCTTGCGGGAACTGAAACAGTCGGTAGGTCGGTCGCGGATGATTTCCGCCAGCGTATGGCCGCGCTAGAGGCGCGCTACAGCCCCCGCGAGCCGGTGCCAACGTTCTATCAGGTCTGGGACGAGCCGCTAATGGGCGTTAACGACCAACATCTTATTGGTCAAGTCGTTAAGCTTTGCGGGGGGGTAAACGTTTTTGGTGAGCTCTCTCGTCCTATTCCACGCATTGACGATGAAGCCGTGCTGGCCGCCAATCCAGAAGCGATTATTGCCGGAGGAATGGGCGAGGAGAACCGCCACTGGCTGACACACTGGGCGCAGTATCCTCATCTAACGGCAGTGGCCGAAGATAATCTTTTTTTTGTACCGCCTTCATTGATTCAACGGCCCACCCCGCGCCTCATCGAGGGCACCCAAATTCTCTGTGAGAAACTGGATACCGCCCGCCAAAAACGCGAGCGCGGCTAATGCTATCTCGGCTAGGCCTTCCGATGGGTCTGTTGTTGTTAGCGGCTGTGGCTGCGCTGATACTCGCACTTGGCATTGGCAGTGCACCTATATCGCCAGGGCAGATTTGGTCAGTGATTCTCGGCTCTCTTGGTTATACGGGGCAGGGGGAGGACGACGCGTTAGCGCGGGTCATGGTAATCGAGTTGCGTCTGCCTCGGGCGCTCTCGGCGTTTGCCGTCGGCGGTTTGTTGGCAGTCGCTGGCGCACTCATGCAGGTGCTGTTGCGCAACCCCTTGGCAGATCCTTATGTACTTGGGCTCTCCGGCGGTGCTTCCATTGGCGCGCTGGCAGCGATGTTAAGCGGCCTAGGCGGTTTGGCGATTTCAGGTTCGGCATTTGGCGGTGCGCTATTTTCGACGTTTTTAGTGTTTGGTTTGGCCCACGGTAGCGGCGGCTGGACACCTTCACGACTGCTGCTCACGGGCGTGGTGGTCGCCGCGGGATGGGGCGCAGTGATTACCCTAATGCTGGCCATGAGCCCTGCCGAACGTCTGCCAGGAATGCTCTACTGGTTGATGGGCGACCTCTCCTACGCGCGCACCCCTTGGCCGCCGTTACTGCTTTTATTAGCTACCTGCATTGTGTTGATCCCCCTCGGGCGAAGCCTGAATGTGCTGGCCCGAGGTCCGCAGCAGGCAGCGGCATTAGGTGTTGCGGTCAGACCGCTGGAGTGGTGCATTTACATCGCGGCCAGTCTGCTCACTGCGGCAGCTGTCACTACCGCGGGTAGCATCGGTTTTGTAGGGCTAGTGGTGCCGCATATGCTGCGTTTACTGCTGGGCAACGATCAGCGGCTGATACTGCCTGCCTGTGCATTGGCAGGCGGGACGCTGTTAGTGCTGGCGGATACCCTGGCACGCACCATGATCGCCCCGGAACAGCTCCCCGTTGGCGTAATCACTGCGTTATTAGGCGTACCCACTTTCTTGTTCCTGCTCTACCGGAGCCGCTGATGAGTGCGCTTTCTACCCAAAATCTCATTATCGACGTGCCCAGCAGAGAAAGCGGTACAGCGCTTAATATAGCCATTGAACCGGGGCAGCGCTGGGGCGTGTTAGGCCCCAACGGTGCGGGTAAAACGACACTGCTGCACACCCTGGCAGGACTACACGCTCCCCGCTCCGGCGAGGTGCAATTGAGTGGTCAGCCGCTTAGCCAGCTGCGCCGCCGTTATATCGCTCAGCGTTTGGGTTTGGTATTTCAGGATCGCCAGGATGGCTTTCCAGCCACGGTCATGGAAACCGCACTGATTGGCCGTCATCCTTATTTATCGCCCTGGCAGATGGAGGGCGCCGATGATTACGCTCGTGCCGAAGCCGCCCTTGAACGTCTGGATGTGGCGTATTTGCGTGACCGCTTGGTGGGTACGCTTTCCGGCGGCGAGCGCCAGCGCGTTGCGATTGCTACCGTGCTGACTCAGGCGCCTAATGTGTGGCTGGCCGATGAGCCGACTAATCACCTGGATCTACACCACCAAAGTGCTGTGATGGCGCTAATGGCTGAGCAGGCCGCAGAGGGCAAAGCGGTGATAATGTGCCTGCACGACCTAAATCTTGCCGCCCGCTGGTGTGACCATATTTTACTGCTCTACCCCAATGGAGAGGCGTGCTGGGGCACGCGAGATAGCATGCTGATACCCAGTGCGTTGGAAAGCCTTTATCGCCAAAAACTAACGGTAGTAGAGGTGGAGGGCGCGCCGGTGTTTGTGCCGGTTAAAGGATGATGCAAAATCTGCTTTATACCCTTACTACTCCAGCTCATCCCGCCAGGAGTGGCGCGGTGCGAAACCAACAAGGCGCTTGGCTTTATCATTGCTGTAAAAGGTCTCAAATTCGCCCATCTCGCGCTTGATCGGCACGCCGGCGTAGAAGCGTTCGATCACTTGGGGATTGGACAGGCCCACTGATAGATCGTCATTGGCGACGTTGAATACCTGGTAGCCCAGGCCGTCTGTTTTCAAGCAGCAATCGACCATCTGGCCCAGATCCCGGGCGTCGATGTAGGCGAAGATATTGCGGCGGCGTAGGGCGGGGTCTTCCATATAGGCGGGAAAATTCTGGCGGTACTCGTGGGGCTCGATAACGTTATTGATGCGCAGGCCGTAGATGTCGATGCCGGAACGGGCCTGAAAGGAGCGGGCGGTGACTTCGTTGACCACCTTGCTCATGGCGTAGCTATCTTGAGGCAC
>NZ_REBQ01000065.1 GCF_007692655.1 Halomonas sp.
TGGCGCACTGACGCCGGAGTAGGGTGAGGAGGAGTCCATCCCATTGGGTAACGGAAAACGCGAGTTCAGCGAGCGTTTGGAGGCACCCGCGGGAGGCGGCGGAACGACGCCCAAGGGCACCTCACCAACCTCGGCGCCGGGGTGCGGGTGCGCTTACGCCGGGCGGCGAAAACCCATAAAAACAGTTATCTGAACATACCCATAAATAAAAACCCCACAAGCATGGCTTGTGGGGTTTTGCGTTTACTGGCGCTTATTTAAAAGCGTCAATGGGCGCGTTTAGCCGAGCAGGTGCTCAACCGCTGCACGCTCTTCGCGCAGTTCTTTCTCGGTGGCTTTCATCTTCTCTTGGCTGAATTGATCAATTTCGAAGCCTTGAACAATTTCATACTTGCCACCCTGGCAACGCACTGGGTAGGAGTAGATGATGCCTTCGTCGATGCCGTAGCTGCCGTCGGAAGGAATGGCCATGCTGACGATGCCTTTAGAGCCTAGCGCCCAGTCGTGCATGTGGTCGATGGCTGAAGAGGCAGCAGAGGCAGCAGAAGAGGCGCCACGTGCTTTGATGATCGCCGCGCCGCGCTGCTGCACGGTGGGGATAAAGTCGTTTTCATACCAGTCGCGCTCAACCAGATCAAAGGCTGCTTTGCCGTCAACTTTGCACTGGGCTAGATCAGGATACTGGGTGGCACTGTGGTTGCCCCAGATGATCATGTTTTCAACGTCAGTGACGTGCTTGCCGGTTTTCTGTGCCAGCTGCGTCAGGGCGCGGTTGTGATCAAGACGCGTCATGGCAGTGAACTGACCTGCGTCCAGATCCGGCGCGTTGCAAGAAGCAATCAGCGCGTTGGTGTTGGCCGGGTTACCGACTACCAGCACTTTTACATCGCGGCTGGCGTGGTCGTTCAGTGCTTTACCTTGCACGGAGAAGATCGCTGCGTTGGCTTCCAGCAGGTCTTTACGCTCCATGCCTGGGCCACGCGGACGTGCGCCTACCAGCAGGGCGAAGTCAGCGTCTTTGAACGCGACGTTCGGGTCGTCGGTGGCAACGATGTCTTGTACTAGTGGGAAAGCACAGTCGTTAACTTCCATCACCACGCCGTTCAGGGCGTCCATTGCCTGGGGAATTTCCAGCAGCTGGAGAATGACGGGTTGATCCGGCCCCAGCATGTCGCCTGCGGCGATGCGGAAAATGAGAGAGTAGCTGATCTGACCGGCGCCGCCGGTAATCGCAATACGTACTGGATCTTTCATCATTGCTCCTTGATTGGTTCGCCTAGGGTTGGTTCTCGCCTGAGGAGTGGTTCAACAGAACTCAAGACGCCAAGATGGTATGCCCAGATGAGCAAAAACTCAATCAGACATGCGACTAGTACCCATTTAGACCATTGCCTGGTTGAGCATCGGCTTGGCACTCGCTGAAAAGGTTGAGTTGCGATATGGTGTCCTCGGCTTTAAGCCCTCTTTTCTTGTGTTGATACGGACATGAACGCCCCCATGCGAAGAATTCCCTTCTCTTATGCCTTGGCTAGCTTGCTGGTGCTTGTGCTGGTGATATGGCTCGCCTTTGGTAATTTTCAGCGTTTTCAGACCACGCCTCCGGATACTGCTCCTCAACAGGAGGCAGGCGCCAGAGTCGAGATTGCCGTGCAGCAGAGTACGCCATTTATTCCCCAACAGATTATTCAGGGCCAGTTGACGGCAGAACGGGAAACGACGCTGCGCGCCAATGTGGCGGGCTTTGTGGTCGAAAAGCCAGTGACCCAAGGCAGCCGTGTAGAGGCAGGCGATACGCTATTAGTACTGGATAACGATGCCCTTCCGGAACGCTTGCAGCAGGCCCGCGACGAGCTTGCGGTGGCAGAAGCGGAATACGCTGGGGCGCGCAACCTACGGGAACGGCAGCTGATTTCTCAGCCGGAGCTTTTGCGCTTACAGAGCGCCCTGAGCGCCAGCGCAGCCCAAGTCGCCCAGTTGCAGAATCAGTTGAACCACAGCCGCCCTACCGCCCCCTTTGACGGTGTACTCAACCGCGTACAGGTAGAGCTGGGCGATTTACTACAGCCTGGCGAGGAGTGGGGAAGCCTGGTGGATGACCGGCGCTTGAAAGGCACCGCCTGGGTCTCACAGCAGCAGGTGGGCGATTTAACCGTGGGCCTGCCGGTCACCGCACGGCTGCTGAATGGTGATCATCTGGAGGGCGAGTTAACCTATATCAGCAACCGCGCCGAAGAGGCTACCCGCAGCTTCTATGTTGAAGCGATCCTGGATAACCCTGCTGGCAAACGCCTGGCCGGTGGCAGTGCGGAATTAACCATTACCCTACCTCCCCGCCAGGTGCATAGCCTGTCGCCAGCGCTGCTGAGCCTGACGAATGAGGGCCAGCTGGCGGTTAAGCACGTTGACGACAATGATCAGGTACAGCAGACCGTGGTCGATCTGATCAGTGCCGATATACAGCGTGCCTATGTTTCTGGCCTGCCCGACCCGCTGCGCTTGATTACGCTAGGGGCTGGCATCGTTGACGTCGGTGAAACCGTGGAGCCTGTGCTCGCGGAAGAGCCGCGCTCTTTACAACCCTCCTCTGAACCCTCATTAGAACAGCCGCTCGAACAGGATAGCGTTAATGCGCCAGTTAATTAGTGCCGCGTTAGCCCATACCCGTACGACGTTATTACTGTTGGTGAGCTTACTGCTAGCAGGCGTCACCGCATGGCAGGTGATTCCCAAAGAAGCCAATCCTGACGTCACCATCCCGATGATTTATGTGTCGCTTTCGCTGGAAGGGGTTAGCCCTGAGGACGGCGAGCGACTGTTGATTCGGCCCATGGAGCAGGAGCTGCGAGGCATTGAGGGGCTGCGCAAGTTCACCGCCAAATCCAGCGAGGGTCATGGCTCTATTACGCTGGAGTTCGACCCTGGCTTTGACCCGGACACGGCGCTTTCCGACGTACGCGACCGGGTGGATATTGCCCGCGGCGAACTACCTTCCGAAGCCGATGAACCCCGCGTCTTTGAGGTTAATGTTTCCGAGTTTCCGGTACTCACCATCGGCCTTTCCGGGCAGTTGGATACCCGCGAGCGCATCACGATTGCCCGGCGCTTGCAGGAGGAGATCGAAGGTATCGCCGACGTGCTCGAAGTCGACATTGCCGGGGAGCGGGAGGATTTACTGGAGATCGTCGTCGACCCGCTGGTGCTGGAGAGCTACGGCGTCGATTTTGATGCCTTGTTTAATCAGGTATCGCGCAACAATCGTTTAGTCGCTGCAGGTAGTTTGGATACGGGTGCGGGGCGACTGGCGTTAAAAGTGCCCGGCATTATTAGCTCCCTAGACGACGTGATGAACATGCCGGTGAAGGTCGAAGATGATCAGGTGGTCACCTTTGGCGACGTGGCCTGGATTCACCCCACCTATAAAGAGCCGGAAGGTTTTGCCCGCATTGATGGTCAACCCGCGGTGGTGCTGGAGATTTCCAAACGCGCCGGTGCCAACATTATCGCCACCATTGCGGCGGTACGTGAGCGACTGGCACAGGCGGATGATTTGCTACCGGAGCAGCTGCGCTTCACGACTATTTTGGATGAGTCGGTCACCGTTGAGAATATGCTTTCGGAGCTATTAAACAACGTACTGACCGCCGTGGTGCTGGTGCTGATTGTGGTGGTGGCGGTGATGGGCTGGCGCATGGCGCTGCTGGTAGGCCTCACCATTCCTGGGGCTTTTTTAACCGGCATTCTATTGGTGTGGGCATTTGGTTTTACCCTCAATATCGTGGTGCTGTTCGCGCTCATCTTGGTGGCGGGCATGCTGGTGGACGGGGCTATTGTGGTGAGTGAGCTTGCCGACCGCCATCTGCGTGATGGCCAAACGCCCCATCAAGCGTGGCTCAACGCGGCATCGCGCATGAGTTGGCCGGTGATTGCCTCAACAGCCACTACGCTGGCAGTGTTTGTACCACTGCTGTTTTGGCCCGGCGTGGTCGGGCAGTTTATGAAGTACCTGCCCGCCACGGTCATTCTCTGCTTACTGGCGTCGCTGGCCATGGCACTGGTGTTTTTGCCCACCCTGGGGCGGCTGTTCACCCGCACCACCGCTGCCCCAGAAGCGCTTGAAAACCCAGCAGACCCAGAATACCCAGAAGATCCAGCACAAACGGACGCTCAACAAAGCAAGGCGCCCCCTTTAGCGGCCACCACCTCCTTTGGGCGCAGCTATCGCCACTTGCTGGCTAGGTTGCTGCTGCATCCGGGTTGGGTGCTGCTCTTTGCACTGCTGTTTATGGCCCTGCTATATACCAGCTATGCGCGCTTCAACCACGGCGTGGACTTCTTCCCCAACGTTGAGCCTGACAGCGCTCAGGTGTTGGTTCGTGCCCGAGGCGACTTTTCTGCAGAAGAGACGGATGCCATCGTGCAGCGGGTGGAAGCTAAGCTATCTGGCATGAGCGAAGTAAATGCGCTCTATGCGCGCTCTTTTGCAGTGCCCAATGAGCAGATGGGTAACGATGTGATCGGTATGCTCCAGTTCCAGTTTATCGACTGGCACGAGCGCCGCCCTGCCCGCGCCATTTTGGCTGATATGGCCGAACGCTCCAAAGATATTCCCGGCATTATCTTGGAGTTTCAGGAGCAGGAAATGGGCCCTGGCGGTGGCAAACCCATTGTGCTTGAAATTAGTGCCACCGACCCTGCCATCGCCGATGCGGGCGTTAGCCAACTGCATCAGTTAATGCGCGAGCTGGGTGGTTTTGTGGACATTCAGGATGACCGCAGCCTACCCGGCGTGGAGTGGCAGGTTAATGTGGATCGTGAGGCCGCCGCCCGCATGGGCACCGACATAACGACCATTGGTAGCGCGGTTCAACTGCTGACCACCGGGCTTCAAGTTGCTAGCTACCGCCCCCCTGAAGTGAGCGATGAAGTGGATATTCGCGTTCGTCTGCCTCAAAACTGGCGCTCACTGGATCAACTTGAGCGGCTGACCATCAATACCCAGCGGGGCCAGGTGCCTATCTCGCACTTTGTCACCCTGACCCCAGCCCCGAAAGTGGGCACATTGAGCCGCATCGATGGCCGCCGCGCGATTACTGTCCAGGCCGATCTGGCCCCTGGCTATCTTGCCGATGAGCGCCTGCGCGCCCTGCTCGCCGCCAGCGGCGACAGCCTGCCCGACGGCCTGATGGTTAATGTGGCCGGTGAGCAGGAGGATCAGCAGGAGGCGATGCAGTTCTTGATCAGCGCGTTTTTGATTGCCATTGGTTTGATGTTGTTAATTCTCGTGACGCAGTTCAACAGTTTCTATCAGGCGGGTTTGGTGCTTTCGGCGATTGTATTTTCCACCGCAGGCGTGCTGATGGGCCTGCTGATTACCGGCCAGGCCTTCGGTATTGTCATGGTAGGCATGGGGGTGATCGCCTTGGCGGGCATCGTGGTCAATAACAATATCGTATTGATCGACACCTACAACGAGCTGCGTGGCCAAGGTATGACACCCGGCGAGGCCGCACTGGAAGCGGGCTGCCTGCGCCTACGCCCGGTGCTGTTAACCGCCATTACCACGGTGTTGGGGTTAATGCCCATGGTGTTGGGGATTAATGTGGATCTGTTCACTCCCGCCCTCGGCTTTAACGCCCCCTCCGCCCAGTGGTGGACCCAGATGTCGAGTGCTATTGCAGGCGGCCTGACCTTCGCTACCGCCCTCACCCTGCTGCTAACGCCTTGTATGTTGGTGATCGGTGGGAAGTTGAGGCGGAAGGGGTGAGTCGATTTAGTAGCGCGTGGTAAGCGAAGCGCACCCGCAGCGGCGGCCCGGCGCGGAAACAGCGCGAAGCGGTGCCAAGGTTGGTATGTGGTGCCGAGGTTGGTACGGTGCCCTTGGGCGTCGTTCCGACGCCTCCCGCGGGTGCCTCCAAACGCTCGCTGAACTCGCGTTTCTCGTTACCCAATGGGATGGACTCCTCCTCACCCTACTCCGGCGTCAGTGCGCCATACTGGTAGGTGGTCAGAAAACTATCAGCTTGAGAGTCAGGAGAAGC
>NZ_REBQ01000245.1 GCF_007692655.1 Halomonas sp.
TCGCGCTGCATAATGATCTCGCCATGGCGTACCGAAAGCAGCACTTCGCCCTGAGTGCGCAGCACGCTGTAGTCATCTTCGCCATCCAGCAGATTGAAGCTGGCGGGCTTGCCTACCTCAATGCCGTAACGCTCCTCAATATTCATTGTGCGGGCGCTGTTATCAGTAATCAGCGAAAGCGCCTGGCTGAAATCCTGATAGCCCATCATTTGGCAGATATGCAGGCCAAAATCCAGGGTTCGCAATAGTTTGCCATTACCCAATGAGTACCAGGGGTCGAAGATGGAGTCCTCGGCAAAACAGACGTTGATGCCCGCTGCATTGAGCTCTTTTACCCGGGTCACGCCGCGGCGTTTTGGATAGGTATCAAAGCGGCCTTGCAGATGAATGCTTTCGGTGGGGCAGGAGACAAAGTTGATGCCCGAGCGCTTAAGCAGCAGAAACAGCTTGGAGCAGTAGGCGTTGTCATAGGAGTGCATGGCCGTGGTGTGGCTGGCGGTCACGCGGCTGCCTAGGTCGTTAAACAGGGCTTCGCAGGCCAGCACTTCGAGAAAGCGCGAGTTGGGGTCGTCGATCTCATCGCAGTGTACGTCCACCAATCGGTCATATTTGATCGCCAGTTCGATGACCCGCTTCATGGAAGCGACACCCAGCTCGCGGGTGTATTCGAAGTGGGGAATACCACCGACAACGTCTGCGCCGAACTCCAGGGCTTCTTCCATCAGCTTGTCGCCGCCGGGGTAGGAGAGCAGACCATCCTGAGGGAAGGCCACCACCTGAATATCGATTTTATCCTTCAGCTCATCGCGCAAGGTGCACAGGGTTTTAAGGCCAATCAGGCTGGGGTCGCTGGTGTCGGCGTGGGTGCGCACAAATTGAACGCCGTTACCGATGAGCAGGTTGAGCGTTTTTAGTGCCCGTTCGCGAATATCGGCTTCGGTGAGCAGCGGTTTACGCTCCCCCCAGCGCTCAATGCCTTCAAACAGTGTGCCGCTCTGGTTCCAGCTGGGTTCACCTGCGGTAAGTGCGGCGTCAAGATGAATATGGGGCTCTATAAAGGGCGCGCAAAGCAGCTTGCCTTCGGCATTAATCTGCCCTTCGCTCGGGTTCAGGGGTGCGTCTTGGGCGGTTATCGAAGTGAACGTGCCGTTATCTATCTCAAGCCGATAAAGCTCAGGGTGCTGGCGTAAGCGGGCGTTAATGATCTGCATATGCATAGAATAAAGGGCTCACTTATTACTTAGCAGTAGAAGGAAGAGTATCGCTCAGCGTAGCGTGTTTTAAGCGTAGCAGCACAGCGTAGCTACCTGCTGCTACCGCGACACCTACCAGTGGCGGCAGCAAGGGTGAGAAGTAAGCGGCCCCAGCGCCAATGGCATAGGCGGCTAAGCCTCGGCGGTTGTAATCGGGAAGCACGGTAGACGCTAGGGCGGGGTAGCGACCTTTATGCTTCAGCCAAAAATCCGCCATAATCACGCCGCCCATGGGCGGTATAAAGGTTCCCAGAAGCACCAGAAAAGGGATGAGCAGGTTATACATGCCGCCTACCGCTAACACGGTGCCAATGGCTGCGCCGCCTACCGTTACTAAGCGGCGTTTTTCGGTACGCAGCAAATTGCAGCCCGCCACGGCGAAGTTATAAATGGTGTTGTCCTGGGTCGTCCAGATATTCAAAAACAGCATCAGCACTGCAATGGTGACAAAGCCCTGGGCGATCAATACGTCAACAATATCCGCCTGCTGGTAAATCATGCTACCCAGCGCCCCGGTCAGTACCATTAAACCGTTGCCTACAAAAAAAGCCGCCAGGGTCGCAATAACTGCAATCTTGGGCGTTTTGGCGAAACGGCTCCAGTTAGTCGCTTGGGTGCCGCCACTGATAAAGGTGCCAATAATGACGGTTATCGCTGCCGCCACGCTTATGCTCTCGGTAGGTGTTTGCTGGCTTAACCCGGCGAAACCGCGCACATCAACCAGCCCGGTAAACAGGCTAATTAAGATAAACAGCATCATGGCGGGGACAGCAAAGCGGGAGAGCCAGTCCATACCTTTATAGCCCACCATGGCGGTAACGCAGAAACCAAAGCCAAACAGCACCATTAAGGGGATTTCCAGCCATTCAGGCATCCCCGTGGTGCGTACGAGCACCAGGGCAATGGTGGCAGTACCCCAGGCGTACCAGCCAATCTGGGTAAAACCGAGGATAAAGTCAGAGAGTTTGCTGCCTTTTTCCCCAAAACAGAAGCGCCCCATCAGCACCGAATTTAGCCCGCTTCTGCAGGCGATATAGGCAAGCGTTGCCGCGTAGGCCCCGAGCAACAGGTTGCCGGCCACAATAATCCACAGTAGCTGACCAATGGAAAAGGCTTGGCCTAGGGAGCCGCCCGCCCACATGGTGGCAGTAAAAAAGGTAAAGCCGAGAAGCACCGCTGAGGTTGAGAGTAGGCCCTTGCGGGCGCTCAATGGCACTTCACTAAGCGGATAATCAGAGTGGTGCATAGCGGTAGGCTCCTGGCTGATGGTTAGTATTTGAAAGCGCTTCACTACTTAAATAACAAGCAAAAGATGAGCCAGCCAGTGGTTATTGTTCCGCTGGAATATAAAAAAACCGCCTTGAAGGCGGCAAAGAGAGAAAATGGGGTGATGGGGAAAGGTAGTCGCTTTTTATAATGCCAAGTACTAAGCGCGCACTTTCTTAGTGGCGCTTGCGGGCGCCGTTTTCCCCCGGCGTTCGGCGAGGTTTTCCACCTTGCGCTGTTTTTCATAGAGAAAGCGCAGTACTTCCTGACGATAGCGGTTGTAGTTGGGGTCATCCGCCAGCTCGATACGATTCCGTGGGCGCGGCAGGTCGATATCCAGAATTTCACCAATGCGTGCCGAGGGCCCATTGGTGAGCATCACAATGCGGTCAGACAGCAGTACCGCTTCGTCCACATCGTGGGTAATCATGATGACCGTATTGCCCAGTTCGTCCTGGATACGCATCACCTCTTCCTGAAGGTGGGCGCGGGTGAGGGCATCCAGTGCGCCAAAGGGCTCATCCAGCAGTAGCACTTTGGGTTCCATTGAAAGTGCGCGGGCGATGCCCACCCGCTGTTTCATCCCGCCGGAAATTTCTGCAGGGCGCTTATCAAGCGCGTGGGACATGCCGACCATGTCAAGATTTTTTAAAATCCACTCGTGACGCTCGGCTTTGCTTTTGCTGCGGGCAAAGGTTTTGTTTACGGCCAGAGAGACGTTTTCATACACCGTTAACCAGGGCAACAGTGAATGGTTTTGAAAGACGACGCTGCGATCGGGGCCCGGTGCATTGACCTCTTTACCATCGAGTATAACGGCGCCCGACGTGGACTCCGTCAATCCGGCAATAATGTTGAGCAGGGTCGACTTGCCGCAGCCTGAATGGCCGATAATCGAGATATATTCACCCCGCTGAACGCTGAGGTTGATCTCATGCAGTACGTTGGTAGTGGCGCCTTTGGTTTCAAAGGTCATCTCAACCTGTTCGACGCTTAAATAGTGTGCCGCCATGATGAAAGCTCCCTTCGATTAACTTTGAGTGGTGCCGCGGGTAACGCGGTTGCCGACAAAGGCCACCATGCGGTCAAGGAAAAAGCCGACGATGCCGACGTAAACCAGTGCCAGTACAATGTCGCTGAGCATAGAGGCGTTCCAGGCATCCCAGATAAAGAAGCCAATGCCGACGCCGCCAATCAGCATTTCAGCGGCCACAATTGCAAGCCAAGAGAGGCCGACGCCAATCCGCAAACCGGAGAAGATATAGGGCGCAGCGGCAGGCAGCATGATGCGGGTGAAATACTCGTAGCCGTTTAAGCGAATAACCCGCGCCACGTTACGGTAATCCTCAGGAATATTACGTACCCCTACCGATGTATTAATGATGATCGGCCAAATAGCCGTGATAAAAATAACGAAAATCGCCGAGGGTGTGCTGTCCTGAAACCCGGCCAGCGAAATGGGTAGCCAGGCCAGCGGTGGTACGGTGCGCAGTACCTGAAACACCGGGTCTAGACCGCGTAGCGCCCAGGTGGATTGACCCACCAATACGCCTAGACTAATCCCGGCGACCACCGCTAACAGGTAACCGTAAGCGACTCGCTCAAGGCTTGCGAGTATCTGCCAGCCCATGCCCTTGTCGTTGCCGCCGTAGTCGTAAAACGGATTGACGATGAGTTCCCAGGTGTCACTGATGACTTGGGATGGGGCGGGCAGCGCGGCGGTGGGTGAAGAACAAAGTATCTCCCAAAGGCCCAATAGCAGCGCCAGTATCACCACCGGCGGCAACACCTTTTGTACCAGCATGTCGCGCAGTCGCAGCAGCGATGGGCCGACATTAAACATAGGCTTGGTCAGTGTGTCGGATCGTGTTGGTGTGTTCATGATGAGTCTCCCTGGCATGTTGGCGGATTACGCCAGCGCCTTGATCTCGAGGCTATCGAGGTAGGCTTGTGGATTTTCGGGGTCGAAGACCTTGCCATCAAACAGCGTCTCGATGCCCCGAGAAGTGGAGTCAGGAATATCGGCAGAGGCAACGCCCAGGGCATCCGCGGCTTCGCGCCATAGGTCTTCGCGGTTGACCTGTTCGATCAGCGCTGTGCTATCAAAATCTTGGGGGAGGTAGCCCCAGCGCTTGTTTTCAGTCAAAAACCATAGGTCGTGGCTCTTGTAGGGGTAGGAAGCGTGTTTATCCCAATAGCGCATCATCTGCGGGTGATTTTCCACCACCCGGCCGGTGCCATAATCGAAGTTACCTTGAATACGGTCGATCAGATCGGCATAGGGGGCATGGATCCAGCGGCGGCGTGAGCAGATTTGCGCCATCTCTTCGTGATTGGCAGGGTCTTCACACCACATCTGGGCTTCCATAATGGCCATCAGCAGCGCTTTAGTGGAATTTGGATTCGCTTCTACATAGTCGCTGCGCATAGCGAAGGCTTTCTCCGGGTGGTCGTTCCACAACTCGCCGGTCGTATTGGCGGTATAGCCGATCCCCTGGTTAATCAGCTGCTGATTCCACGGCTCGCAGACACAGAAAGTATCCATGCTGCCGACCCGCATATTGGCGACCATTTGGGCGGGGGGAATAGTGATAGTGGAAATATCCCGATTGGGGTCAATGCCACCGGCGGCCATCCAGTAGCGAATCCACATATCGTGGGTACCGCCAGGGAAGGTCATGGCGGCGCTTACTTCATTACCACCGCTGCGCTTTGTGGCAAGCGCCTGGGCAAATTCACTGGTATCGAGGGCGACCTCTAAATCAGCATACTCACTACCGACCGAAATACACTGGCCGTTAAGGTTTAAACGCGCCAGAACGCTCATGGGCACAGGGCGGTTATTAGGTGTAATGGCCCCTGCGCTCATTAGATAAGGCATCGGCGTAAGTATATGTGCGCCATCAATGCCGTTGCGCTGTGAGCCGAGTACCAAGTTGTCACGGGTAGTGCCCCAGGAAGACTGCTTGAGCACTTCCACATCGGTCATGCCATGCTTGGCAAAAAATCCCTTTTCATCGGCCACAAATAGCGGCGCAGCATCTGTCAAGGCAATAAAACCTAATTTTGCCGCAGTGGTTTCCGGTGTCCCATTGGCGAAAGCCCAGCTAACCGGCAAACTGCTAAGCAGCGCCGATCCACCGACAACGGTCGCGGAGCTTTTGAGAAAGTGGCGGCGTTCTGGAGAGTGAGAGAATTTTTTGCTCATTGCACGGTACCTGCCCTTTTAAAACGCAAAAACGGCGTCTGCAAGCAAGTCTTCATCTAATGGCATGAAGACCGTTGCAGACGCCGTTGTCTGTTTATTCATCGTTTTGTGACTGAACCCACGTTGGTCCAGGTAAGCAGTACTCTGCAGGTTGTGTGCCAAAAGTCCCGGCTACTTTTAATAAAGCAATGACTTTCAGGTGCTTGCTAAGACAGGTGTGACACTGTGAGGAGTAAGTGCGGTGTCGTTAGTTGTGCGGCGCAGTATAAAAATGGTGCAGTAATATGCTGGCTGCACCAGTTAGATGC
>NZ_REBQ01000211.1 GCF_007692655.1 Halomonas sp.
GCTGCAGCACCAGATGGTTCTGGCCGTTGGCGGCCATGCAGCCGAGCACATAGTCAACGCGGGTCGAAGTGGGGTAGTCGTTGGCCAGGGCCAAGGGCGCGGCGAACAGCAGCCCGCCGAACAGAGCGAACGCTGCAGAACGTGATATGGCGTGGCGCATTTTGTTGTTATGGCGCATGCAGTACCTCAATTAAGTCGGCGTGATATCACTCTTTAACGTTAAGCTAGGCGCGGCACTTTCGCCACCTCCAATAGGCGGATGGCGCAGCCTTTCTGATGGTATGTTGAGCGCTATATTCCATAAAAAGCGTAATCCACCCAACGGTGAGCAGCTTTAATAGATGAATATGCTAAGGTGCTTTCTCGCTCGTTACTTCTTTGTTGTTTCTTTGAATAGTTGATGAATGTCCTTGAGAACAGCCCGTGAGAACCGATAGCCGTCTCTCCCGTATGCTGCATGTGCTGCTGCATATCGCCCGGGAGCCCCAGCCGATTACCTCTGAGCAGATTGGCGCCATGTTAGGCACTAATGCCGCCGTGGTACGGCGTACCATGGCGGGCCTGCGCAAAGCGGGCTATGTAAAGTCTGAGAAGGGCCACAACGGTGGCTGGCGCATTGCCTGCGACTTGAACGATGTAACGCTGCTGGATATCCACAATGCAGTGGGCGGGCCGCGTATTTTCGCCATTGGCACTGACCGAGATCACCCCGACTGCGCCGTAGAGCAGGTGGTCAATGCGGCGCTTTTTGATGCCATGCGTGAAGCGGAAGCACTGCTGATCGAACGCTTAGGAGCGGTCACCTTGGCGGAGCTTGCTAAACAGTTTGATGATATTGCTACCCGCAAAGGGTACCAACTGCCGACACCCTAAACACACTGCTTGCCTGAAACGCTAACTGCATTCTTAACATTGTTATTGACCTCAAACCCATGTGTGGCTATTAATGTATCATTAAAAGATACATGATATTGATGTGTTCACTAGTTAGTTGTTAAACGCTGAGCGCAAAGGGGGAAGGGCTATGAGTTTTGATGCAGTGATTATTGGTGGCAGCTACGCAGGTATGGCAGCAGGGTTACAGCTTGCTCGAGCGCGGCGAAAAATAGTGTTAGTAGACGCGGGGCAACCCCGCAATCGGTTTGCAGACCACTCCCATGGGTTTTTAACCCATGACGGTACGCCGCCTGCAGAGATAGCGGCAGAGGCGCGGAGCCAATTAATGGAGTACCCAACCGTTGAGTGGCGTACGGGACAAGTGAAGGCGATAACAGGAGAGGCGGATAATTTCTCTGTAGTGCTGGCCGATGGCAACACTTACCAAGCACGGCGCATTATCCTGGCTGCAGGTGTTACCGATGATCTCCCCAGTTTGCCAGGGCTTACCGAGCTTTGGGGTAAACACGTTTTCCATTGCCCTTATTGCCATGGCTATGAGCTGGGTAAAGAGGGCATCGGCGTGCTGGCAAGCTCAGAACTCGCGATGCACCATGGTTTGATGCTGCCCGACTGGGGCGAAACAACGCTGTTTTTGAATAGTGCCTTTGAACCCAGTGCTGAGCAGCTAGCTCAGTTGAAGGCGCGCGGTACCCAGGTTGAATATGGCGCAGCGGCACGCCTCAATGTGCAGACAGAGGGTGTTGAGCTAGTGATGCAGGATGGGCGTGTGTTCCCATTGAGGGGGGTGTTCGTCGCTCCACGTATTCGCCTTAGCCCGCTGGTAGCGCAATTGGGTTGTGAGCTTGAGGAGTCTCCCATGGGCAATATCGTCAAAACTGATCAGATGCAGGCAACCTCAATGCCTGGTGTGTTCGCTTGTGGTGATGTAGCTCGCGCTGCAGGATCGGTCACTTTTGCTGTAGCGGATGGCGCCATGGCGGGGCTTTCTACGCATCGGACGCTGCTGTTTGGCTGTTAACAGCACTGGCTTAGAGGAGCTGGGTAAGCGTAAGAATAAGAAGCAAGCAAGGTAATAGAGCGATGAATAGAAGGTTTTATCTCGCGATATTACCGATGCGCCAGCTCATGTTTCCTTGGGAGAAGGCGCAGGGCGCGCCTGGAAAACTGTACAAAGGTGAGCTGGCGGTTGGGGGATTTACGTTCGCTTCCTATGTCGGTTTACCACCCCATCATTACGTCCGGAATCATTGACGCCAGCTCGGCTTGGGTCGCCTCGTTTATTTGGGCAGTCTTGCAATGACTTTGATTTCGAAATCGAATCCCGCCAGCCATGTCACGCCGACTGCCGTCCAGTTCGGGTAGGGTTTTTCCGGGAACGCTCGCGCCTTGGCTTCCATTACCGTGGCAAACTGAGCTTCCGGGTCGGTATGGAAGCTTGTCACATCAACGATATCGTCAAAGCTTGCGCCCGCCGCTTCCAGCACACTCTTTAGGTTATCGAAGGCGAGCTGCACCTGGGCGGCGAAGTCTGGTTCGGGCGAGCCATCTTCCCGGCTGCCGACCTGACCCGACACGAAGAGAAAGTCGCCGGAGCGGACGGCGGCGGAATAGGTGTTGTGTTCATAAAGTGCCTGGCGGCCAGAGGGAAAAACAGCGTCACGCTTAGCCATGGTGATCTCCATCAGTAGGTCGAAGTTGACCCTTTGTTTACGATGGAGTCACTTTAGGCCGTCATTCGGAGTGGATAAACGGCAAATTCTGATCAACATTGTTTGTATATTTCAAACAATCACGGGTGTTTGGCACAGCCATGGATCGATTTAACGCAATGCAGGCCTTTGCTCGGGTCGTGGAGACGGGCAGCTTTACCAAGGCAGCCGAGACGCTCCATATGAGTAAGACAAGCGTAACGCAACTTGTGCAACAGCTAGAGGCACGGCTACGGGTCAAGCTGCTCAACCGTACCACGCGCAAGGTGAACGTAACGGCTGACGGCGCCGCCTATTACGAGCGCGTTATCAAGCTTCTGGCTGATATGGATGATGCTGAAACCAGCCTATCCAACGCATCCGTTTTGCCCCGGGGTCGAATAAGAGTGGATGTGCCCAGCCCTTTTGCACGCATGATCCTCATTCCAGCCTTGGCTGAGTTCCACGCTCGATATCCCGATATTCAAATAGACATGGGTGTGAGTGACCGTATGGTAGATCTAATCGGTGAAAGCGTGGACTGCGTAGTGCGGGGCGGGGAACTCACCGATTTATCGTTGGTGGCACGCCGCGTAGGTGACCTGAGCCTGGGTGTTTACGCCGCACCGGGCTATCTAAAAAGTGCTGGTTTACCTTTGCATCCCCAAGAGCTGTCGCTGCCACCTCATTACATTGTCGGTTTCAGGTGGGCGCTTTCTGGTTTGGCCTTTCCCTACGCCATGTATCGCAACGGAGAACGTGTCAATGTGCAAGGGCGCTATATAATCTCGGTCGACGACGGTAATGCCGGGCTTGCAGCTGGCCTGGCGGGGCTCGGCGTTATTTGGCTTCCCGACTACATGGCCAGGGAGCATGTTGCACGCGGTGAACTGGTTCGCTTGTTTGATGACTGGCACCTTGACCCGATGCCGATGTACGTGGCATTTCCACCAAATCGGCACGTTAGCGCTAAGCTGCGTGTGTTTATCGATTGGATCGATGAGTTAATGGCTCTGCACGCGCCAAGGATTAATCGACGAGTATAGACACTAACGAGTGGTTGAGCGGGTGTTCAGCATCACCGTCGCGTAATCGATATTCACGCAGCCCCAGACGAAGTCTCCGATCCAGCGGCGCGCTTCAACGCAGAAGTGCTAATAATACTGGACTTCTTAAGGGGGGGGCACAACTCAACCTCCACGCAACGGTCGAATGGGCGCGTGAGATCTACCCATGTCACCGGCACACTCACGGACGCTGGCATTGCATTAGGCTCGTTCTTATCGTCACTGGTGGCACGTAAGCAGGGGGATGACCGACGCTCTTCCCGTAAGCAGCTCTACACTCATTTGACGACGATTATTTCATTTCTGACGGGGTGTCTCGCCGGGCTGGTGTTGTTCGATTTGTTTGGCTTCAAGGCGATGCTGGCGCTAGGAGCTATTTTGATTGTTGTTCCCTTGATCGCTATTGCTATTACATTACGTACGGCAAATAAGTTGATGAGTGCCAGATGAGCGCGACCAGCGGTTGTTTTTTTAAGCTCCCCATAGGCCGGTGGCGAGAATCAATTTTTTAATCAATGGGTCGTGGACTGATGCATTAAAGAAGCCACCCCTGCAAATACTTCCCAGGCAACTTTTCAGCCAGAAAATCCATAAACAACCGTGCACGCAGGGAAAGCGTTGCCTGGCGGTAGTACACGGCGTTGATGGCTTGGGTTTTCAGCTCGATACACTTGGGCAGTACCTCAACCAGCGTACCTTTTTGTCGGGGAGCGATGGTCATAAAATCGGCCAGGCAAACAATGCCTTCTCCTGCCACGGCGAGTTCTATCAGCGTGCTGCCGCTTGAGGCGGCTAGCGTTGGAGTGATGTGCAAGGGCTTGCCGTCGGCGCGAGTAAGGGGCCATCGATTGAGATGCTCAAGCTGGCTGAACCCCAGCAGACTGTGATGCTCAAGATCGTTAACGCTTTGCGGTGTGCCGTGGCGCTCCAAATAGGCGGGGCTGGCAAGGAGGCGCAGAGGGCTGTGGCCCAAAAGGCGGGCGTGAAGCGACGAGTCTTCCAGTTTGCCGATACGGATGGCCAAATCTACTCGCTGTTCCAGCAAGTCGACAAAGCGGTCGTGGGTATCCAATTCCAGCGTAATACCGGGGTAGCGGGCGCGGAACTCACCAATGACCGGCACAATAACAAACTGCATAAAACTGGGGGCGGCGTTGACTCGCAGCCTGCCTTGGGGTTGATTATGGCGATCCAGCATTGCCTCTTCCGCTTCTTCCACGGCCGCCAGAATACGGCGACAGTGGTTCAGAAAGGTTTCTCCCTCTTCGGTAAGTTCTAAGCGACGCGTGGTTCGGCGCAGTAGCGTGGCACCGAGTTTCTGCTCTAACCGGTTGAGCGCGCGGCTGACTCCCGACACCGTAATGCCCAGCCGTTCAGCGGCGCCGGTGATTGAGCCGCTATCCACTACCGTGACAAATGCTTGCTGCTCTTCAAGAGTACTTTTCATGGTGTGCTTACCATTGTGCTTGCCATAAAGTGCTTCACATAATGTTGAGTATTGTTGATTTTAAATCAAAAGTCTCTTGCTGAAACGTCGCTTCTTTTTAAGAGCGGCTGCTCTCACAATATGCGCCATTAGTATCATATCTAAACCGGTTAGACGTGATGGAAAACCTTTTGGAGAGAGCTGATTAAATGAAGATTCTGCTGATTAATGGCGGTAAAGCGTTTGCGCATTCTGGCGGTGAACTCAACAATACCCTGCACGGCGTGGCGGTCAGTACGCTTGATGAGTTGGGCTACGAGGTGCGTGAGACGGTGATTGATCAAGGTTACGACCTTGCGACTGAAGTGCAAAACTACCTATGGGCCGACACGATTCTCTATCAAATGCCCGGGTGGTGGATGGGCGCACCTTGGAGCGTTAAGCGCTATATCGATGAGGTGTTCACTGAAGGCCATGGTTCACTCTACGCCAGCGATGGCCGTAGTCGCCAAGACCCGACCAAGCAGTACGGCAGTGGTGGCCTACTTCAGGGCCGTCGCTATATGCTATCGCTGACATGGAACGCGCCTTTGGAAGCATTCGATGAACCAGACAATTTCTTCGAAGGGTGCGGTGTGGATGGTGTCTACTTCCCATTCCATAAATCTCAGGAATTTATCGGTTTAGAAGCGCTGCCGACCTTTATCGCCAACGACGTAATGAAAGCGCCAGATGTAGCTCGCGACAAAGCCGCCTATCGTCAGCATCTGCGCTGCGTACTTGGCTAGGTGTCGTCGCTTGATATCTCTTACAAGCCCTAAGTACGGCTCAATCGATGGCGCAATTTAGGCAGTGTTCGGGCGACTGGGGGCAATCGAGTGGCCATGATAAGCGCTGCAATAGCGGCATACATTGCCCACTCCCGCATATCGGCGCGGACTACCCAGAAGA
>NZ_REBQ01000052.1 GCF_007692655.1 Halomonas sp.
GGCGTTGGCAATCTGAAAACCAGCATGGCGAACTGTTGCCGCCCGGTGCCTGGCGAGCCCATTATTGGCTTTATCACCCAGGGGCGGGGGGTGACCGTTCACCGTCAGGACTGTAGCAATATCCTTCAATTGCGCCTGGACGAACCTCAGCGCATTATTGAGGTGGAGTGGGGAGAGCGTGCTCAGACCCGCTACCCGGTCACCATTGAAATTCAGGCCTGGGACCGTTACGGCCTATTGCGCGATGTCACTGGGCTGCTGGGCAATGAAAAAGTGAACGTACTCGCGGTGAACACGCTGACGGATACTGACGAAGGCATCGCCCGGCTGCGTATCACCCTTGAAGTTGATGGTCTTGAATCCCTGGGCCGTCTGTTTTCACGTATACAGCAGTTACCCAACGTGACCGAAGTGCGCCGCTTGCGTAACGCCGATCCAGATCAACATGTACGTAAAGGAGGAGCCTAGGTGCGCCATGGTATCGACGACCTGATGACATTGATGCAGGTGCTGCGTGACCCCGAACAGGGCTGTCCTTGGGATATTAAGCAAGACTGGGACAGCATTGTGCCGCACACCTTGGAAGAAGCCTATGAGGTCGCTGATGCCATTGAGCGGCGCGCTTATGATGAGCTGCCCGGTGAACTGGGCGACTTGCTCTTTCAAGTCGTTTATTACGCCCAGTTCGGGGCAGAAGAGCAGCGGTTTGATTTTAATGACATTGTCGATACGCTGACCAAGAAGATGCTGCGCCGCCACCCGCACGTTTTCCCCGATGGCACCCTGGCTTCCCGTCGTCCTCCTGGGGTGAGCGCCGAAGAAGTGCAAACCCAACAAGTGAATAGCCGCTGGGAGTCACTGAAGGCTGAAGAGCGTGCTGGTAGGGCAACTGAGGCCCCGTCAGTGCTGGATGATGTGCCCAGAACGCTGCCCGCGTTAAGTCGTGCTGCCAAGCTGTCTAAACGCGCGGCGCGGGTAGGCTTTGATTGGCCCGATGCCCGGGGCGTTTTAGCTAAAATTCGCGAGGAGCTTGCCGAGGTGGAAGAGGCGCTCGACGCCGGTGACCACCAGCATGCCCAAGAAGAAGTCGGCGATCTGCTGTTTGCGGTAACCAATCTTGCCCGCACACTTAACGCTGACCCAGAGCAGTGCCTACGCGGCACCAACGCTAAATTTGAACGCCGTTTTCGCTATGTTGAACGCTCTCTGAGCGCGGCACAGCGGCCCCTCGTGGATGCCTCGTTAGATGAGATGGAAACCCACTGGCAGGCGGCCAAGGCACTAGAAACCCAGTCACAAGAAAAACTTCTTACCGATTCCTGATCTAATAATGATGCGACCCCAGCAAGGAGGCCATGCTAATGAGTCACGACCTACACGAATCTCTGCGTGATAACGTCCGTATTCTAGGCGACAGCCTGGGACGCACCATTGCCGATGATTTGGGCCAAGCATTTGTCGATAAAATTGAAACGATCCGCGCCCATGCCAAGCGAGGGCGGCAGGGGGATTCGCTGCAGCAGCGCGAATTAATCGAATATCTGCGCCAACTACCCGAGCGGGATCTGTTGCCAGTCACCCGCGCATTTAACCAATTTCTGAATCTCGCCAATATTGCCGAACAGCACTATCGGGCGCGCTTTCGCCGCGTAGAGGACTACAAACCTGGCTCCCAGCCAGTCCTGGGCGAACTGCTAGCGCGTGCCCAACAGGCGGGCAACTCGCCGCGTAAACTAGTCGAAGCGCTTGCCAATATGCGGGTTGAACTCGTGCTCACCGCACACCCCACGGAAGTTATCCGGCGCACGCTGATCCAAAAATATGACGCCATTGATGAGTGCTTAACAGCGATTGAAGGCTCTGAGGATTATCCAGAGCGCGGGACTCGCGCTCAAGGGCGCCTTGAAGAGCTGATTAGCCAGGCCTGGCATACCGATGAGATCCGGCACGAGCGGCCAACGCCGGTTGATGAAGCCAAGTGGGGCTTTGCAGTGATTGAAAACTCGCTGTGGCAGGCGGTGCCTGACTTCCATCGGGATTTGGATAACCTGCTGATGGATACTGCCGGTGAGCGCCTGCCTCTGGACGCCGCGCCGATACGCTATGCCTCCTGGATGGGCGGAGACCGGGATGGAAACCCCAATGTCACCGCCCGGGTTACCCGTGAAGTATTGCTATTAGGCCGCTGGATGGCTGCAGATCTCTATTTGCGCGATCTTGAGCAGCTCAAAACCGAGCTCTCCATGTGGAAGGCCAACAGCGCGCTCAAAGCCGAAGCGGGGGATGTGGCTGAGCCCTATCGCGAAGTGCTAAAACGCCTTCTGGCTAGAATGGAAGCGACCCGGGATTGGGCAAAAGCCGAGCTTGAGGGACGTAACTATGACGGTGGGCCGATCATTGAAACCCGCGACCAGCTCTATTCGCCGCTGTTAGCCTGCTACCGCTCGTTGTGCGATGTGGGCCTCGATACCATCGCCAACGGCGCGCTGCTGGACACGCTGCGACGGGTGGCGGTCTTTGGCGTTACGCTGACAAAGCTTGACCTGCGCCAAGAGGCCAGCCGCCATGCCCAGGTTATCGAAGAGCTGACCAGTACGCTGGGTCTTGGCCACTACCGGGAGTGGAGCGAAGCGCAGCGCCAGGAGTTTTTGCTTACCGAGTTAGCTTCGCGCCGTCCGCTGATTCCACGCCGCTGGGAGTGCTCTGCCGAGTCCCGAGAAGTGCTGGATACCTTCAAAGTGATTGCCCAGGAGCACAGTGAAGCGCTGGGCACTTACATTATCTCTATGGCCGCTGAGCCTTCTGATGTGCTCACCGTGGCGCTGTTGATGAAAGAAGTCGGTGGGGCCGTCACCCTGCCCATTGCGCCGCTGTTTGAAACCCTGAATGACCTCAATCACGCTGGCGATGTTATTGACCAGCTGTTGGCGATACCGGGCTATCGCTCCCTGATTGATGATCGCCAGGAAGTGATGATCGGTTACTCCGACTCAGCTAAAGATGCCGGACAGTTGGCTGCCGCTTGGGCGCAGTACCGTGCACAGGAATCTTTAGTGAATGTGTGTGAGCGTCACGGTGTCGATCTCACTCTGTTCCACGGCCGTGGCGGTACCGTCGGCCGTGGTGGTGGCCCAGCGCATGCAGCGATTCTCTCCCAGCCCCCCGGCTCGGTAAATGGCAGCCTGCGAGTAACGGAGCAGGGTGAGATGATTCGGTTTAAATTTGGTCAGCCGGATATTGCCCTGCGCTCAATGGAAATTTACGCCTGCGCGGTACTGGAAGCCACGTTGTTGCCACCACGTGCCCCGGAGCCCCATTGGCGTGAGGAGATGGAGCAGCTTGCTAAGGTAGCCCACGCCGCCTACGTGGGTGTGGTGCGTGAAGATCCGGACTTTGTGCCTTACTTCCGGGCGGTAACGCCGGAGGGCGCTTTGGGCAGGCTGCCGCTGGGCTCCCGGCCCACCAAGCGACGTCAGGACGGCGGTGTCGAAACACTACGCGCTATCCCATGGATTTTCGCCTGGACGCAGATCCGTCTAATGCTGCCGGCCTGGTTAGGCAGCGGTGAGGCATTCTCGCGGCGTTTAGAGCAGCCCGGCGGGCGCGAAGTGCTGCAGGAGATGCGCAATGAGTGGCCATTCTTCGGCACCTACCTGGACATGCTTGAAATGCTGTTGGCCAAAGCCGACGTGGCGATTTCCGCTTACTACGAGCACCGCTTAGTCGACGAGCCTTCATTAAAGGCGTTGGGTAAAAAACTGCGTGAACGTTTCGCGCGGCTGGAAGAGGCGGTGCTTGATGTTCTTCAGCAGGAAAAACTGTTGGAGAATACGCCGCTGATTCGCCAAGCGATTGATGTACGTAATCCTTACATCGACCCGCTCCATGGTCTTCAGGCGGAGCTGCTGCAGCGTAACCGCGATGCCGATGGAGCGATTAGCGCTGATCTTTCCCGGGCGCTAATGGTGACCATGGCGGGGATTGCGGCAGGGCTGCGTAATACGGGCTAGGCCATCCATGCCAGGCCATACACATAGTGTACGAACAGGAGGCGTCAATGCACTCAGATGCGCAGTCAGTACTACGTTTTTGGTTTGATGAGTTGACCCCTGCGCAGTGGTTTGAAAAAGACCCTGAGATGGATCGCATGATCACTGAACGGTTCGGCGTCTTACATGGCCAAACCGCCCACTGCGAATGTTACGCGTGGCGGCAAACGGCCGAAGGGCGGTTGGCAGAAATCATTGTGCTGGATCAGTTCTCGCGCAATATCTACCGCGACGATGCCCGTGCTTTCGCCACCGATGCCCTGGCGCTTGCGCTTGCCCAGGAGGCGGTGGCGGCCAGGGCAGATGCTGAGCTGAGCAGCGAACAGCGGGTTTTTCTCTATATGCCTTACATGCACAGCGAGTCTGTGGCTATTCACGAGCTGGCGATGGAGCTGTTCGACCAGCCGGGGTTAGAGAACAACCTCGATTTCGAGGTGCGTCACAAAGCGATCATTGATCGCTTTGGGCGTTACCCTCACCGCAATGAGCTGTTAGGCCGACCTTCAACCGAAGAGGAGCTGGCCTTCCTCCAGCAGCCTGGGTCCTCCTTTTAATCTCTTTTTAACTTCTAATTGGCAACATGGCGCTTTATGTCGTTACGAAAATCTACCCGTATCAATAAATACATCAGCGAAAGTGGAATGTGTTCTCGCCGTGAGGCCGACCGTTTCGTTGAGCAGGGCAACGTGTGGATTAACGGGCGCCGTGCCACTACCGGTGACCAGGTGGTGGCAGGCGATCTTGTAAAGGTGAATGGCCAAGAGATCGAACCGCAGGAAGAGGAAGATCTGATCCTGATAGCGCTAAACAAACCGGTGGGTATCGTTAGCACCACCGAATCTAGCGAGAAGGACAACATCGTTGAGTTTGTTAAGCACGGCGCGCGGATTTTCCCTATTGGCCGGCTTGATAAAGACTCCCAAGGGCTGATTTTTCTAACCAATAACGGCGACTTGGTTAATAAGATTCTGCGCGCCAATAACAATCATGAAAAAGAGTACCAGGTGACGGTGAACAAACCGATCACCGATGAGTTTATCGACGGCATGCAGAGTGGCGTGCCGATTCTCGGCAAGGTGACAAAGCGCTGCAAGGTACACAAAGAGTCCACCTTTGTATTTACGATTACCTTAGTGCAGGGACTCAATCGTCAAATTCGTCGTATGTGCGAATACTTTGGTTATGAAGTCACTCAACTTATTCGTACCCGCATTATGAACGTGCCGCTCAAAGGCTTAGCCCTGGGCGACTGGCGAGATCTCACTCCCAAAGAGATTGACACCATTATCGCGCTGACCGAACGCTCTGACGTCGCGCCAGAGAAGAAGAAAAGCAAACCCACAAGACCCAATTACAGCGGGGGAGCAGGCGCTGGAAAGGGCAACCAACCAGCTGCTAAAGGGCGCCAGAAACCGGCAAAAGCAGGCGCAAAGAGTCCGGGAGCTAAAGCCGCTGGGGCTAAACCTCTTCCCAAGGGTAAAAAAGCCCCCAGCGGAAAAGTCAGCACCGGCCCGAAAAGTAGTGCCGGTAAACCGCACCCCAAGGGCAAAGCACCCGGCAAGCCAGTGGGTAAAGGTAAGCCAGGCGCAAAACCCTTTGGTAAAAGCCAAGCGGGGCGCGGCAAACCAGCAGCGGGGGGCAAACCTTCTCAACGCCGGAAATAAAATAGTGACCTAACCTATGCTTCGCCCATCAACCTATTCGAGTAACGCGCTATTGATCCTCATTGCCGTTTTTTATGCTGTTTTCAGCGTTATTGCCTACACCACTTACGCTGTTGATAAAAAGGCGGCGATTAACAGGCGCCAACGAGTAAGTGAGAAAACGCTGCATCTGCTCGGGCTGTTGGGTGGCTGGCCAGGCGCGTTACTGGCTCAACAGCGGTTGCGGCATAAAACTCAGAAAACC
>NZ_REBQ01000152.1 GCF_007692655.1 Halomonas sp.
CCTCGCCCTCCTCGGCCATCTGTACCGGCAACGCCGTTTGCGGCCCCAAAATTTCGGGCAGCAGGCTGCGCTCGTCTTTGGGGTAGTGGGTAACGATGACGTACGCCGCGCCCGTATCAACTGGCAGATTAGCCAGGAAAGACTTGAGTGACTGGAGCGACCCAGCCGAGCCCCCGATGCCTACAACCGGCAAAGTTTCCGATGCGAGGTATTCATTTGGTGAGGACATAAAGTTATCTCGGAGGGGCAATGTATAGTTTATTTATACCCTTATAATTCAAAATTTTCGCAACACTGGGGTACGGCTTTTTATGACTTACATCGTTGTATTTAGCAAAAAAGGATGAACAAATCTGAATGAAGCTTAAGGAAAAGCTTCTCAGTTTTAATCACACCTCCAGTGTTAATTAATATTTAGCACACTACAAGCAGCAATTAAGCCATTCTTTGACCACCAGCCAATGTAGTTTAATGCAATGAAAAATTCTGATAAAACCGGCCTTACGCCAAGGAATTAAGACACGTTGGTTGGCCAAAAGTCGGTCCGAGGCTTAAAAGCATATGGGCCATCCGTATTCGCCCCAGTTATCTATAGCAAAATATGAGGCTGCGACCGTGTCAAATTTCGAGTGCGAAACATAGCTCATATTAAGCGTATATCCACACGAACCATCGTGATGCAGAAAAACGCATAGACCTGTAAAATTTGAAATAATTTAGAAGCCCACATCGCTGCTCAGATGCAGCTTCGAAGCTTTTGTTGCTATACATATTCGCTTTAATGCATAGTCCTTCTAAATCTTTAACACCTTCACCCCGTAATCAGAAGGGTTAACGATTCCTTCTAGCTTGCCGATCTGCGGCAAGTCGTTTTGCGTGATCGCACTGTTGATGTTGGTGTCAGGAAAACGTAAGTTTTTGACAACCTTCACTTGACTGGGCATGCCTTTACCGTTGATATCCATGATCCAGGCAAGGAAACCACCCGAGAACTTGGCCAAGCTGCCAATGGGGTACAGGCCATATACTTGGATGTACTCCACTAGAACCATTTTGTCGTATACCAAGTCAGTCACATGAACCTTGCGGTAGGCGTCAAGCGGTGAGCGAGGGGGTTCCCCGTTACGTGCATGGAGTAGTTTATTAACTACCTTGATCACCGACACCAGCCGAGTCAGTTCAGCTAGCTGTTTGTCGCGCTTCCCTGCCGGGTAGCCGGAGCCATCAAGCCGTTCATTAGCATTTTCAATGACATCACGGCAAGTGGGACTTGGCTCCCAGCCAAGCTCGCTAAGTTTATCATGCAGTACAGTCACATGGCCGCCAAGAATAGCCTTTTGGGTTGGATTCAGATTAACCTTGAGCGAAGGCAGCTTACCGCTGAGTAGCAAGGGCTTACCCATGGTATGCAGCAAGGCACCTAGCACCGCTTCCCGCACCTGCGGATCATGCGGGTCACGGATCAGCATCATGTCAGCCAGCTGTCCAGCAACCTGAACGGCATGTCTTACCCAGTCTGGCTCGTCACGTAAAAACGCAAGGGCATACAAAAAAGTCTTGCGATCCTGCTCCACTAGATAGCGTAGAGTATCAACGCAATCGTAGAAAATCTCACTTGGAAATAGTTGACGGTTTTTCATATACATCAACCCTACTTGTAGCTGATGCGTTACGTCCATGACACCACGTTCCATAGCGGGCTGGCGAGAACGCTTATCTCGTTCTTGAGCTTCTCGATGCTGAATTTTCTTTTCCTTAGCACCAGGAACAAACAAGGGTGAGTGATAATCCATTTTATCGTTCGTCCCAGTACGAAAGGCGGCCTCTCTTTCTGACTCATTCACAAAATGATATAGGGTTTCCGTTTGGGGCATCGACAAATTAATAAACTGAATACCGACTGCTGCATAGCCGTGATTACCGAAGGGGCGTATGTGGCTAATTTTACCTTCGGCAATAAAACTATCGCCGTTAGGAAACTCCAGCGTTAACCCAGGAATTTCCTGTCCTACACCAAACGCCATGCTTTCCGCTAGATCAATGTCAACCATGCAGCCACCGATCGAAAGATTACGCAGCCTTGCTGGCACGTTGAGTTCACGCAAATAAACTTCGATGTTTACCCGAGCCTGCATACCCAGAATGAAAGGGATACGCACAGCGCCTCTGCTTTCCCTAATAAACATCGTTTCTGGCAGTTGGCACTCCAGGCGATACAACGTACTGTCTGCCTTGTGTACCGTGACAGCGACGTTACTGAGACTGTAGGTATCGCGCTCGTTATCGTTTGGCCCTTTCAGCGCCTCCAGGTCAAAGCTCAGACTACCGGTGGCTACATAGCACTCAATGTCTGATCCAGCGTACTCCACCTCCAACACCATGCGTCCACTACCCAGATTCAATTCAATAACTTCTGCCTTCAAGGCATAAGGCATATCCTTAGAATATATAGATAGCTCATGGGTGTGTTGAAGCAGTGAACGAACAACGCTCGCTGATGGATTTTCGTACTGGATTGAAACAGCCATTTGAAGCGCCTTCGACATAATTAGTAATAGTTATTCCTATTTCAAAGACATAGGTTTCACTTTTTCTTATCGCTCGGTAAACTATATAGACTTTAATTAGCAGAACAACTATTAACTATGTAATGTTTTGTGCTGGAAAAACGTTCTCAAAATCCCGTTTTGCCCGTTTCGGTTACCTTGCACACTCTTCTCTAAATTTTATGATTGGATAGACGTGCCAGTATGAAAGTTGTGGGTCGAAAAACCTAGCTAGGCATCGCCACAAAATAGACTGGGTTTGCCCACGCTCACTTTACATGCCATTTTTTAAAATATTTTTAATTTTAACGCTATTAGAATTAAGCCTGATGCCGTCATTAGCCATTAGCCGCCCTTATCAACGGCAGCGCGTTGCCAGAAACTCACCTTTGCCGACCGGAACAGTGCATGTGGTGAAATCAAGATCAGTTTTTACCCGCTCGATAAAAACTTCCATTTCATCGGCATGGGAAATGGCGTTATCCACCACAAGAAGTCCGCCCTTTTTCAACACTCGTTTTATGTTTGGCCACCATTGAAAGTAATCCGAGCGTTTAGAATCGAGAAAGATAAGGTCAAAACAAGCGTCAGGCATGGTTTCAAGCAGAGCGCCCGCATCGCCTTGACGTTGGGTAATCACGCCAGCCATACCCGAGCGCTCGAAATTCTTGGCGGCCATCTCCCGTTTGAATTCAGACTGCTCAACGGTAGTTACGTGACCACCAATTTGCCGTGCCGCTTGGGCAAGCCATAAGGTGGAATACCCGTTAGAGGTGCCAATCTCCAGCACTTGTTGAGCGTTCGCGGCCTGAACCAGCACCGCAAGAAACTCTCCCGTATCACGGGTAATATTCAGCATGCGACGTGGCCGGTCAGAAATGGTGGCATCGTTGTGTTGACCAAACTGTTCTAACTCGATTAGCAGTGCTTGCAATGATTCGCTCACATTAACTCCCATGGAGTATCGCAGGCAGGGCTTCGCCTGGTGGATTTGATTAGCTTGCCAGGGGTGCCAGCCCCAAGACTTCCTTATGCAACTTGTGCTTCGATTCTTCTAGCGAAGCGTACCAAGAGACACACTCTTGCTTCTGCTCTGCGTCGAGATCAGAGCTTTCAATGAAGGCATCCAGCCAAATTTGTCGAGTGCACACATCTTGATACTCCCCCAGTAGACTCTGGCGGTGTTTCAATGTAGATAGGAACGAGGTTGGAGCCTCTGGATTCAGATCAGCCAGATAGCGAATACGCTTTACGCGCTTACGAAGTTCATGCAACGCGCTGTCAGGGGAGTCTAACGAGAGCGCCGCCAGATCATCATTCTGGCAGGCGATACGTTTATCCAGCACCTTGTTGATGCGCTTTGGCGTAAGCTTAGATAGTGCCTGTTTGAACTCATCGGAAGCGATAAACGTCTGCCAGCCCTGTAACTGTTCGGCATGCTCCGGCGTGCTTAACCGCTGGTAAAGTGACTTGTGCTGCGCCTGCGGGCACGCCTGTAACCATTGCTTTAAGCCCTCAAGAGTGCGCGCGGAAAGTGGTGGTGGGGATTTGTTCAAGTATTTCAAAAACACATCAAGATCGCGGAGATCGCTGGTGGCCTGTCCAAGGTGCTTGAGCCGCTTAAGCCTCTTCTTCAGCCCAGACACCTTAACAATAGCTAGCAAGGATTCGCCCACTGCTCGACTGCGGCGCAGGTTAACTCGGTACTGGTGTAGAAACTCAGGATCAAACCCCGCGACCACCCCAGGCTCTAACGCGCTGACCAAGCGACACTGGTGCTCCAGCATGTCGCCAATACGACTCGCTATCTCGTCTTGGTAGTCGGGTGGCGTAGGGGCAAGGCGCTTGAAAAGTCGATAGCTGGCCTCCTCTGGCACTAGGCTTTCCGCTAACTCTGCACCGCCCTGCTCCATGGTGGTCCAGGAAGAATCAGGCAAGGTAAGATGCAGCACGCTACCGGTCGCCAGCGAATATGACGCCTCATGACTGAGCCAGCGAACCAAGTCAGACAGGGCCGGATCATGGCCAATGATGAGCGCCCTCTCGACCCCATCAGGTAGTGCTTTCACCCACTCCAACAGCATATCGCCATCGAAGGTGTAAAGCGCCTGCTCAATGTGCACCTGATCTGTCTGCGTATCTGAAGGCAGTTGCACCGCTACTTGGTCAAATGTCTCCCGCGTGCGCGCCGCCGGGCTGACGTAAATCTCGCCTTCCAACGCTTGCCAGCCCTGTAGCACCGGCGCCATAGCCCTCGCTTGTCGTTTCCCCCACTTTTGCAATGGCCGCTGATGATCGGTCATATCGCCACTGAGCCGTTTGGCTTTGGCATGCCGCATCACGTATAGGTGCCGCATGAACTCACTCCATATCAAAGACGTTATGCAAAGTTTAGTACACGCGCATCACCTGGCGAGCATGCTGCCGAGGCTTTACCACAAGCCTAACTGTACGGCGACCCAGCGGCCCGGTGCCAGAGTGCCGATAAAAGCCCCGATCAGACCCAAATAGGTACCTATCATCCAGCCGCGATGCTGTTCAACCCTGCCCTTCAGGATAGCAACCACGGCAACAGCAAGAGCCACCAGAACCCATAGCGAGAGTAGATGAATCGGCCCCAAGTGTCCGAACAGTGGCAAAACACCACCACCAAGCCAGAAGGAGCTCAATGCCGAAAGTGCCATGGCCAGGACCCAGGTACTGCCCATTAGTCTGTGTGGAGTGGTGCCCTTAGTCGATAGCAGCAGAATCGCCCCCAGCCCCAGGGCCAGAAGGGATGCGTAGAGATGCAAGGAAAACGCCATGAAAACCTCCGAGAGCCAAGCCCGCCGCCGGACAAATGCAACTTGTTGCATAAGGCTAGCCTCTGCCTTTTTGATATGCAACTATGTGCATATCAATTTCGCAACATACGGCTCTTTATGTCCCTACGTGCGGTTTTATTAATCACCCTGCAGCGTGAGCCCGGCACCGGCTACGATATCCTGCAACGCTTTAAAGCGGGCCTTGCCCATGTTTGGCAGGCCAGTCACCAGCAGCTCTACCGAGAACTGGACCGAATGCGCGGCGATGGCCTGCTGACATGCGAAACACTGCCCCAAGCCGAACGCCCCGACCGCAAAGTCTACCGACTGACCGAAGTGGGCCGTCAGGCGCTGGACACCTGGCTCGCCGAGCCCTTGGCCGCCAGCCCTGTGCGCCAGCCGTTGTTTGCCAAATTTTTCGCCTGGGAACGCTGGCCCGAGCAGGCCCGCCGCGAAGAGCTCGCCGCCCTTCTTAAGCAGCTTAAGAACCGCTTGGCAACCTACGCCGCCATCGAGCGGGAGTGGTTTAGCAACCCAAAGGCGTTGACGCCTGAGCAGCG
>NZ_REBQ01000111.1 GCF_007692655.1 Halomonas sp.
AACCGTGGTTTTCTAACTGTTCACTTTCACGATCACAACAACCGCACGAAGCCCGAGCCTTGAGGCTCGGGCAGCAGGGATTAATCGAGGATTCGGTACTCAGCTGAACGAGCATGGGCGGTGAGCGACTCACCTCGCGCTAATACCGAGGCGACCTTGCCCAGCGTGGAGGCCCCCACTGCAGAGCAGTGAATAATCGACGAACGCTTCTGGAAATCATAAACCCCCAGGGGGGATGAAAAACGGGCAGTCCCTGAAGTAGGCAGAACGTGGTTGGGGCCCGCACAGTAATCCCCTAGCGCTTCGGCAGTGTACCGCCCCATAAAGATGGCCCCAGCGTGACGAATATCGTCCAGCCAAGCTTCTGGTGCGGCCACCGAAAGCTCCAAATGCTCTGGAGCAATCCGATTAATCATCTCAATAGCTTCTTGGGGATCTCGGCAATGAATCAACGCACCACGCTTGCGCAATGATTCACGCACGATCGCTTCGCGCTCGACGGTGGGCAACAACCTCTCTATCGAGGCCTCAACAGCATCAAGATGAGCAGCATCCCAGCTTACTAATATGGCTTGAGCATCCTCATCATGCTCGGCCTGGGAAAACAGATCCATGGCCAGCCAGTCGGGGTCGGTCTGACCGTCAGAAACCACCATAATCTCCGAGGGACCCGCAATCATATCGATACCCACCTGGCCAAACACCGCTCGCTTCGCGGTCGCCACATAGATATTGCCTGGACCGACAATTTTATCGACCCGCGGAACGCTTTCAGTACCATACGCCAAAGCGGCTACCGCCTGCGCCCCGCCGATAGTAAACACGTAGTCGACACCGGCTAAATGCGCAGCGGCTAGCACCAATTCATTCAACACCCCGTCTGGAGTGGGCACGACCATAACGATTTCGCGCACACCCGCGACATGAGCAGGAATAGCGTTCATCAGCACTGACGACGGATAGGCTGCTTTACCGCCGGGCACATAAATGCCTGCACGATCAATCGCCGTTACCTTCTGGCCCAGCACGGTGCCATCTTCCTCTTCGTATTGCCAAGAGCTTGGTTTCTGACGCTCGTGGTAACGCTTTATACGCTCCGCAGCCACAGATAAAGCTTCGCGCTGCTCAGCAGGCAAGTTATCAAAGGCGTACTTCAACTGCTCAGGCGCTAGTCGCAGTTCATCCATATGAGTGACTGCAAGCCGATCAAACCGGTTGGTTGCTTCGATAACAGCCGCATCGCCATGCTGCTTAACGCTCGCTAGAATCTCTTCAACCCGCGCCTGAACTGCTTTATCAGACACGCCCTCCCAGTCCAACAGCCCATCCAGTCGATGTTTGAAACCTTCATCGACGGTCGATAAGCGGGAAATCGTAGCTGTACTCTGATTAATCTTGGGATCGCTCATGGGGTCGCTCATAGGTCACCTTATGTTACTCGGCAAGCTGTGTCTGGCGCTGTTTAATGGCGCTTTCCAGGCGCGCCAATATAGGCTTAATACGGTCATGCTTCATGGTCATCGACGCTTTATTAACCACTAACCGGGTACTGATATGGGCAATCAGCTCACGTGGCTCCATGCCATTAGCACGCAGTGTATTGCCGGTATCAACGATATCGACGATCTCATCGGCCAAATTCATTATCGGCGCAAGCTCCATCGCACCATAGAGCTTGATCACTTCGGCCTGGATCCCTTGTTCGGCATAATAGCGGCGCGCCACATTGACAAACTTAGTGGCTACGCGGCGACGGGCACGCGCTGGTAGCTGGCCGGTCATGCCCGCGGTCATCAGTTTACAGCGGGCGATTTCTAAATCCAGTGGCTCATAAAGCCCTTCGGCGCCATGCTCAAGCAGCACATCTTTACCGGCAACGCCTAAATCTGCGGCCCCCAGCTGTACATAAGTTGGCACGTCGGTGGCACGAATAATTACCAGCTTAACGTCTGGCAAGTTAGTATCAAACAGCAGCTTGCGGCTTTTACCTAAATCTTCAACAGGGGTGATACCTGCGTCGGCAAGAAGCGGCAGCGTTTCATTCAGAATACGGCCCTTAGAGAGGGCCAAAATCAGTTGCTTACTCATCTTTTAGGCCCGTCGTTATTAGCATTCAGGAACTGAATAACATGGCTTAGCCGGGTATACGGCGAATACGCGCGCCAAGCAGCTGCAATTTTTCTTCAATACACTCGTAGCCGCGATCGATGTGGTAGATCCGATCTACCAGAGTTTCACCCTCGGCCATCATCGCCGCGATGACCAGCGAAGCGGAGGCCCGGAGGTCGGTCGCCATGACGGGTGCGCCGGAGAGCTTTTCCACCCCTTCGATCAAGGCAGTATTACCTTCCAACACGATATTGGCGCCCATGCGATTCAGCTCTTGAACGTGCATAAAGCGATTCTCAAAAATGGTTTCTACCACCCGCGAGTGCCCTACTGCCACGGCGTTCATGGCGACAAACTGCGCCTGCATATCGGTAGGGAATGCAGGATAAGGCGCCGTGCGAATGTTGACCGCTTTAGGGCGCTTGCCATGCATATCCAAAGCAATCCAATCATCCCCAGTGGTGATTTCAGCGCCCGCCTCTTCAAGCTTGGCAATAACCGCATCCAGAATATCTGCGCGGGTGCGCTTCACTTTAACGCGCCCCCCGGTCATTGCCGCTGCCACCAGAAAAGTACCCGTTTCGATCCGGTCGGGCATCACATCGTGCTCGCAGCCGTGCAGCTTCTCGACGCCCTCGATAATAATGGTGTCGGTACCGTGGCCACTAATATTGGCTCCCATTTTGATTAGGCACTCAGCCAAATCAACGATTTCAGGCTCACGAGCAGCATTTTCCAGAACCGTTTTGCCATCAGCCAGCGTCGCCGCCATCAGCAGGTTTTCGGTTCCAGTGACCGTGACGGTATCGAAATAAATGGTAGCGCCCTTCAAGCGACCATCAACCCGGGCACGGATATAGCCTGCTTCAACACGAATCTCCGCGCCCATGGCTTCCAGGCCGCGGATATGTAAGTCCACCGGACGCGAACCAATGGCACAGCCGCCAGGCAGTGATACGTCCGCTTTGCCAAAGTGGGCCAGTAGTGGCCCCAGCACCAAAATAGAAGCCCGCATCTTCTTAACCAGCTCATAAGGTGCGTGACACTGGGTAACCTGCGACCCATCCAGTTGAATGGTCAGCTTTTCACCCATGACAGGCTCAACGCCCATCCGGCCAAGCAACTCAAGGGTGGTGGTAATATCTTGCAGGTGCGGTAAGTTACCAATGATTACCGGGCCATCGGCCAACAAACTGGCACATAAAATAGGCAAGGCTGCATTTTTGGCACCACTCACCCACACTTCACCGTCAACCGACCCATTGCCGGTAATGATTAACTTATCCATGAGATGACCGTTATTGAACGTTTTCCGGTGCAGTTTGCCACTGCGCCGGAGTAAACGTTTTAATGCTGATCGCGTGAAGCGCGCCAGATGCAATTTCGTCGCTAAGGGCTGCGTAAACAAGTTGCTGACGTTTGACAGGAGAGAGACCATCAAAGGCATCGCCAACCGCAATCACCTGAAAATTACAGCCTTCACCCTGGATATGAAACTGGCATCCTTCAATGCGGGATTCAAGCAGTGCTTTTACTTCGCTGGGTTGCATGGCGCAAAAAACTCCTCTGGGTCGTTATTATCAATTGATAAATAGGGGGACATAATAAAGAAAAGCAGCGCATTTGGCGATGATGCCCTGCTATTAAACTATCAGTTAAACCATCAGTGCAGATGCTGGGTGCTCTATCAAATCATCCAGCTCAGCCAAGGAGGCAAGCCGCTCTAGCGGGACAGAAAGATGAATAGCCTCAACCTTAATCGCACATTTTTGGCAGGTGCGCAGCCATTCAAACAGTACGCTAATGGCGACGCTGCTAGCCTTATTAACCCCGCTAAAATCCAGTGATAACGCTGTAATTTCTGCCGTTTGGAGCCATTTAACGCCGCTGGCGGCCAAATCGGCCGCCAGCGTTACATCAACATCACCTGCGACGGACAGGGTCGCGTCGTCAACCTGTACCGTGACGCTAGGGCGTGTGAACAGCACTGTCACGCATCGCCCCCCTGCTCAAGCTCATCAACGCCTACCTCAGGCGACCAACCTCTAATCACCGCATCATAATCGCGGTTATTTTCACGCATGGCTTGATCAAACTGATTACGGAACGTTAAGCCCAAATTGATGCCATTCACGATGACATTAACAACACGCCATTCACCATCCGAGAGCCTCAGGCTATAGCTGACAGGGTATACCTGCCCACTCTTCGCAACCACTTCCATCGCGACACTGGCTTGATCTTCATGGCGCTGAGCCTGCTGGGAGCTCAGTACGCGTAGCTCCTCATAGTCAAACGTCACTAAGCCGCGGGTGTAGGTATCAATTAACGTTTGACGAAATACATCGGCAAAACGACTGCGCTGCTCTGGCGTCGCATTGCGGAAATAGCTGCCCATCACGCTGGCGCCGATATAGCGAAAGTCCGCCACTTGATCAAGGTTACTATCCACCAACTCCTCAAGCTCACTCAGGTTGTTAGCGTAGTAATCTTTTCGGCCTTCTAGATCTGCCATGAGTGATTCAACATTTTCGCGAATCAACGCCTCTGGAGATTGCGACTGCGCTTGCGACTGCAATGGCACCAACAACATGGCAAGTGTTGCCACGCCAAGAAACCAACCAGCCAACCACTTATTTGTTCCTTTCATACCCGTTTTCTCCTAACGCCTTATCGCATGGGGGACAGCGCTTAATTGCTTGCCATATTGGACACAAATTGTTGAATAAGTTCTTCTAGCACGAGCGCAGATTGCGTATCGCGAATAGTGTCACCTGCTGCCAACGTCTCAGGATCACCGCCTACGCTTAGGCCAATGTACTGTTCGCCTAGCAAGCCTGCGGTAAGAATGGCAGCTGTCGAGTCTCTGGAGAGCTGGCCCTCAAGCTCGCTGTTTAAACGCAGCACTACCCGAGCATCGTACCACTCTGTATCCAGCTCAATTGACTCCACCCGCCCTACTGTCACCCCAGCCATAGTGACCCTTGCACGGGGCTTTAACCCCCCGATATTGGCGAAATTTGCTTCCAGCTGAAACGACTGCGTGGGTGCAGAGAGGGTTAGCCCACTAACGCGCAAGCCGAGGAAGATCACCCCTAAAATACCAGCGATCATAAACAGGCCAACACCGAATTCCATGGTTTTACTGCGTCTCATGAACCTACTCCACCCATTAAAGGCCGCCAAACATAACGGCAGTCAATACAAAATCAAGCCCCAGAACCGCAAGCGACGAATACACGACCGTGCGCGTTGTGGCACGCGATATACCTTCAGACGTTGGTATCAAATCATATCCCTGGAACACCGCAATCCATGTCACTACCACGGCGAACACCGCGCTTTTGATCATGCCGTTACCCACATCGTTGGTGAAGGATACGCTTGACTGCATATTGCTCCAGTATGAGCCTTCAAAAACGCCCAGCCATTCAACACCCACCAAATAGCCACCCCAAATACCCACAACGCTAAATCCCACCGTCAGGATAGGGAGTGCAACAAAGCCTGCCCACAGCCGGGGTGCCACAACGCGGCGCAACGGATCAACGCCGATCATTTCCATGCTGGTCAGTTGCTCGGTGGCTTTCATCAACCCAATTTCAGCGGTTAGCGCGGAACCAGCACGGCCAGCAAACAGCAGTGCGGCTACCACGGGAGCCAGTTCACGCAAAAGCGACAGCGCAACCATTTGGCCAAGCGCCTGCTCGGCACCAAAATCTACCAGTAGGGTATAACCTTGAAGCGCCAGCACCATGCCAATAAACAGCCCCGACACCAGCACGATTGCCAGTGAAAGCACACCGACAAAGTGCATCTGCTGCAACCATAAACGCCAGCCTTCCCTGGACGGCACGCCAATCGCTGACTGAGCTAGAAAAATCCCTGCTCGACCCAGGGCTTCCATTAGGTCACACCCTCTTCGCCCCAAACGGGTAATACGCGCGGTGCTGTTTGAAAATTTTGACTGCATTTATCCTGCCCTGTATGTACCCAGCATTTGTGCATTTAGCCTATCGTTGGATTGAGGCTTTACCCAAAATATCGCGATAAAACGCCTCGGCGGGATAGTGAAACGGCACCGGACCATCGGGTTCGCCATGAATAAATTGGCTGACGCGCGGATCCTGATTAGTATCCAGGGTGTGCGGCGTACCATGGGCCACTACCTGACCATCTGCTATCAGATAGAGATAATCCGCAATGCTCAGTGTTTCCTTAATATCGTGTGAAACCACCACTGACGTTAGCTGCAGCGCCTGATTAAGGCGCTTAATCAGCTGCACCAGCACCCCCATGGAAATAGGATCCTGACCGACAAATGGCTCGTCGTATAAAATCAACTCGGGGTCAAGCGCCACTGCTCGGGCTAACGCTACCCGGCGTGCCATACCCCCAGAGAGCTCTGCAGGCGTTAGGTGACGAGCGCCACGCAAACCCACCGCCTGCAACTTTAGCAGTACCAGATCACGCACCATCGGATCGGGCAAATCAGTATGTACCCGAAGCGGAAAAGCAACGTTCTCGAACACGTCTAAATCTGAAAAAAGCGCGCCACTTTGAAACAGCATGCCCATGCGCTTGCGCAGTATAAAAAGCGCCTTACGAGACAATCGGTGAACATCCTGCCCGTCGATTAAAATCCGCCCCTTATCTGGAGTCAGCTGTCCGCCAATCAATTTGAGCAACGTGGTCTTACCGGTACCGCTTGGCCCCATGATGGCCGTCACTTTCCCTCGCGGGATCGTTATATTCACGCCACGAAAAATTTCATGGTCGCCGCGTGAAAAATAGAGGTCTTCAATTTCAATGAAAGGAGCATCTGTCATGGATCAGTTGACTCTTAGCGGTTACAGCCAGGACCAAATATCATATCCTACTTAGTATCGCAGCAGTTAAAAAACAGTGTTTTTAAAATATTATCGAACAACGTACTATAACGCTACTAGACACTGCCAATCGAACCGATGTTCCTGCTCATGTGCGAAACATTTAGTTCGCTGTATATACCGAAGCGGTGGTTAAGAAGTGCCTACAAGCGCTACCGAAATGTTATTCTTGTCCGCAGCTACTTCTATATGTTCAATTGTTAAGAGATAACGCTATGCGCCAGCCTCTCGCCCCACCCAGCCTGTTACGCGAAAGCGCACTGCGCACATTACAGATTGAACAGGCGGCCATAGGTGGCCTTCAGGCTAAGCTGGACGAAAGCTTCGACCATGCCTGCGAACTGATACTTGCCTGTAAAGGTCGCGTTGTCGTCACCGGCATGGGCAAGTCTGGCCACATAGCAGGCAAACTCGCGGCCACCCTCGCCAGCACAGGCACACCCGCATTTTTTGTTCATCCAGGTGAAGCTAGCCATGGCGACCTGGGTATGATTACCCGCGCGGATGTGGTGCTCGCCCTGTCTAACTCAGGTGAAACCGCTGAAGTTACCGCACTATTGCCCTTGCTCAAGCGGTTGGGCACACCGCTGGTCAGTATGACGGGACGACCTAACTCAACGCTGGCTAAACATGCCGACGCTCATTTGAATAGCGGCGTAGAACGCGAAGCTTGCCCACTTGATCTTGCCCCTACCAGTTCTACCACTGCCGCCCTTGCGCTAGGCGATGCGCTGGCCGTTGCGCTACTGGAAGCACGTGGTTTTACCGCTGAGGATTTTGCGCTTTCCCATCCAGGCGGCAGCTTGGGCAAACGCCTTTTACTTCGCGTACGGGACCTTATGCACGACGGCACTCGCTTGCCACAGGTCGCCCTGGGCAGTCCGCTCCGCGATGCTTTACTGGAAATTACCCGCCAAGGCTTAGGCTTTACCTGTGTCGTCGATAGTGACGGACGTTTGGCCGGGGTATACACCGACGGCGACCTAAGACGCACCCTGGATCAATTTCATAACCTGCGTGATGTTCTCGTCGATGACGTCATGACCCGGCCGGGCAAACGCATAGGCCCCGACATACTCGCCGCTGAAGCCGTGCGAATTATGGAAGAGAGCCGCATCACGGCGCTAGCGGTGGTGGATGAACAACAGCGCCCAATTGGTGCTCTTCATATGCACGATCTGCTCGCTAGCGGCGTTATTTAACCGACTGAAAGCCCGTTTCAGTGATTTCATTAAATGGAGACTATATGACCCTATCTGCTGCCCTACTAGATCGTCTGCGTCGCGTGCGTCTCTTGGCATTGGATGTCGATGGCGTACTCACGGACGGTCGGCTTTATTTCCAGGCTGACGGCATCGAAATTAAAGCGTTTCATACCCAGGACGGGCATGGCCTAAAGCTTCTAAAGCGGGTGGGCATTCACGTCGCCTTGATTACGGGCCGTGACTCGCCAATGGTCAGCCAGCGCGCGGCGGCTCTCGGCATCGACCATGTGCATCAAGGCTGTGAAGATAAGCTCGCCACACTGCGTAGCCTATGCCAACGCTTGGATTTAGAGCTCGAACAGGTAGCCTATTGCGGCGACGACCTCCCCGACCTCTCTGCGATCAAACGCTGCGGCGTCGGCATTACCGTGCCTAATGCGCCGGACTATATGCATACCCATGCAGACTGGACAACAGAGCGGTTAGGAGGACACGGTGCAGTGCGTGAAATTTGTGACACGCTACTGGAATCCCAAGGGCACTGGGGAGCAGTGCTTGACACTTATTTGCATGGTCGGAAATAAATGCTAAAACGGCTTAAAACCCGTGTGTGGCTTACCGGGCTGGTTATCGCCTTAGGCGCGCTATTGGTATGGCTTGGCCCCGGTGGGCCTCGGCCCGTCGATATCGACCCTGATGCGCAGGCCCAAGAGCCAGGTCATGTACTCGAAGATGCAGAAATCACCCTATTCGGAGAGAATGGCAACGTCTTACAGTCATTGAAAACGCCGCATCTGATCCATACACCTCAAAGCGGCCAAACCTGGTCAGAAACCCCCCGGGCGATTTTATATGACAGCGAAAATCGCCAGTGGCTAGCCAATGCAGATATTGGCACCCTTAACGCCAACACACACGCGCTGACGCTCTCTGGCTCAGCCCGCCTGATTGCCCCAGATGAAGGCTGGCAGCTCGATACCGAGTTACTGCACTATGATGGGCTTAACCAGCATGCGTGGAGTGACGCCCCGGTTTTGTTGCAGCAACCCCCTCAGCAAATGACCGCTTCACGCATGGATGTGTGGCTAAATGATAGCCAGGTTCGCTTAACTGACAATGTGCGCGGCATACACCCACCTGCCACACAGCGCTAGTCTTTACCTGAAAAGTCTGCGAGTGCAGCCAGTTTTCAGACAACGTCTCACAGGAGTCACCATGAAAGCACTGCTATATACCGCTCTTATTGCACTCGCGGTGCCGCTATCAGCAGCGGCCCAATCAAGCCCTACCCCAGGCCAGGCGCCGGTGGAAGTGGAGGCTGATCGCCTAGACCTGGATCAGCGTGCTGGCACTGCCATCTATAGCGGCAATGTCGACATTCGCCAAGGCGAAATGCAGTTGCGTGGCGAGCGGGTAGAAATACATCGTAATGATGCAGGCGAACTCTCCCGCGCAATATCCACCGGTGAGCGCGCCTACTTACGCCATCAAGCTGATGGGCAGGATGCCCCGACGGAAGGCTGGGCCAGACGCATTATTTATCATGTCGCCGAACGCCGCGTGGAACTCATTGACCAAGCCGAGCTGACCCAGCGAGATGATAGGTTTACCGGCGGACGACTAGAGTATTTTATTGATCGCGAAGTAATTCAGGCACGCTCTGACGTTGAAGGCAGCGAACCTCAACGCATTAGAATGACCCTCCAGCCTGCACAATAGGGAGTCAACCTGTGGCAACTGCTGATACTGCTGAAACTGCTGAAACTGCGCCGATAAAAACCCTTTATGCTCACCATTTGGCAAAAAGTTACAAACGTCGACGCGTCGTCAAAGATATTAACCTGGAAATTTCCCAGGGCAGTGTCGTCGGCCTACTGGGGCCCAATGGCGCGGGCAAAACCACTTCGTTTTATATGATTGTCGGCCTAGTGAAGTCCGATGCTGGAAAGGTCGGCATTGATAACGTGGATTTAACTCGCGCTCCAATGCATGAGCGCGCCATGGCCGGTATTGGTTACCTACCCCAAGAGGCTTCTATTTTCCGCAAGTTATCGGTTAGCGATAACATCATGGCGATCCTAGAAACCCGCAAAGAACTTGATCGCGCAGGACGTGAGCAACGTCTGGAAGCCTTGCTGGAAGACTTTCATATCACGCATATCCGCGACAATTTAGGCATGAGCCTATCCGGCGGCGAACGGCGCCGGGTTGAAATTGCCCGCTCATTGGCTACTGAGCCGGCATTCATTCTGCTTGATGAACCCTTTGCTGGCGTTGACCCCATATCGGTTGGCGAAATTAAAACGATTATCCGTGCGCTGAAACAGCGCCATATCGGGGTACTCATCACCGACCACAACGTCCGTGAAACCCTCGATATTTGTGATATTGCCTATATCGTAGGCGATGGCCAAATCATTGCCAGCGGCTCTCCCGAGTCAATTCTCACCAATCAGAAGGTACGCGACGTTTATTTAGGCGCTGATTTTCGACTATGAGCCGATTTGCGCCTCTAATCAGTGCTCTACGGCAATTTTAATACCAATGGCATGCTTATTGCACTTGCACCGAAGCACCACTCGCACTAGGGTAACCCTTTCCGATTAACGAGTGGTTCTCAGATGGTCATGAAAGCTTCTCTTCAACTGCGCATCGGCACACAGCTGACCATGACGCCTCAGTTGCAGCAGGCCATTGCCTTGCTGCAGCTATCAACGCTGGATCTTCGCCAAGAAATTCAGCAGGCGCTTGATGCTAACCCTATGCTGGAGCAAGAAGACGAATTTAGCGAGCAAGCCGTCAGTGAGCCCAAGGATGAAGAGTGGTCAGAAAGTATTCCCACCGAACTGTCGGTAGACAGTGACTGGTCGGATACCTACCAAGATGTGGGCAGTATGAGCGGTAGTGGCAGCAGTGAGGGGCCAGACTTTGAGCGGCAGGCCGCCGGACAAAGCCTCCACGGCCACCTCCTGTGGCAGCTCGCCATGACTGACTTTAGTGCCCGCGAGCATCTTGTCGCGGAAAGCCTGATCGACGCACTGGATGCCAACGGCTATTTAACGCAGCCCCTCAATGACATTCGTGAAGGGTTACGTGCTCAGGGTATCGACGGACTGAGTCAGCGTGAAATTGAAAATACCTTGCTCAAGCTGCAGCAGTTCGAGCCCACCGGTATATTCGCCCGCGACCTGCGCGAATGCTTAATGCTTCAGCTTGCCGCCCTGCCCGATGACACGCCCCTGCTGGTGCCCGCACGCCGACTGGTTCGCCAATTTCTTGAAGCGCTTGGCAAGGACGATATGCGCTTACTCAAACGCCGTTTGGGGCTGGACGATGAACAGCTGAGCGATGTTATTCAGCTAATCCGCAGTCTCGACCCACGCCCTGGCAGCGCCTATGGTGTCACCGACGACAGCTATATCACTCCCGACCTGGTCGTGCGCCATGACAATGAAGGCTGGCACTTAGAGCTTAATCCCGAAGCCTTACCCAAACTACGCATTCAGCCTGATTATGCGAGCCTGATTAAGCGTGCCGATAAAAGTCAGGATAATCAGTTTTTAAAGGAACACCTCCAGGAGGCACGCTGGTTAATTAAGAGCCTTTCTAGCCGCAACGATACGTTGCTGCGCGTGGGCCGCGAAATCATTACCCGTCAAATTGGCTTTTTAGAACACGGCGAAGAAGCCATGAAGCCACTAATACTGGCGGATATTGCAGAAGCCGTGGAAATGCATGAGTCGACCATCTCACGAGTCACCACCCAGAAATACATCCACACCCCACGCGGCGTATTCGAACTCAAGTATTTTTTCTCCAGCCAAGTTAGCGGCCAAGATGGTGACAGTCACTCCAGCACCGCGATCCGGGCACGCTTGAAAAAGTTGATCAGTGAAGAACAGCCCGGCAAACCGCTTTCTGATAGCCGCTTGGTGACTCTTTTAGACGAGAGTGGCATTCAGGTCGCACGTCGCACAGTGGCCAAATACCGTGAAGCCATGGGCATACCGTCATCCAGCGAACGCCGCCGTTTGCGCTAGGGATTGACCAATCAGCACAAGAAAGCAAGGAAACTCTCGACAAGGGCTTTGCAACGCCCCAAAAAGGGTTACAATCGAAGTACAGTCCGTTGGATAAGGAGTACGTCAATGCAAGTTAATATCACTGGTCATCATATGGATCTGACTGACGCCTTGCGTGACTATGTTAATGAAAAACTTGAACGTGTAGAGCGCCATTACGACAACATAACCACGGTGCAGGTCACCTTATCGGTGGAGAAGGAGCGACAGCAAGCCGCTTGTACGTTGCACGCCGCAGGCGCAGACTTACATGCAGAAGCACTCGACAGTGATATGTACGCCGCTATTGACGCCTTAGCGGACAAAATTGATCGTCAACTCGTAAAACATAAGGAAAAAGCACAAGCTCGCGCCCAAGGCGCAGGTGTGCGTTAAATCAATGACGTTGGAAACCATACTCCCCCCGGAACGTGTTCTATACGACGTGCCCGGGGGCAGCAAAAAAAGGGTGCTGGAGTTTTTCAGCACCTTTATTGCCCAAAATATACCCAGCCTGGATAGCCAAGAAGTGTTCAGCCGTTTAATTGGTCGGGAGCGCTTAGGCAGTACAGGAATTGGCAATGGCGTGGCTATTCCCCATGCACGCAGTCCGCACTGCACAACGCCTATCGCCGGTTTTTTGAAGCTATCCGAACCTATCGATTTCGACGCAATCGACGGTGAACCAGTGGATTTGGTATTTGTGCTGCTGGTACCCGAAGAGGCCGATGACACGCACCTTTCCCTGTTAGGACAAGTAGCGACCATCATGAATGATGCGGATACTCGCCAGCAACTGCGCAGAACTGGCAGCCAGCGCGAACTGCTTGATCTTATTTCCGCCAAAATTCGCGAGCAGCTAGCGTCCTGACCTTAGCTGGTGGCATGCTTCTCATCTAAAGAACCATCAACTCAGCTTGCTCTAAGCAAAGAGAGTCTCAATGCAACTGGTGATCATTAGCGGCCGCTCCGGGTCGGGTAAGTCTATCGCCTTACAAGCGCTTGAAGACTTAGGCTATTACGCGATTGATAATTTACCTGCCATGCTGCTGGGATCGTTGGTGGATGAATTACGCATCCAAGGTGAACGCACCCACTTGGCAGTTAGTATTGATGCCCGCAACCTGCCCGGCGGATTAGAACGCTTACCGTCTCAATTAGACGAGCTGCGTCAGCGTAATATCAACTTTCAAGTTATCTATCTGACCACCGATGCACGCATTCTTCTTGAGCGCTACTCCGCCACCCGGCGCAGACACCCGTTAACCCGGGATAGCGAAATGACGCTAGAAGAAGCCATCAATAAAGAAGAAGAAACACTGCATGACATCCGCGATTTAGCCGATCTACTGATCGATACCTCGCGGTTATCAGTTCACGATTTACGCCGTCGCATCACCGACCAGGTCGCCCATCAACGGCGTGATCAGCTGACGCTGACGCTGGAATCATTCGGCTATAAGCGTGGCGTCCCCATGGACGCTGACTTGGTATTTGATGTGCGCTGCCTGCCTAACCCGTATTGGGATCCAACCCTTCGTCAGTTTACCGGTCGGGACGAAAGCATCGTGGCTTTTTTAAGTAGCTATAGCATTGTTGACGATATGAGCAATGATATTCAGTCTTGGCTGGAGCGCTGGTTACCCGCTTACCAGAACAGCCAACGCAGCTATATGACCATTGCCATTGGTTGCACAGGTGGTCAGCATCGTTCCGTGTATATGGTCGAACAGCTGGCCAAAAAGCTGGCCTCCCAAATGGGTGAGGTACAGCTTCGCCATCGTGAATTAGGCTTGCAGTACACCCTGAGCGGGCAGCAATCGGCACCTTTGACCAGCCAAACTACCAATAACCAAGCTGATACCGATAAGCAGCAAGAGACCTCATAAACGTTTCTATCCATTAATGACACCGCTCGGCGAAAAGGAACCAGGGTGCCAGAAAGAACACTTGTACTTACCAATCAACGCGGGTTGCATGCCCGCGCAGCCACCAAACTTGTCAAATGCGGCCAACAGTTCACGGCTAAAATACGTGTCTACAAGCAGCAGCAAGTGGCTGATGCCGCCAATATCATGTCACTGCTCATGCTCGCTGCCCCATGTGGCACTGAGCTAACCATCAATGCCGAAGGCGACGATGCTGAACAAGCGCTTGAAGCCATTCAAGCGCTGTTTGAAGCCCGTTTTGAAGAAGATCAATAGCCGTTTAGAGTGAATCAGTCGCCGGCTACGGTCATCGCATCAATCAGCCAACTGCCCGTGTGAACACTGCCACGGGTATCGGTGTCATCGCCAATGGCTACCAAACCTGAGAACATACGCTCAAGATTGCTGGCAATGGTGAACTCTTCGATGGGATATTGCACCTTACCGTTTTCTACCCAAAAACCTGCGGCGCCCCGTGAGTAATCGCCGGTGACACCGTTAACCCCCTGCCCCATTAACTCCGTCACCCAGATACCTCGGCCCATCTCTTTAAGCAGTTGGTCATGAGATTGCAGCGGCGCCATCAAGCGAACGTTGCGCGCGCCTCCGGCATTGCCGGTTGTTTGCATTTTCAGTCGCCGCGCACTGTAGGAAGAGAGCATATAGCTTGCAATATTGCCTTGGTCAATAAAGCGATTATTGCGGGTTTGTACCCCTTCACCATCAAACGGGGAACTCGCAGTGGCACCGATTTCCATGGGGTGCTCTTCTAAGCTAAACCAATCAGGAAATAGCGGTGTTCCAAGCCGGTCACACAGAAACGAGGCCTGTCTGTATAGCGCTCCACCTGCCAAACCGCCAAGCAGATGCCCTATCAAACCACTGGCTAAGGAAGGGTCAAACAGTACCGGAAACGTACCGGTCGGTGGCCGTTTGGCACCCAGCCTGCGCAGCGTGCGCAGCGCGGCCTCCCGCCCGACCTCGGCTGGGTCGCGCAGCAACTGGGGATTTCGCGCAGACGTATAGTCATAGTCGCGCTGCATTCCCTTGTCATCCTGCGCAATCAGCATGCACGACAGTGAATGACTGCTACCTTTTTGCGTTCCCAAAAAGCCATGACTGTTGGCATACACCCGAACCCCTTCGCCGCTGGAGAGTGATGCGCCATCCGACTGGGTAATCCCTTCAACGTCACGCCCGGCCTGCTCGCAGGCAAGCGCTAGGTCAATCGCCTGATCGGTGGTTAATGCCCAAGGGTAATGCACCTTCAAATCGGGCAATTGCGTGGCCATGAGCGAAGCATCTGCAAGGCCTGCGGCGGGGTCTTCGCCGGTATAACGGGCAATGGCGAACGCTTTCTCAACGGCAGCCTGAATCGACATGCTACTGGCGTCTGTTGACGATGCACTTCCTTTGCGCTGCCCTACGTAGAGCGTCACGGCAATGCCTTGATCACGGGACAGCTCTACGGTTTCCACTTCACCTAAGCGCACGCTCACTCCCACGCCCTGATCTACGCTTGCGCCTACTTCTGCAGCATCCGCACCCAAGCGCTTTGCCAACGCCAGAGCTTCTTCAGCGCGGGCGGTCAGTAACGCCTGCTGTGCGGATGCATCAAATGCCTGTGCCATATTGGCCTCCTTTCTCAACCGAATGCCTCTCAACAGAATGACTTCGGCCAATCAATGTTGTTCTCACAGCTGGTATAATGCTGCAACGAATCTAGTCAGTGAGTCACACTATGCGTAAGCAACGTCCCGATCCTGTTGAAATTGAAGAGCAGGAAGAACGCCCTAGCAAGTCGCAACTCAAACGCGAAATGCATGCCTTACAGGCACTTGGGGAAACATTAATCGCTATGCGGCCAGCGGAGCGCGCCCGCTTTCCGCTCTCAGACGATATGCTGCGAGCTATCGAGGAAACCTCTCGTATACGTTCCCACGAAGGCCGTCGTCGACATATGCAATACGTCGGAAAATTAATTCGCAAGGAAGATCTTACCGCCATTCAAGGTGTCTTCGACTCGATTGATCAAGAACAGGAGCAACGCGATCACGCTTTTCATCGCCTGGAAAAATGGCGGGAACGCTTAATTGAAGAAGGCGATACTGCTGTTGATCTTTTCATGGCCGAACACCCCGACGCTGATCGCCAGACGCTGCGTCAACTAATACGCAACGCCCAGCGGGAACGCGAAGAGGGCAAATCTCCCTCTAGTTCACGCAAACTCTTCAAACACCTGCGTGAAACCCTGTCCCTTTAAAGCCAGCTGTTTAAGACTGTGTACCGCCGACGGTCAGCTCATCCAATTTCAAGGTGGGCTGGCCGACACCGACCGGCACTCCTTGGCCTTCTTTACCGCACACGCCAATGCCAGTGTCCAGGGCCATATCGTGACCAATCATCGACACACGCTTCATTGCTTCCGGGCCATTACCAATCAGCGTGGCGCCCTTCACTGGCGCCGTCACTTTACCGTCTTCAATTAGGTAAGCTTCGCTGGCTGAAAAAACGAACTTGCCCGAGGTGATATCTACCTGCCCACCGCCAAAGCTCACCGCATAAATACCCCGCTTGACGCTTTTAATGATATCACTGGGCTCATCCTGCCCCGCGAGCATGACGGTATTGGTCATACGCGGCATGGGTAAATGAGCAAACGACTCACGTCGGGCATTGCCGGTGGCGGCCATGCCCATCATGCGAGCGTTTAGCTTATCTTGCATATAGCCGGTCAAGATCCCGTCTTCAATCAACGGGGTGTATTGGCCAGGAGTACCCTCGTCATCAACGTTCATCGAGCCACGGCAATCGGCGATGGTCGCGTCGTCCACGATAGTGACACCTTTGGCAGCAACGCGCTTACCCATCTGGCCAGCAAAAGCGGAACTGCCCTTGCGGTTGAAATCGCCTTCCAACCCATGGCCAACGGCTTCATGAAGTAAAATACCCGGCCAACCGGACGCCAGCACAACGGGCATTTGCCCGGCAGGGGCATCAATGGCTTCCAGGTTGACCAGGGCTTGACGAACCGCCTCTTTGGCATACTGCTCAGCCACCTGATCATCGCGCAGTTTTGCCATGGAGTATCGACCGCCACCACCTGCACTGCCGCGCTCACGGCGACCGTTTTTCACCGCAATAACGCTGACGTTAAAACGCACTAAAGGGCGGATATCTGCCGCTAAAGTCCCGTCGCTGGCCCGCACCAGGACGACTTCATAAGTACCGGACAGGGAAGCACTCACCTGGCTGATGCTCGGATCTGCAGCCCGCGCGACCTGATCAGCCTGCTTGAGCATGGCCACCTTATCTTCAGCACTTAAGCCCGCCAGCGGATCAATACCTGCATAACGTGACGCGGCTGACACTGAGTGTACTTTCTGTCCTGGCAGTCGTTTGCCGCTACGCACAATACCTGCCGCCGTGCGGCCGGTGTCCATCAATGCATCAGCGGTAATTTGATTGGAGTATGCGAAGCCGGTTTTTTCACCGGCTAATGAACGCACGCCAACGCCCCCATCAATGTTATAACTGGCCTCCTTGACTTCGCCGTCTTCCAATACCCAGCCTTCTTGCCAAGTACGCTGAAAATATAAATCGGCGTAATCGATGCCAGCTCCCATGGCGTAATCCAAGCCAGTATCTAGAGCATCTAAATCTAGCCCTCCAGGGGTTAACAAGATGGCAGTAGCCGTATCTACATCACTTTTATATGCGGTCATTGAGGGCCTTCTAAAGTAACCTGAGGCGAAGTCCAAGGACCTCGCACACGATAATGGAGTGTGGTGGCTCGATCTAAGGCGTCGCCAAACAGCTGGTCAGCGAGAAACAGCGCGCCGCCAACAATGGGCGCACCGACAGCAATTGCCGCAATGGGCAAACTTTGTGTCACTGGCAGTGTGACGCCCAGACGTTGGTCAAGTTCACGATTAACAAGATTTACATTGCCAGTGAGCTTAAGGGTGGCGGCCGGGGCATCAATTTGCAATGGCCCCCGCAGCGTCAACAGCCCGCCTGACACATCAGCGGTGCCCTGCACCCGGTCAAACGCCGTTCCCTGACCGGTAACATCAGAAAAATCCAAGCGTAAGCGGCGCAAAATATTATCGAAATTAAGCAGGCCTATTAAACGTGCCGGAGTCGATTCCATTGTTACAAAGCGCCCATCGCGAATATCGGTACGGATATAGCCATCGGAATGGCTTAAATCCAACTGCCAGGGAGCACCCGGCCAATCAAGCGATGCCACCACATCGGTGCTGCGACTACGCATGACGACAGGCTGATCAAGCCGTTCGAGCGCGGTGCCGACATCCCCTCCCTGAATAGAGATATCCGCACGAGTGTGGCTGGATACAGAATCGCCTTCCCAGTAAAGCTCGCCACGGGCAGAAAGCTGCCCCATGGTTAAACCAACCGGCGCCAACGAAAAACGCTCGCCATCACTCTGCCAATACGCTGTCAAAGGACCAAAGCGACGCGATTCCATGGCAATTTCTGCCATACGGAGGCGCCCATTAGGCACATCGGCCAACCAACCAGGAATCGCTAAAGGTAAGTCGCGCCGGGTTTCCACTTCCTCCCACCAGGAGTCCGGACGCGCCGAATCAGCATCATGCTGAACGTTGCCTAATGCCAACAGGCGGTCCAGTGCAATCGATTCAATGGCGATATCTAGAGGATGGGGTAAATCGTCATCGTAGCGTAAATGCCCGGTGACGATATTGCCACTAACCTCCATGTCGGCGCGGCCACTGTTCATACTGCCCGCCGCCCTAACATTGCCCAGACACTCATCTTGATAAACCACGCAGGCTGACGTTAGTGACACTGCCAATGGAGACTGGCTACTTCCACTACCAGCATCGGCAACATTGCCATCACCAAACTGAATCGCATCCCCCTCCATGAGCGGCTCAATCGCTTGATACCAGGCCATAGGGTCAAGTCGCGGCACATCGACGGCCATCGTAAACCCCGGCTGTGAAGGCCAATCAGGAAGCGTCACTGCTTCACTGCCAAGGTACAGTGTTCCGGCAAGGCCACCATTAAGCTGTTGCGCACGCACAGAAGCAATATCAGCCAATCGACTTTCGATCTGCCCAGCGTCAATATCGGCATTGATCACCCACGGCCATGGCTGCTGCGCTGATTTTGCAAAGGGCTCGGGCAAATGGCTGGTCACACCGACTAAACGGCTTTCTAAGCGGACAGTCGGCGTGGGCAAGAGCCTAACCAACCCTTGCCACTGTAACTGGCCTTCAAACGGTAGGGTGCCCTGACTGTCATCCAGCCCAGCAAGCCCGAAAAGCGCGGCAGTGGCGAAACTGCCCTGCAACTCTATTTCGTCACGCTGGGTATGCATATCGGCATGGATTTCGCCCCCCAGCAGTCGAGCACTGGCCTCGCCTGCCAATCCACGTCTCTCCCCATCCTGAAGCCACGCCAGGTCGCCTTCCACCGCCTGTAGACGTAGATCCAGTGGCAGGTATACCACTTCTGAAAAGCGCGGCTTAGCATTCACTTCCAACTGTAACGTTTCAGGCGCCTCTAACGGCAGCGACATCGCAATATCGCCGTTCACTTCTCCAGAGAGGCGTAAATCACTTAGTTGCGCAAGGTCAATATCGGGCATCGCCTGCAAAAATGAGGTCAGCGACTTGCCATCAGCGTATAACAGCCCAGAAAGATCCAGAACCTCATCCTCCATCACCAGCTCACCCTGTGAAGCAGTGACGCCATGGCTCTGGGCATGATCTATAACGGCTTCCAACACCTTGTTTCGCCACGTTAGCCGACCTTCAACATCCTCAATCCGTGGCCAACCTGGCGCAATGGGTAAATACCCTTGGGTAATAGCCAGAGCCAGGGTAGCCGTAAAATCTTCCCTAGTGACCGTGCTGCCTAGTGGCTGGCTCAATTGCAACGAGCCCTGGTTAACATAGCCACCTATATCGTTAAGCAGAAAATCGCTCAATTCATCTTCCATCACCCCCAACGGCAACCATTGAGCCAGCGGGCGCTCGAGAGCGTCTACGTCGTTAAAATCAACATCCAAACCAAAGTGCCCGCGACTCTGACCAGTGACAAGCCCAAAGCCGCCGGACAGCTGCGCTCCATCCCAATCTACTTTTATACGCTTGCCGCTGACCATGGTTCTGGGGCCGTCATATACCCACTGCACCTCGCCTTCTGCATGGCGTAGCTGCATAGGGGTGGCAAACACATCGGGAAAGTAGAGGGTACTGTCGCCATTACTGCTGAACAGCACACGGCCACGAAGATCTCTTGCTTCTACCCAGGCATCTAAAGGACCTCCACCCGGTGCCTGCTGCCACGGCGACACCTCCACCCCGGTGAGTGACGCATTCACTCCCCAGTGACCCTCCCGCTGCCCCACCTGCAAACCTTGAACCTGACCACGGGGGGAGAGCGTTTGTAATACACGGGTCACCGACTCAGGCAGCAGGACATAATCACGCCAAGCGGTAAGCGATGCCAATTCAAAAGCGCTAGTACGCACTTCCCACTGTCCTGGCTGATGGGATGCAGACCAATGACGAGGTAAGGCCGGGCCATCGCTATCCCCGACAGGCTGGGCCCACTCAACGCTTTGTGCATCCCCACTTAGCCATGCTTCGCCGCCATCACCATCACGCTGCCACAAACCGTTGGCTTCAATATCTCTTAGCACTGCGTACTGAACATCATGACGGAGGGTTAATTGGGGCACATCTACCGCAATACGTGCCTCTTCCAACCGCCCGTCCCCCCAGCGCCCCCAAAGTCGCGCGCTGCCACCGGCCTGCTCAAGATAGGGCACATGGTCGGGGCGGAACATTGCCGCCAGAACTACCAATTGATCAAGCTGTATATCCAACTGCAGCGCCGCCGAAAAATCGCTAAACCCCCGCTCTCCCGGTTGCATTTCAACCTTTAGTTCAGCGGCGGGAAGTTCCACCTCTCTCGCCTGCTGCAGCGATTCAGCGATATTAATGGCACCGGCCAATCGTGTTCGCCGCTCATCCCCCGTCAGCAACAGGGTTTCTGCATGTAACATGACTCTATCTTGACTGCCGTGTAGTATCACCCGGGTGTCATTCACCCACAGACGTTGACGCAGTATCAAACCGGCCCAGTCATCAATAGTGTCAAGATCAACATCTGGGTCAGGGGCAAAGTCAACTGGCAGCTCAGCGGGCTCAGGCCATTGCCAAACACCTCCAATACCCTCGTAAAGATGAAATTCTGTACCGCTGATCCGCGCATCACTAAAGATGGGAGCCATATTGGCAAGCGTTGCCCAGGTATCTAAACGCAGGCCCGCGTGATCCAACGAAAACAGCGCTTGACCCTCAGGCGTTTCAGCCTTTAAACCATCGAGTCGCAGCAATAGGTCGTTACGGGAAAGGGTGAGCGACAAGCGCTCAATAGTGACGGGCACACCGATACGCGCTTCAAGCAGCGCTTCTATACGGGGAGTAAAGGCGTCGGTTTGGCTAATTGCCAAGCGGAGCAGCAGCAGTAACACGGCGATAACGCCCAATAGCCAAGCGGCTGCTACCAAACTCCAACGCACTAGCGAACGAGTTAACATGGCTTACATGAGCACAATATCGTACTGTTCTTGGGAGTAGTGCTGCTCGACCTGGAAGCGTATTGTTTTATTGATAAACGTTTCCAGATCGGCCACCGCCGCTGACTCTTCGTCCAACAAACGATCCACCACCGGCTGCGACGCAAGCACCATGTAAGTTTCAGCGCTGTAGGCGCGCTCTTCACGTAAAATTTCCCGAAAAATCTCGTAGCAGACAGTTTCCGGTGTTTTAAGCGTCCCCCGCCCACTGCATGTAGGACACGCCTCGCATAGCGTTTGTTCTAGACTCTCACGGGTACGCTTTCGCGTTAACTGTACTAAGCCGAGTTCGGTGACGCCGGTACACTTCGTTTTAGCATGGTCCCGCTCCAAGGCTTTTTCCAACACCCGCAGCACCTGACGCTGGTGCTCCACATCCAGCATATCGATGAAGTCAATAATGATAATGCCGCCCAGATTACGCAGCCGGAGCTGGCGAGCAATCGCCGTGGCAGCCTCAAGGTTGGTTTTGAAGATGGTCTCTTCTAGATTGCGATGCCCAACGTAACCGCCGGTGTTTACATCGATCGTCGTCATTGCCTCAGTGGGGTCAATCACCAAGTAGCCACCCGACTTCAATTGCACCTTGCGCCCCAGTGCTTTTTGAATCTCATCTTCGACACTGTAAAGATCAAAAATGGGCCGTTCACCAGGGTAATACTCAATGCGATCAACCGCATCGGGCATAAACTCTTCGGCAAACTCAACCAACTTGACAAAATTTTCCCGCGAATCGATGCGCACCTTTTCGATGTCGTCCCGCATTACATCGCGCAGTGTGCGCATAAAAAGCGGAAGGTCATCATAAATGACGGTTTGCGGCTCAGCGGCAATTTTACGCTCACTCACTTTGCGCCACAGTCGCAGCAAAAAGTGCATATCGCCTTTAATCTCTTCGTCACCCACCCCTTCGGCCGCCGTGCGCACAATAAAGCCGCCAGTGACTTCCAGTGTCTGCTCGAGCATGCTCTCATCGAGCAGCGCCTTTAAGCGCTCCCGCTCGCGCTCATCTTCAATGCGCTGAGAAACGCCGTGATGTGGGGAGTCAGGCATATAGACTAAATAACGGGAGGGGATTGATAAGTGCGTCGTTAAACGCGCACCTTTACTGCCAATAGGGTCCTTGGTGGCTTGCACCACTAATGCCTGCCCCTCATGGAGTAGCTGACCGATGGTTTGCTGCTCATCTGTAGGGGTGCCTGAGGGCATCACTTCATGAGCGTGAATAAAAGCCGCGCGCTCCAAGCCAATATCAACAAAGGCAGCCTGCATACCCGGCAACACACGAACTACCTTACCTTTGTAGATATTGCCCACAATGCCACGCCGACGGGAACGCTCGATCAGTGCCTCTTGCAAAACGCCATTTTCCACCAGCGCAACGCGGGTTTCCATTGGCGTTAAATTGATGAGAACTTCACCGCTCATGCAAAATTCCTTGTTGGTTAACATATTCCTTATCAGCGATACAGGCGGCAAGGCCCTCAAGCCAAGGGAGTTTAGGGGCACTCCCAGATAGGAACTCCCTGTTTTCGCAGCAATTGCGCCGTCTCAAACAGTGGTAGCCCAACCACCGCTGAATGGCTACCGTGAACTTCTTTAACAAATATCGACGCCAGCCCTTGTATTGCATAGCCACCCGCTTTATCGGCAGGCTCGCCAGTCAGCCAATAGGCGGCTATTTCTTCTTCGCCAATGGTGCGCATCGTCACTTGAGTGGCCACACAGCAAGAGAGTAGGCCTTCAGGGCCTGTTATCGCCACTGCGGTCAGTACCTGATGACACCTTCCTGAGAGTAACCGCAGCATATCGGCACCCTCTGAAGCATCCACTGGCTTGCCTAGAATACGGCCGTCAACGACAACGGCAGTATCGGAGCCCAGTGTCGGCAGGAGAGTCAACGGCGTCGCGGCCAGCGCTTTACTCTTCGCCAAGCGTAGCACATAGGCCTTGGCTGACTCTCCGCCCAGAGGCGCCTCATCAATATCACAAGGCTTAACGGTGACCTGTACACCGATAGATGCCAGTAACGCTCGCCGCCGCGGCGAAGCCGACGCCAGGCAAAGCGCAGGGTGCCCGGCCGTCATGAGGCTGCTAACCGGCGTTCTAATGCTTGAAACATCGTCGATAGCCACGGCCAAAGCACAGCGCTAATCAATGAAGGAATCAAAAACGCCAAATGAATCGAAAAATCCCCAACAATCGTTCGCAACCACTGTGCGACCAGTTGCACCAACCCCAGCAGCACCAGCACCAACGCTGATTGCTGTACCAAGGAGTAGGCTCGAAACCGGGGATACACCAGCGCACATAAAAAAGCCAACAGCGCATAGATGAGCGCATGCTGGCCTAACGCAGTGCCTTCAATTAAGTCCATCAAAATGCCCAGCACAAAGCCGTGAAAAACGCCGACTCTGTCGGGAGTGCGCATGCACCAATAAATCAGCATCAGGCCAAGCCACTCAGGGCGATAAACCTGCCAGCCCTCGGCCAACGGCATTACCTGCAAACAGAGCGCTAGCGCAAGGCTCAGCCAAACAAACAACAAAGGCACTATTGGTGCACGCGCCATCAGGGCACCTCTTGGGGTGTTGCATGTTGATCAGGTACGGGCATAGTTTGTAAAGGCAAAGGCTGATTGGGCGCCGTTTGCTCTAATAGCGCCTGATCAGCATTGGAAAGCCGTAGAGAAGAGCGAAGCGCTTCTGCAGAAATATCCAGCGTATCGTCCCAAGCATGCTCTTCAACATCCTCCAGAGGTGGTGGAAAGAGCAGCAAAAAATGCCGCGAGCGCTGCAACTGTGCCATGGGCTCTGCGGTTACCCGCGCAAAAGGCTGCCCTGGATCGTGATACACCTCGGTGACACGCGCCACCGGGTAACCTGGCGGAAAGCGCCCTGCCAGCCCCGACGTAGTGAGTAGATCGCCTTCGCGAATATCCGCCGTATCCGGTACGTGCATGACGTTAACACTACTGTAACGCCCCGCGCCTTGAACAATGAAGCGCAGACCATTGCGATTTAGCTGCACCGGCAACGCATGGCTGGCATCAGCTAACAGCAATACCCTACTGGAATAGGCTGAAACCGCGGTAATCTGACCTACCAGTCCCGAAGCATCGATCACCGGCTGCCCCACGTAGGCGCCGTTTCGGTGCCCACGATTAACCACCATCTGGTGGCTAAAAGGGTCATTATCCAGCGACAAAAGCTCCGCCGTAATATAGGGAATCTCACGCCGCTCAGCAGCCTTAAGCAGGCTTCGCAGCTCGCTATTTTCTGCGGTCAGATTTGCCATACGCTGCCCACGGTGAGAGAGCGTAAGAATCTGCTCACGTAAACGGCGGTTTTCATCCACCAACGCCTGTTGATCGGACAGCGCTAGCGACCCCCAGTTTAGCAAGTCGCTAGGAACACTCACTACCCATTGGATAGGTGCTACGACCATCGACATTTGCGCACGCACTTGCTCCATGCGCGTAAAACGTTGGTCGACAAACATCAAAGCACTGGCGGCCAACACGCAAAAAAACAGCCGATAGCCCGGCAATGGTCCGTGCGAAAACAGCGGTTTAATAGGCAATCCCCCCGCGATAAACCGCTGCGATTAGTCGCTCGACAGCAACTCAAAGGTGTGCTGATCAATCATTTCCAGCGCTTTACCACCGCCACGAGCAACGCATGTCAACGGGTCTTCGGCAACGATTACCGGCAGTCCTGTCTCTTCGGCAATGAGCTTATCAAGGTCACGCAGCAGTGCACCGCCACCTGTAAGCACCAAACCACGCTCAGCGATATCAGATGCCAACTCTGGCGGCGACTGCTCTAGAGCGCTTTTAACGGCTGCCACAATAGAGCCCAGCGTCTCTTGAAGTGCTTCTAGCGTTTCGTGGGAGTTCAACGTAAAGCTACGTGGAATACCTTCCGCCAGATTTCGACCGCGCACATCAATTTCACGCAGTTCGCCGCCGGGATAAGCACAACCAATTTCTTCTTTGATGCGCTCGGCCGTTGCCTCACCAATCAGGCTGCCATAATGGCGACGAACGTAGGCAGTAATCGCTTCATCAAAGCGGTCACCACCTACCCGGATTGACTCGGAGTAGACCACGCCATTAAGTGAAATAATCGCGATTTCAGTGGTACCACCACCGATGTCTACCACCATTGACCCCTGCGCTTCTTCCACCGGAAGACCGGCACCGATAGCGGCCGCCATGGGTTCTTCGATCAAGAACACCTCGCGGGCACCAGCACCTTCTGCAGACTCGCGAATCGCGCGCCGCTCAACTTGCGTTGACATGCAAGGGACGCATACCAGTACACGTGGACTGGGAGTCAAAAAGGTACTTTGATGCACCTTGCGGATAAAGTGCTGGAGCATTTGCTCCGTCACGGTGAAGTCGGCAATGACACCGTCTTTCATAGGCCGTATCGCAGTAATATTGCCAGGCGTACGACCCAGCATTCGCTTGGCATCAGTACCAACTGCTGCGACGCTGCGCATATTGCCAGACTGGCGGATAGCGACCACAGATGGCTCGTCAAGGACGATACCGCGACCGCGAACATAAATCAGTGTATTGGCCGTACCCAAGTCGATCGACAGATCGCTGGAAAACAGCCCCCTCAAACGTTTAAACATGGATGTTGTTACCTAGTGCAGACCGGGAACCCTGTGCGGATGCAAACGGTATCACCGCAACCCCTTGGCAGCAAGCACGAGTCGTGTCTAACACTGCCCGTTAAGGTCAATATGTGGTACCTTTTGCGGCTATTTTCCACGTCTGCGACACAAGACGTTTTTTTGATGTCGGTATGTATACCGCTTAATGTGGAATATGTTCCATCACATTTGCGAGGAAATCTCGATCATGGCGATTGAAGACTCTCATGTGCGCCGGGCTGCTCACTTGGCCCGACTCGCCATTAGCGATGACCAAGCCAGCGGCTTTGTAGACGACCTGAGCCGAATACTGGAAATGGTTGACCAGCTGCAAGGCATTGATACAGAAGGCGTTATGCCGCTTTCGCACCCATTGGATGCGACCCAGCGACTGCGCGCCGATGAAGTCACAGAAACCAATCAGCGCGACAATTTTCAGCGCTGTGCCCCGGCGGTGGAAAACGGCTTGTACCTCGTTCCTCGCGTCGTGGAATAAACACGCTGAACAACGTCGATAAATAAGCTCGATGCATAACAGCGTAGCCGAGGGCGCCCAAGTCACCACTTTCGCTTCTTTTTTTTCGCCCCTGAACGGAGCTTCCGGGTCATGTATGAGAAAACATTAACGCAACTCGCTGCCGCCTTAAAAAGCGGCGAGTTTTCAAGCCGCGAGCTGACTGCTCATTATCTGCAGCGCATTGAGAAAGCTGATGGCAAGCTAAATAGTTTTATCAGCGTGACCGCTGAGCAGGCGCTTAAACAAGCTGAAATTGCCGACAACGCACGTGCAGCTGGAACCGCCGGACCATTAGCGGGCATCCCACTGGCGCTGAAAGATATTTTTTGTACCCGCGATGTAAAAACCAGCTGTGGCTCCAAGATGCTGGATAATTTTATAGCGCCTTACAATGCCACGGTGGTTGAAAAGCTTCACGCAGCAGGCACTATCAGCCTGGGTAAAACCAATATGGATGAGTTCGCCATGGGCTCCTCCAATGAAAACAGCTTTTACGGCCCAGTGAAAAACCCCTGGGACCTGACGGCGGTGCCCGGCGGCAGCTCCGGCGGCAGTGCAGCAGCCGTCGCCGCAGGTTTAGTGCCCGCCGCTATGGGCACCGATACCGGCGGCTCTATTCGCCAGCCGGCCGCTTTTTGCGGCATTACCGGTTTGAAACCGACCTATGGCCGCGTATCACGCTTTGGCATCATTGCCTACGCGTCAAGCCTTGACCAGGCCGGTCCAATGGCACGTAGTGCTGAAGATTGCGCGCATCTGCTTGGCGTCATTGCAGGCCACGACGGCCGCGACTCCACCAGCGTGGCGCGTGGCGTACCGGACTATGTGGAAAGTCTCAATGCGCCACTGTCAGGGCTTAAAATCGGCCTACCCAAAGAGTATTTTGGCGATGGTTTAGCCCCAGACGTGGAAAAAGCCGTCCGTGAGGCAGTGAAGGTTTATGAATCGTTAGGCGCCACGGTGCGCGAAGTCAGTCTGCCGCACACCCACTATGCCATTCCAGCCTACTACGTCATCGCTCCCGCCGAAGCGTCTTCCAATCTTTCACGCTATGACGGCGTGCGTTTCGGGCACCGCTGCGACAACCCCAGCGACTTGATTGACCTGTATACCCGCTCCAGGGCGGAAGGCTTCGGTGAAGAAGTCAAACGGCGCATCCTGATCGGCACCCACACGCTGTCAGAAGGCTTTTTTGACGCCTATTACACCAAAGCCCAGCAAGTACGCCGTCTCATTCGTCAGGACTTCCTAGACGCCTTTGAAGATGTGGATGTGCTAATGGGGCCCGCCTCGCCTACCCCCGCGTTTGATTTAGGCGCTAAAAAAGACCCAGTCTCCATGTACCTGCAGGATATCTATACCATCGCGGTTAATCTGGCGGGCATCCCAGGCATCAGCGTGCCCGCAGGCTTCGTCGGTGGTCGGCCGGTGGGGCTGCAAATTCTGGGTACGCACTTTGCCGAAGCGCAGCTGCTCAACGTCGCCCACCAGTTCCAACAAGCGACCGACTGGCACTTACAACGTCCTGCCTTTGCCGAGGAGTACGCCTAATGCAATGGGAAACCGTGATTGGGCTTGAAGTCCACGTTCAGCTCGCAACACGCTCTAAAATATTTTCCGGTGCGTCAACGGCATTTGGCGCCGAGCCAAACACCCAGGCCTGCGCTGTCGATTTAGGTCTACCCGGCGTACTGCCCGTGCTCAATGAGCAGGCGGTGGCGATGGCCGTTCAGTTTGGTTTAGCCGTGCATGCAGATATCGCTGAAGTATCGGTGTTTGATCGTAAAAATTATTTTTACCCCGACCTACCCAAGGGCTATCAAACCAGCCAGATGTACCACCCCATTGTGGGCCCCGGCGACGTTGAGATCACCCTGGAGGACGGTAGTACCAAACGCATTCGCATTCACCACGCTCACCTTGAAGAGGATGCAGGCAAATCGCTGCATGAAGATTTCCACGGCATGACCGGTATTGACTTGAACCGGGCAGGCACACCGCTGTTGGAAATTGTTTCTGAGCCGGATATGCGCAGTGCAAAAGAGGCCGCCGCTTACCTTAAGGCGATTCACTCCATCGTGACTTACCTGGGTATTTCCGACGGTAATATGGCTGAGGGCTCAATGCGCTGTGACGTTAACGTCTCGGTACGCCCCAAGGGTCAGGAAGCCTTTGGTACCCGCGCCGAGATTAAAAACGTGAACTCGTTTCGCTTTGTGGAGCGCGCCATTGCCTTTGAAGTCGAGCGGCAAATTGAGTTAATCGAAGATGGCGGCAGCGTCATTCAAGAGACGCGCCTGTTTGACCCTGAGCGCGATGAAACCCGTAGCATGCGGACAAAGGAGGAAGCCAACGACTACCGCTACTTCCCCTGCCCTGACTTACTACCGGTTGTGCTCGATCAGGCGTATTTAGATCATTTACGCAGCCAACTGCCAGAACTGCCAGCGGATAAGCGCGAGCGCTTCCAGAACGAGCTAGGGCTGTCTGCCTATGACGCCAATGTTATTTCTGCTAGTCGTGATATGGCCGAGTTTTTTGAAGTGGTGCACAGCGTATGCGGCGACGCCAAGCAGGCGGCCAACTGGGTGCAAGGTGAGCTTTCCGGGGCGCTTAATCGTGAAAGCCTAAGCATTGCCAACAGCCCAATTTCGGCACGCCAGTTGGGCGAGCTGATCAGCCGCGTCCTGGACGACACCATTAGTGGCAAGGCGGCTAAAGACGTCTTCCAAGCCCTTTGGAATGGCCAAGGCGAGTCTGCTGATGAAGTGATTGAGGCGAAAGGACTTAAGCAGGTCACCGACACCGGCGCCATTGAAGCGATGATTGATCAAGTGATCGCCGAGAGCCCGGCCCAGGTCGCCCAGTATCGCGACTCCGAGCCGGAAAAACGCGGCAAGATGATTGGTTATTTTGTCGGCCAGGTAATGAAGGCGTCACGGGGCACCGCCAACCCACAGCAGGTAAACGGCTTGCTAAAAGAGAAACTGGACGCGTTGCTGTAAAAACCTAACCAACGGCTGCCCAGGCAGCCGTTTTTAATGCTACAAACCGAACTAGGCCAACTGGCTGGGCTGGGTAAACCGTTTCAGCTGCGCGCAGCCGGCCGCCCATACGTCGGCCTCGAACTCAGCGATGGCCGCCGTGGGGAATCCAATGCCCTGCTCTGGGCTTCCTTCTACCAGCAGACCAGCAAGATCGCCTACCAGAGGCATATGGCTAACCAGCATGATGGGTGTATCACCCTCAGGCTGCTCTAGCAGCCAGTCGCTCACCGCACCCGGCGAATCATCCGGGGTAATAAAATCCAGCGTCTCAAGCGATATGCCCAGCGCATCGCATAAATGCTGTGCGGTTTGCTGAGCGCGGGCATAGGGGCTGACATACAGCCTTGGCATGGCTAGCTCCCCTTCGGCAACACGCCCTGACAGCCAGCTCGCCATTTTTTCCGCTTCCTGCTCACCGCGGGCAGTCAACCGGCGGGCAGTGTCTGGGTACCCTGGCGCGGCCTCACCGTGGCGCATTAGCAGCACATCATGCATGCCCATCTCCATTGTCGTTATTTGTCTGGTCGTGACCCGCCTGTTCACGATGCGCCTGCTGAACGGCTTCGCGAGGCAAGATAAACTCTACGTCGCTGCTCTGTTCGCCCATCATTAGAGTACGCGCCATCTCCTGAGCAGGTACACCGTCAAACAACACGTGATTAAGCCCTTCCGCAAGCGGCATATAAACGCCCATCTCCTGGGCTTTAGCGCACACCAGTTTAACGGTATTCACCCCTTCAGCTACCTGACCAAGCGCATCAACGGCCTCTTCCAGCGTGCGCCCTTCTCCCATGGCATAACCAACCCGATAATTACGCGACAAATTGGACGAACAGGTAACAATTAAGTCGCCTACCCCCGCCAAACCCAAAAAAGTCATCGGATTAGCCCCCTGAGCGACGGCAAACCGGCTCATTTCAGCCAAGGCCCGAGTCATTAGCATACTACGGGTGTTTTCGCCCATACCAAGCGCTGCCGCCATCCCCGCCGCAATAGCATAAATATTTTTCAACGCACCGCCCAGCTCTACACCATGACGGTCATCGCTGGCGTAAACGCGAAAATAGCGGCAGCCCAGTGCCTGCTGGACACGGGTGCGCGTTAGTGGGTCAGCGCTGGCAATCACCGTGGCGGTCAGCTGCTTATCGGCAATTTCAGAAGCGAGGTTAGGGCCCGCAATCACGCCGATGTGGCGATACCCTGTCTCTTGCTCCAACACTTGGCTCATCAGCAAAAAGCCGTCTTGCTCAATACCTTTGGTCGTGCTAACCAGAATTTGCTCTGGCCGAAGCCACACTTTAGCGGCTTGCACAACGCTGCGAAAAGCCTTGGAGGGAATGGCAATCAACACCAGCTCCGCGTCAGCTAAAACGGCTTGTAGGTCAGTTGACGCCTGCACCGCAGGGTTCATCGCGTAATGGGGCAGGTAGCGTCCGTTACAATGTTCATTATTAATCTGCGTTACCAGCGCCTCGTCGCGCATCCACTGACGAACCTGGGCGCCATTATCGGCGGCAATGCTCGCCAGGGCCGTGCCAAAACTCCCGCCCCCCAGCACCGCGACACTGATCGGTTCCGCTACGTTGCTTTGCTGCTCAGCCATGATGATGTCCTAGTAAGTCTCACCGAACGTATACTCTACTGTATCAAAACTGTATCAAAACAAACGACCCGCTGGGGTTACCAAGCGGGTCGTTCTGGGCTCTGCGCATGGCAGAGCCTCATTGATAAGGCCTGAACTAAGCTGTCAGCACGCTATTCAAGCGCTTCACATAGGCAGCAGGATCATCCAAGTGGCCGCCTTCGGCGATAATCGCTTGATCGAGTAAAATGTAAGAGAGCTGCGTAAACAGATCGCCTTCAGCGCCCTCCAAACGCGTTACCAGTGCATGATCAGGGTTGAGCTCAAGAATTGGCTTCACCTCTGGCAGCGGCTGGCCCGCTGCCTCCATGATACGGCGCATCTGGTAGCCCATTTCATGCTCTGGCAGCACTACGCAGGCTGGTGAGTCGGTCAAGCGGTGGGTGATTTTTACTTCCTGCACGCCATCGCCTAGCGCTTCTTTGACCCGTTTGACCAGATCTTCTTTGGCTTTTGCAGTCTCTTCCTGCGCTTTCTTTTCCTCTTCGTCCTCTACGTCACCAAGATCAAGTTCGCCTTTGGCCACATCGGCAAAAGTTTTACCGTCGAACTCATGAAGATGACTCATCAGCCAGTCGTCAATGCGATCGGACAGCAGCAGCACCTCGATGCCTTTTTTGCGGAAGATCTCCAGGTGTGGGCTGTTTTTCGCAGCGTTGAAGCTATCCGCCACCACGTAGTAAATCTTCTGCTGCCCCTCTTTCATACGCTCAACGTAGTCCGCCAGCCCCTGCTCTTGAGCCGCCGTGTCGGTATGTGTTGAAGCAAAGCGCAGCAAGCCAGCGATTTTTTCGCGGTTGGAGGGGTCTTCACCTGGGCCCTCTTTAAGTACGCTGCCAAAGGTATTCCAGAAGGTCTGATACTGCTCTTTATCCTTAGCCAGCTTCTTCAGCATGTCCAAGCCGCGCTTGGTAAGCGCCGCTTTAATTTTATCAACGTTAGGGTCCTGCTGAAGCAGCTCCCGAGAAACGTTTAAGGACAGTTCGCGGGTATCCAGCACACCTTTAATGAAACGCAAATAGAGGGGCAGGAACTGTTCAGCATCATCCATGATGAAGACACGCTGAACGTAGAGCTTCACGCCCCGGGCACCATCGCGCTCAAACATATCAAATGGCGCACGACCCGGTACATACAGCAGGCTGGTGTACTCAAGTTTGCCCTCAACCTTATTGTGGCTCCAGGTCAGGGGGTCTGAAAAATCATGGGCGACGTGCTTGTAGAAAGCTTTGTACTCTTCTTCTGAAACATCGCTCTTGGGACGAGACCATAATGCCGTTGCCTCATTCACCGTTTCCCAGGTAGTTACCTCACTACCCTCGATGCTATTACCCTCGTCGTCTTTAGCCGTTTCCGTTTTCGGCATACGCACAGGCACTTCGATATGATCCGAGTATTTACGCACCAGGCTCTGCAAGCGATAGTCGTCGGCAAACTCTTTCGCATCGTCTTTCAGGTGCAGAATAATTTCCGTACCGTGCTGAGCCCGCTCAATATCGGCAACGGTAAACTCGCCCTCTCCCTTGGACCGCCACTCAACGCCCTCCGAGGGAGCCGTGCCCGCTTTGCGTGTACGTACCGAAATTTCATCAGCGACAATAAAGCCTGAATAGAACCCCACGCCGAACTGACCGATTAGCTTGGCGTCTTTCTGCTGCTCACCAGAGAGCTGCTTGAGAAATTCTGCGGTGCCCGAGCGCGCGATGGTCCCTAAATTGGCAATGACATCTTCGCGGTTCATACCAATACCGTTATCACGCAGGGTGATGGTGTTGGCATCGCGGTCATGCTCAATTTCGATACGCAGCTCGCTATCGCCTTCATACAGTGCGTCATTATCAAGTGCCGCATAGCGCAACTTGTCGCAAGCATCTGCCGCATTCGAGATAAGTTCGCGTAAGAAGATCTCCCTGTTAGAGTAGAGGGAGTTAATCATCAAGTTTAGAAGCTGCTTAACTTCCGTCTGGAAACCAAGGGTTTCTTCATGGTTAGCAGATTTATCAGCAGATTGTTCGTGGGAAGCAGTCGTCGTCATGCGCTTAGCCCTTATAGATCATGTTGAGTCGTGTTCCCTTGCTTGAAGCATGCCAGGGAACAAAATGGTTTCGTGACCTAGATATGGGGATAAGCAACGATTTTTCAAGCAGCTGACAGCAGGGAAAGAGTCGTGGGGGTAGGGAGGGGCCGATCAGGAAGAAGCCATATCAGGGTAAGCACACTTCCATGCACGATAACCTTCTAGACGTTTATCAATACGGTTTAGCAACCAGCCAACGATAATGACGTCATCAATAATGCCAATTAACAGCAAGAAGTCTGGTATTAAGTCAAATGGCATCACCAGATAGGCCAGCGCTAGCGCCATCATGCCAAACGCCGACCAGGGAATGGGGCGGAAATCACCGCGTAACACATCACGGGTCATCGGAATAAACGCGTTCAGGGCACGCAAAATACGTTTTATCACCCAAACACGGGATTTGAGTCGACGTAAGAACCACCAAGTGGATAATGGGGCCATCGTAATTGAATCCTCTAAGCGTCTAGAGTGTCAGATCACCATTCATGCCACAGGTTCATTATTGCCCGCAGCCTTCTTCGCGGGGATTGATACCCAGATCTAAAACCTTTAAGCCTAAACAGCGTTACATCGACAGAGAGAGAGCACTATGTTGGTTTCGCCATTTCGCCACACCGCTCGCGCACTGTACAGAGCTGCGCTGGGTACAGCCCTGCTAGCAGGGCTACCAGCCTTTGCGTGGGCCGCATCAGATAGTGATTTACGCGATGCTCTCGCCGCTGCCCGAGAGCAGCAGTGGGAACGCGTTGATGAACGCGCAATTGAAAACCATCAACTACGGGGCTACGTAGAGTACCACCGGTTAAGAAACCAACTACCTAATGCCTCGCCGGACAGAGTGCATCAGTTTATTGACCAGTACGCTGATTCTCCGCTCGCCGGCTGGATTCGAGGCCAAGCAATTGCCAAGTATGGACATGCAGGGCGCTATAGCGACCTGCTAGCCGTCGCTGATGGCGAGCCTGCTGGCACTGCGCGCCAGTGTTACTACTATGCGGCGTTACTGGATAGCGAGCCCCAGCGGGCAAGTTCGGCAGGGCTTGATTTATGGCGGGTAGGTAGTTCTCAGCCTGACGCATGCAACCCACTGTTCGAACGCTTGCGCGCCAATGGCACCATTGATGCCACGGCTATTTGGGAACGCAAAATGCTAGCGTGGCAGGCAGGGGAAACACGCCTTGCCAGCTACCTTGGCGGGCTGTTGAGCGGCCAATGGCAAACTGCCAGGGATACTGTCGATAGCGTCGAAAACCGCAGCAGTGCGATTACCCAAGCACCTACCTGCCTTGGCCCTGAGTGCGCCGCTACCGCAAGCTTCTACCAAGCCGCGATGCAGCGTTTTACCCGTGAAGATACCCCCGCCGCCTTTGCCGCATGGCAAGAACTCTCGCAGCGCTTGAGTTTACTGCCTAGCGACCGCCAAGCGATCGAGGAAGAACTTGCGTTCTACGCCCTCGTGCGTGATGTGCCTGGGACACTTAGCTGGGTCGACAGCGTGCTGCCTTCCCTTGACAGTGAACGCGTACTGGAACTGCGTGTGCGCAGAGCTCTAGCGGAACGAAGCTGGAATGATGTGCTTCACTGGATTGCGGAGATGCCAGCCAGTCAACAGGAAAGTAGCCGTTGGCAATACTGGCTGGGCCGCGCCAATGCTCAACTTGGGAACCACGACGCTGCCAAAGCGCGCTATCAGCAGGCAGCTCAGGACCGCAGTTTTTACGGTTTTGCTGCTGCCGAAAAACTGGGTCAGCCCTATCAGCTAAACCTAGAGCGTAATCATTTTGACGAAGCATCAAGGCAACGCATTGCACAACTACCCGCCGTGCAGCGTACCGAGGCTTTATTGCGTATTGGCGAAGACGGCCTTGCCAACAGCGAGTGGTTACATGCCGTACAGAGTGGCTCTCCCCAGCAAGCACGAGCGTTAGCCGACTATGCCGCCCAACAACAGTGGCATGCTCGTTTAGTGCAAACCACTATTGCTGCCGAGATGTGGGATGCATTGGATTGGCGCTTCCCACAGGCCTATCACGATAGCTTTATGCATTGGGGGCGACTCACTGGCGTAGACCCGTTTTTACTGATGGCCATTACGCGACGTGAGAGCGCTTATAACCCTAATGCGTTATCCCCTGCGGGCGCCCGTGGCCTGATGCAGCTAATGCCAGGCACTGCCAGCCAGGTTAGTCGGGAGCTGGGCATTAGTGATCCTGGCCCCTACGGCGTATTAGATCCTGAACTCAACATTCGCCTGGGCAGTACTTACCTGCGCGATAAGCTGCAACGCTACCAGGGCAATCGCCTGGCGGCGGCGGCGGCCTATAATGCTGGCCCCGGGCGCGTCGACCAATGGTTAGGCAACAGCGTTGAAGCCTTTGACCTGTTCGTGGAAAGCATTCCCTTCCGGGAAACCCGCGACTACGTACAGGCGGTGCTGAGTTATCGGGTTATTTTTGAAAGTCTCGCTAACGGCGGCAGTAGCGAAGGCGTCTCGCTACTGAGCGATAACGAGCAGCAGGTACGCTACGACCGGGCCTTGCTTGTCCGCCGCTAGGCTCTGTCTGAAAACTGACGACCTTAGTTCTGTGACTCAACGCCCGGTTTAGACCGGGCGTTGAGTTAATGCTAGCCGGATACCAAACACCACTAGCACTGCGCCTGTGGCGGCATTCAATGTCTGTGCAAAACGCGCGCTGGCTATCCATTTGCTCGCGCTGCCTACCATTAGCACCACACCAATTTGCCAAATATTAGCAATCACAAAATGTACCCCGGCCAGCCACAAAGACTTCAGCAACGCTGGGTCACTCGGGGCAATAAATTGAGGTAAAAACGCCATATAAAACACCACTGTTTTCGGGTTAAGCACATTGGACAAGAAACCCTCCTTAACGGGCTGCCAACGGGAAACAGTCGCTGCGCCATTGAGTACACCACTGACTGGCAACGGCTGGCCTCGGCGCGCTGCCAACAGGCTAGTGATGCCCAGCCAAATCAAATACCCCGCTCCCACTAATTTCAGCATATGGAATGCCCAAGCGGACTGCAGCAGGATAAGCGAGATACCCAACGCCGAAATGGTGGCATGCACAAACAGCCCGCAACAGATAGCAATACTGGTAGTAATACCATCCCTTATGCCGCCACGAGCTGTATTACGAATGACCAATAGCGTATCGACCCCTGGGCTAATCGACAGCAGCGTGATCGCCACCAAAAAAGAAATAAACTGTGCATCAATCAAACCAAATGGCATCGTCAATCCTTGCTGGCAATAAAATAAAAAATCTTAGTCATGTGGCTAGACGACAGCCGTATTTGCCACTAGAGTGATTGTAGCGGGTGGACAATAGAGTTGCCCGTGATTACTAAGCAAGTTAAGGAAACAGAAAATGGCAACTGGTACAGTTAAGTGGTTCAACGATACTAAAGGCTTCGGCTTCATCTCTCCTGATGACGGCGGAGACGATCTGTTTGCCCACTTCTCCGAAATTCAAGCTGAAGGCTTCAAGACCCTGCAAGATGGTCAAAAAGTCAGCTTTGAAGTGACTCAGGGTAAAAAAGGCCTTCAGGCTTCCAACATTCGTCCTGCTTAATTGCTAACGAATGAACAAAGGCCCGCACATGCGGGCCTTTTTTATTGTCTTAAACTTTTTTATTGTCCTGGATAAGATCATATCGCACTGAAAACGCTCATTTACCACGCACCCACTGAACGCCTACCCACCCTTAGCGCGTCTTAAGGATTATTCAAGGGCATTCAGGTCTTCAGGCTGCGCGACGGTACCATTGTCCGCCTCACCGCTTTCGATTTCCCGGTATTGTTCGTCAAGACGCCGCTGAGCCTCTTCAAAACGACGCTCAGTATCTTCAATCAACGCATCAACATCCGTCGCTTCAAGATCATCCTCTAACCGTGGGCTTTCCGGCAAACTACTCTCAGGCAAACTGCTCTCTGTTTCCCAGCTAGACGAATAATCTTCATTCTCCATGGGCTCAAAAACAGGGGATTGGCTTTCTACTTCTTGAAACTGCTCTTCAAGACGTTGCTGTGCCTCTTCAAAGCGACGTTCGGTTTCGGCGATCATCTCATCCACGTCAGAGCGTGTCGCTTCACCCGGCATAGCGCCTTCTTCAGTAAGCGCATCGCTAGGGTCGGCTGCCAGGGTATCTTCTCCGGCGTCTACCTCTTCAGCTGCAATCGTTGCATCATCACCGTTTTGAGCACCATTATCCTCCCGCATCGCCTCAGCCTGCTCAAGCTCTTCAGCGGCTTGGCGTGCTTCAATGTCATCTTCTACTTCATCCGGGCTTGGCATTTCTGCGGCGTTTTCAGCGGCGGCTGGCGCCTCTTCTTCGATGACCGTTTCATCGTCCGTCACCTCAGCGTTATCATCCGGTGTTACGGTTGGATCTTCCTGAGAGTCGCCGCAGGCGCTCAACAGTAGCGCAACAGCGGCAAGAGCAGGAATCCATGCGCGGTTAATCATTAAATCGTCTCCTAACTACATTAAAAAAATAAGGCCAAGCCGTTAAGGCTGGCGACTGGATGACAACAAAGGGCAATCTTCTGGTATCAGTACACGCACCGCGAGCGGTACTACTTCTGCACTGAAATGATCGTAGCTTCGCGCTTCGCCATCCAGCGTCAGTGGCCAATGGGGGTCATCCGCTTGCGTCGTCACCGTAAGGTGGCTAGTCGTGAAGTAGCGAACAAAGCGCCCATCGGCTGGAAAACTTTGTAGTTCACTGATGAGCTTAGTCAGCTCCGTGACCGACTTAAAGTCCCTCACCAGTAACACATCCAGACGACCATCATCTAGCTTAGCGCGCGGCGCTAATACCTGTCCCCCGCCAGACTGAATCCCATTGCCGATAGCTAATAACAACAGTGAGGCTTGTTCCTCTTTTTCATCCCAGTGCAGTGTGCCGCGGTAGCTACAGTGACGCCATGCCTTGAGGGCGCCCATCAAGGAGTAAGCGCCACCCCCTAACAGTCGTTTCAAGGTTTTCGGTGTCGAAGAAGTGATTTCAGCACCAAATCCTCCAGTGGTCATATTAATGTAATAGCTGGTCATCGACTCACCGCCGGCACCCGCTGTTACGCGGACCACATCAATAGGATGAGAGTTTAAGCTCATCGCCGCAGCTAAAGCAGGCCCAGGCTCCAGGGGCAAACCTACCGACGTGGCAAAATCATTCGCGCTGCCAAGCGGCACAATACCCAGCACCGGACGTCGGTCATGGGGTAAGCGCATTAGCCCATTCATTACTTCACTGACGGTGCCATCCCCACCGCAGGCAATCACATGGCTAATTCCCATTGTGGCAGATTGCTCAGCAATGTCAGCAGCGTCGCCCCCTTCCCAGGTAGCGCGAACTGTAATCAGCTTCCCTGCTTGGCGTTGTTCATCGACCGCTTCGCGCAGTGCCGGATTTCCGGCGGATTTACCATTTATGATAAGTAAAAAGTGCTGCTGTGAGTCTGTCACCGATGTTATTCCTTTCCTTAGGACCTGTGTTTAGTAGCTACGCGAGTGCTTTTTCAACCACCTCATATACATTTGGAGACAGTGGCTCTTGCCTGATCCGCTCTAATTGAGACCGCATCAAGGCTTGGCGCGTTTCATCAAAACGCTGCCAGCGCGTAAGCGGCGTGATTAAGCGAGCGGCGATTTCTGGATTTAGCCGGTTGAGCTCGATGACCACATCGGCCAACAGCTGATAGCCCTGACCATCCAAGCGATGGAAATTAATCCGATTCTGTGCAAAAGCCCCAATCAATGCGCGAACTTTATTGGGATTTTTAAGTGAGAAAGCGGGATGCTGCATTAAGTATTTTACCCGATCCAATACATCCGGCTGGGGGCGAGTAACTTGAATAGTAAACCACTGATCCATCACTAAGGAGTCGTGGGCCCATTTTTCACCAAACGCTTTCAGCGCGGGTGAGGCAAGCTCATCACGATCACTGTGTACTAACAAGGTGAGTGCATGCCGCACATCCGTCATATTTTGGTCAGCAGCAAACTGCGCTTCACAAAAAGCCAAACCCTGCTCATCTTCAATCGCCATCAAATAAGAGAGCGCCACGTTTTTCAGGCTTCTCTGGGCAATTTGCTCCGCTGTCGGCGCGTAAGGCTCTTCCGATATGTTGGCATTGTAAATAGCCACAAACTCATCTCGTAGCGCTAAGGCCAGTGACTGACTAACAAATTCACGCGCAGAATGAATGGCATCGACATCCACAATTGGCTGCTGCTCGGCAATGTACGCCTCAGAAGGCAGTGTCAGCATCTCTGCTAGCACGGCCTTATCGTTCATTGGCCCATTGAGTAGCACTCTAAAGGCATCAACGACGCGGCTATCCATCACTTTTTCTACGCCGTTACGATGAGCAGCAATCAAGTCTTCCAAGGCCAAGAGCGCCAGCCGCTGACCGGCATCCCAGCGGTTGAAACCATCGCTATCGTGGATCAATAAAAAGGCGAGATCTTCACGTGAATAAGGGAAATGAAGCTTCACTGGCGCGGAAAACTCACGCAATAAAGAGGGTACTGGCGCTTCCGCCACATCGGTGAATACAAACGTCTGCTCATCTTCACGCAGGTGAATGACCACGTCTTTGCCTAGCTTGTCACCATTTACCGTCAGCGTAAGATCCTGACCCGACTTGCTACCCACCAGGCCCATACGCACTGGAATATGTAATGGCAGCTTGTCGGGCTGGCCAGGCGTGGCAGGTGTGCGCTGACGCAGCGTAAGGTGGTATTCGCCACGCACATAGTCGTAGTCACCTTGGGCATCTATGTCAGGCGTTCCAGCTTGAGAGTACCAGCGCATAAATTGACTTAAATCTTCGCCGGAGACGTCCGCCATGCAGCCCACAAAATCTTCAATGGTCACCGCTTGCCCGTCGAAACGCTCAAAATATAGGTCAGAACCACGACGGAAACTCTCTTCGCCAACCAAGTTACGCAACATGCGAACGACTTCCGCACCTTTTTCGTAAATCGTCAGGGTATAAAAGTTGGTGATTTCAATAAAATGGTTGGGGCGAATCGGATGCGCGGTAGGCCCGGCATCTTCGGCAAACTGGGCAGTACGGAAAAAAGAGACGTCCTGGATACGCTTAACCGGCGCAGAGTTCGTATCTGCGGAAAAGCACTGGTCACGATAGACGGTAAACCCCTCTTTGAGTGAGAGCTGGAACCAGTCGCGGCAGGTGACGCGATTACCTGACCAATTGTGGAAATATTCGTGGGCGACGATACCTTCGACGTTTTGGTAAGCAGCATCGGTGGCCGTATGTGGGTGGGTCAATACCGCCGCCGAGTTGAAAATATTGAGGCCCTTGTTCTCCATCGCCCCCATATTGAAATCATTCACCGCCACGATCATAAACAAGTCCAGATCGTATTCACGCCCGTAGGCCTGTTCGTCCCACGCCATGGCACGCTTTAACGACGCCATGGCGTGGTCTGTTTTATCCAGGTTGTCTTTTTCCACCCAAATCTGCAGGGTGACAGCACGTCCGCTCATGGTCGTGAAGTGGTCTTCCACGCGGTGGAGATCCCCCGCCACCAGTGCAAACAGATAGCAGGGCTTAGGATGCGGATCTTGCCAAGTGACAAAATGACGACCGCCCTCCAGCTCACCGCGCTCTAATGGGTTACCGTTGGCCAGTAAAACTGGTTCACGCTGCTGGTCGCCGATCACCGTCACTTTAAACGTCGCCATAACATCTGGGCGGTCCGGATAGAAGGTAATGCGACGAAAGCCTTCGGCTTCGCACTGGGTGCAGTACATGCCATTAGATTGATAAAGGCCCTCTAACGCTGTGTTATCTTGCGGAGCGATCTCAACTTCGCTCTCTAGCACAAAACGCTCGGGGACCTGGGCAATCCTTAAGCCTTTATCATCTACCTGATAAGCAGCTTCATTGAGCGGCGCTGAATCAACCGCCAGTGAGATAAGCGTTAGGTGCTCACCATTTAACACCAGCGGTGCATCGGCGTCGGCTTCTGCATGGCGCTCAATCAACAGTCGCGCTTTCACACGGGTCGCGGCAGGGTCAAGATCAAACGTCAGCTCGGCATGAGTTACCCGGTAGTCGGGTGGCTGGTAGTCGCTTAAATAAACCGGCTGCGGATCAGACATAGTGCGTGACTCCTGTATAAAACGAATATTACATAATTGAAGTGGTTAATATCATCGCCTAGTCGCGGAAGTTATCGAACTGGAGCGGCAAATCCGGCCCCTCTTCACCACGCAGCAGTGCCATGACGGCTTGTAAATCATCGCGCTTTTTACCCGTGACACGCACTTTCTCACCTTGAATTTGTGCCTGCACTTTCAGCTTGCTGGCTTTAATGCGTTTGACCACATCTTTGGCTTCCGCGGCGTCGAGCCCCTGCTTAAGAGCGACTTCCTGACGCGCTTTGACACCGGAGAGTACCGGGTCTTGAACATCCATACAGCGAGCATCAATGCCCCGAGCGATTAAACGAGCCCGCAGCACATCCAGCATCTGCTTTAGCTGAAAATCGACGTCCGCTTCTAGCTGCACTTTATCGCCTTCAAGGGCAAAGCTGGCATTGACACCTTTAAAGTCAAACCGTGACTGCACTTCTCGATTTGCTTGGTCAACGGCGTTAGCACCTTCGTGCTGATCAAACTCTGAAACAATATCAAATGAGGGCATAGTTCAGTTCCTGACAAGACATGACCCACTATTCTAGAGCAGGCAGGCCCCTACCGGCCAATTCTGTTGGTGCTGTGGCTGTTTTAAACACAAACTATTAATACAATATTTCACGAAACGCATATTTTTTTGTACAAAAGCTATCCAAAACGGGATGTGTAGGATGTTCAACCCTTGGCTGATGGCTTAGGCTAGCGAATTATGTTTTTTGCTATTTTAGCGCCCCACTACTCTTTAGGAGCCACTATGAGTGACCGCGACAGCCGCCACAAAGCATCCATGCAGAAGCTTAAAGCCCGAGTTGATGAAAAAGTGGCGAGTGCCGACGAGCAGCGCGGCCTAATTATCGTCAATACGGGCAACGGTAAGGGTAAAACCACCGCGGCTTGGGGTACGGTGACCCGCGCCTTGGGCTATGGTTATAAAGTAGCGGTGGTGCAATTTATCAAAGGGCTTTGGGAGTGCGGGGAGCGCAACCGTCTGGAAGAGGACGCCAATCTAGAGGTCGCCATTATGGCCACTGGTTTTACCTGGGACACCCAGAACCGTCAGGCGGATACCGACGCCTGCCTGGCGGTCTGGAAAGACGCCGAACGCATGCTGGCAGATCCAGAGACCTACCTGGTAGTGCTGGATGAGATCACCTATATGCTCAAGTTTGGTTACCTAGATATTGCCACCGTCACGCAGGCCTTGGAAAACCGCCCGCCGGAACAGACGGTGATTATTACCGGTCGCAACGCCCACCGTGAGTTAGTCGCTATGGCCGACACGGTGACCGAAATGCAGGAAGTCCGTCACGCGTTCAACAATGGCCTAAAAGCGCGTCGAGGCATCGATTTTTGAACAAGACGCATAAAAAAGGGGGCATCCAAGATTGCCCCCTTTTCCTTACCCGCCAGCTAACTATCCCGCTGACTAACTATCTCATTAACTAGCCATCCCATTAACTAACAATCCGCCTTAAGCGAATTAACTGTCGAATGGGTTGCGCAGCACAATAGTTTCCATACGGTCTGGGCCGGTGGAAATAATATCGATACTGGTGCCTACCTGCTGTTCGAGATAGCTGATATAAGCACGAGCATTGGCAGGCAAATCCTCCACCCGTTTGGCGCCCAGCGTTGATTCTTTCCAGCCTGGCAGGTCTTCATAAAGCGGCTCAACGGCTTCAAAGCCTTCCGAATCCACTGGGTTCTCCAGCACGTCACCATCTTTGCTTCGATAGCCAACGCATACGCGGATATTTTCCAGGCCATCCAGCACGTCAAGTTTGGTCAGGCAGATACCCGATACCGAATTGATTTGTACCGCGTGACGCAGCGCCACGGCATCAAACCAACCGCAGCGGCGCGCGCGCCCGGTGGTCGCACCAAACTCATGACCACGTTCGGCAAGATGGCGACCATCAACATCAAATAGCTCTGTGGGGAACGGACCAGAGCCAACGCGGGTTGTGTAGGCCTTGGTGATCCCCAGCACGTAATCCAAGTAGAGCGGGCCAACGCCAGAGCCAGTAGCGACGCCCCCTGCCGTGGTGTTAGAGCTGGTAACGTAAGGGTAAGTACCGTGATCAATATCCAGTAGCGAGCCTTGGGCCCCCTCAAATAGGATATTCTCACCCGCCTTACGCAAGTCGTGAACCATGCTGACAGTATCGCAGACCATAGGACGCAACTCTTCGGCCATTTGCATCGCCGTGTCGAGCACTTCTTGGAAGTCAACGGCCGGCTCACCGTGATAATTGACTAACACAAAGTTGTGATAGTCGAGCACTTCACCCAATTTGGAAGCAAAGCGCTCACGGTGCAGCATATCGCCTAAACGCAGACTACGGCGCGCCACCTTATCTTCATAAGCGGGGCCAATACCACGACCAGTAGTGCCAATTTTAGCAATACCACGGGCTTTCTCACGCGCCTGATCCAGGCGAACATGATAAGGCAGAATCAGCGGGCAGGCGGGTGAAAGACGCAGACGTTCGCGTACCGGAACGCCTTTGGCTTCCAGTTCGCGAATCTCTTTGATCAGCGCTTCTGGTGAAAGCACCACGCCATTACCAATCACGCACGTTGTGCCTGGACGCAGGACACCTGAAGGGATCAGGTGGAGGACGGTTTTTTCACCGTCGATGACCAGTGTATGACCAGCATTATGGCCGCCCTGGAAACGCACCACAGCGGATGCTGACTCGGTGAGCAGGTCAACAATTTTACCCTTGCCTTCGTCACCCCATTGGGTTCCCAGCACTACGACATTCTTACCCATTATGATGCACTCGTCTCTTGTGTCAGGGTCGTTGTCTGCCAACGACCATTGATAAACTCAAGACGGCGGTCACAATCGTGCTCCGCCGGCCCAGTACGCTGCCCAGGCAGCGCTTGAATCACGCGTTCTCCCTGCTCGCGCAGCGCTACAACAGCAGCGTTGAGCGCCTCATCCTGCTTGGCTGGTGACCAAATGGCACCGCCACTAGGCGATGCCGACGTCAGCGACGCTAGCTGCTTCAAATCCATCGAGAAGCCAGTGGCCGGACGTGCGCGGCCAAAGGCCCGCCCCGTATCGTCGTAACGCCCACCTTTCGCAAGCGCATGCCCGTAGCCCGGCACATAGGCCGCAAACATCATACCCGTATGATATTGATAGCCACGCAGCTCAGCCAAGTCAAAGTATAGCGACACATTAAAGCGCGCCAGCACACCTTGATAAAGTGCATTTAGCTGATCCAATGCCGCCGTGACAGAGGCTGGAGCCCCCGCAAAACGCTCCCGCGCCTCACTTAACACCTCTGCACCGCCATGCAGCTCACCGAGTGCCAAGAACATCTCCGCTAAGGCAGGATCGCTGACACTGGCATTGACTTGCTCAGCTAGCTGACTAGGTGATTTTAAGGCTAACGCTGCGAAGAGCGCACTCTCTTGCTCAGCATTGAGTGCCGCCGCTTCAACAAGGCTTCGGTATATGCCGATATGCCCAAGCGCCAAGTGAATCTCTGTTGCACCCGCAGCTTTCAAACTGGCTAGGGCCAAATGGATAATTTCACTATCGGCGTCTAAGCCAGCATGACCAAAGAGCTCTACGCCTACCTGAACGGGACTACGACCGCCTTGGTGCTGGTCTGCCTTGGCTCGCAGTACATTGGTGCAGTAGCAGAGCCTTACCGGCCCTTGACGCTTCAATGAGTGAGCATCCATACGTGCCACCTGCGGCGTCACATCTGCCGAGGCACCCATCATACGGCCGGTTAATTGATCAGTCAGCTTAAACGTCTGGAGATCTAGATCCGTACCAGTACCGGTGAGCAGAGAGTCGAGAAACTCAACCGGGGGCGGCATGACTTGGTCATAACCCCAGCAATGGTAGAGATCGAGCAGCGCACGGCGCAGCTCTTCCATGCGGCTTGCCTGAGGCGGAAGCACCTCATCCATGCCGTCGGGCAACAGCCAGCGGTCAGCGATGGTCATGTAAACAGTCCTGCAAGACGATGAAGGCCCCACAAATACTAGCAGCAACGGCACTAGGCCATCGATTGCGTTAAATAAGGGCCACAAAAAAACCGGGCGACGCCCGGTTTGCAAATACTATCACGTTTATTAGCTGGGTGAACCCCGCCTGGCGTTTGGAAAACCGAGACGGGGGTAACCAGAGGGCGACACGTTACTCGCCGTCACCACCACCATTTTCAGGCATGGCACTGCGTAAGTAGCGGAAGAAGTCGCTATCAGGTTCTAGCACCAGCAGGTTACCGTCACCTGCAAAGCTTTGACGATAAGCATTCAGGCTGCGCCAGAAGGAGAAGAACTCCTGGTCTTGACCATAGGCTTCCGAAAAGATCGAAGCGGCTTGAGCATCACCTTCACCACGCAGTGTTTCTGAGCGCTCAGTAGCCTGGGCAAGCAGAACTTGGCGACGGCGATCCGCATTGGCGCGGATACGCTCGGCCTCTTCCTGACCCTGGGCACGCCACTCACGAGCTTCACGCTCACGCTCTGAACGCATACGTTCGAAAACCGCAGCGGATACGTCTTCAGGCAGGTCAATTCGCTTGATACGAATATCCCGAATCGCCACGCCCAACTCTTCGCGCATTAGCTCATCGAGCTCTGAAGTCGGACCAATCATTAAATCATCGCGGCGTTCAGCAATGATTTCCTGAAGGTTCAAGCGACCAAACTCGTTACGTAGGCTTTCGTCAACCCGCGGTTGAATCAAGCGCACGGCCATTAGCTCATCGCCAGCTGTCGCCTCGTAGTAGCGAGTAGGATTAATCACTTGCCACTTGACGTAAGAGTCGACGATAACGGCTTTTTGCTCAAGCGTTAGGTAACGGCTGGTGTCGGTATCCAGCGTCAACAAACGAGTGTCAAACTTGCGTATCGTTTGAGCAATCGGCACCTTAGCGTGCAAGCCGGGCTGAATATTCTCTTCGATGACCTCACCAAAGCGCAGCTTAACAGCACGTTCGGTTTCATCAACGACGTATAGCGTGTTGCTCGCCAGCCATGCTACAGCGGCTAAACCACCAACAATCAGCAGGGATCGATTATTAATCATTTACCGGCCCTCCCTGCGGATGGAGCTATTATTGGTAGTGCCTGAAGAGCCACCCTGAGTGGTGCGTAAACGCTCAACAACACTCGGATCTAACTGCTCATCACTGCTGCTATTTGATGCCGAATCGCTGCGACTACCGCTACCGCCACTACCACCACGCAACTGATCTAGAGGCAGATACATTAGCGGTGCATTTTCGCTGACATCCAACAGCACTTTAGGCGTGTTACCAAACACTTCTTCAATAGCGTCTAGGTACATGCGTTCACGCATGATCTCAGGCGAATTACGGTATTCACCGAGCAGAGAATTAAAGCGGTTAGCCTGACCTTGTGCTTCGGCTACCACTGATTCCCGGTAACCCTGGCCTTGCTCAACGACACGCTGGGCTTGACCTTGGGCGGCCGGAATAATCGCATTGGCGTAAGCCATACCTTCGTTAATAGTCCGCTGGCGATCTTCACGAGCACGGATAACATCATCGAAGGCATCGATCACTGGTGCAGGCGCAGAAGTAGATTCGATGTTAATGGTTTGTAGACGAATACCGGCACCATAGCTTTCGAGGTATGACTGCAGTCGGCTTGCTACCGAACTACCTAGAATTTCCCGGCCGGAGGTCAGGATATCGATCATGTCGGTACCACCCACCACATGACGCAAAGCAGAATCCAGGGCATTTTCAATTGAAAGTGCAGGGTCACGTACGTTTAATACGAAATCCCGTGGATTAGCGACCTGGTACTGAGCGGAAATTTCCACTTCAACAATGTTTTCATCGCGAGTAAGCATTGCCTGCGTCTGGGTCAGCGACCGCACACGCGTGACATTAACCATGCGCACTTCATCAATTAGCGGAGGGTTCCACTGCAAACCTGGATCAACCACGGTCTGGAATTCGCCAAAGCGTAGCACGACACCACGTTCCGACTGGTCGACCAGATAGAAGCCCATAGCCGCCCAGATAGCCAGTGCTACGACAACTATCAAGCCAGGCAGAGCGAAGGGGTTGCGGTTTTTGCCACTGCCACTACCACCCTTGTTACCACCGCCCTTTTTACCGCCACCCAACATGCCGTTGAGCTTGTCCTGAAATTTCTTCAGCGCTTCATCAAGGTCAGGTGGGCCTTGGTTATTGCCCCCTTTGTTACCGCCGCCATTATTTCCACCACCATTGCTGCCACCACCATTGCTACCACGGTTGCCATCGCCGTCATTTCCACCGCGTCGGCCACCGCTACTCCAAGGGTCGTGCTGGTTGCCACCACCAGGCTCATTCCAGGCCATACTTCTTCTCCACTAAGGTATTCGCTCACGCGCTTAACTTCGTTAATCAACGAAGCGCTGGCGTTTTGGTATTGTTGCTATATTAATCTTGTACCATTTTTATACAAAAGCCAGATACTGACAGCGTACTAGACATTAAACAGCCAGGCTACCAATCTTCAGTTTCTCGCAACGCTTCAGGCAAATAAGTATTAGCACGCTCTCCCAGCTGAGCCATCAACTGGTTGAAATCGCGCCGCGGCAGTCGGACATCCAGTACTGAATGCCCCTGCTCATCAAAGGCTTCTTCGCGAACGGCATTGAGTTCGTGTAAGCCAGCGCGCAGCTTACCCTGCTCCGGGCTAAGCGTCAGCGAAAAGCCAATCACATCATTTGCTAAGCGCTCGCTAAGCGCTTCATGCAGCAGATCAAGCCCTGTCCCCTGCTGAGCTGAAAGCCAAACCACTTCAGGCACACCTTGACCGTCCCGCTCGATACGTGGCGCACTATCAAGCCGATCAATTTTGTTCATGACTTTTAGCACCGGTATATCATCGGCACCAATTTCCTTTAGCACCAGCTCCACCTGCTCGACATTCATCTCACGATCAGGGTCTGCTGCATCAATCACATGTACAAGCAACGTTGCTTCAGACGCTTCCTGTAGCGTTGCCTGAAACGCCTCCACCAACTTATGCGGCAAGTGGCGGATAAACCCCACTGTGTCAGCCAACACCACAGGTCCAACGTCTTCAATCTCTAGACGTCTCAAAGTGGGGTCCAAGGTAGCAAACAGCTGGTCAGCGGCATACACCTCGGAATTGGTTAAGGCGTTAAACAGCGTCGACTTACCGGCGTTGGTGTACCCCACCAGCGATACGCTGTGTATTTCAGCGCGTGCGCGTGCCCGACGATTTTGATCGCGCTGACTGCGCACTTTATCAAGCCGCTTATGAATCGATTTGATCCGACCACGCAATAACCGTCGGTCGGTTTCAAGCTGCGTCTCGCCAGGCCCGCGAAGACCTATCCCGCCTTTCTGACGTTCAAGGTGAGTCCACCCACGAACTAGACGAGTGGACATGTATTCAAGCTGGGCAAGCTCTACTTGGAGCTTACCCTCATGGGTTCTTGCCCGTTGCGCAAAAATATCAAGAATAAGACCGGTACGGTCAAGCACTCGACATTTGAGCTCTTGCTCAACATTGCGCTCTTGGGAGGGACTTAAGCTGTGGTTGAAGATGACCAGTTCTGCTTCATGAGCGGCAAGCAATGCCCGCAACTCTTCCAACTTACCTGACCCAATAAAGGTGCGTGAGTCAGGACGGTGTCGGCTAGCAGTGAGTAGAGTCGCAGGCTCTGCACCAGCAGAGCGTACGAGCTCTAAAAACTCACCCGGGTCTTCACGTTTTTGTTCATCATGGAAATCGACGTGAACAAGAACTGCCGTTTCACCGGCGTCTGGGCGTTCGAAAAACAATCAATACCTCGTGGACTCTCTTGCTTTTCCAGCGGTGTTAAAGCTCCGCATCCTGCTCTGCCGGGTCTTGCGCAGGCAAGCGCACGTTGCGCGACGGCACTACCGTGGAAATAGCATGTTTATAAACCATTTGACTGACGGTATTGCGCAAAAGGATAACAAACTGGTCAAACGATTCGATCTGGCCTTGTAACTTGATGCCATTGACCAAAAAGATGGAGACCGGAATGCGCTCCTTGCGCAAAATGTTCAAGTATGGGTCTTGAAGGGACTGCCCTTTGGACATGTTGCTCTCCCTAAAACTGTCGTTGGGGGTTAATTATCAAATGGCGCGCCCTACTACTGGTGCTACGCCGCAATCTTTTTTGCCCGAAAGGCCTAGTGTTACCCGAAAAGCCTGGTGTTGGCCGAAATACCCAGTCAACCAGCCACTCGAAAACACACGTTTACCAATCCATTGTGGTAAAGACTATCTTACGCTAAGCACCGCTTTCACGCACGAGTTTCAGCACCTCATCTAACGCGTCAGGACGCTGAGAATCTATCCATACAAGCTCTGGCCAGCTTCTCAACCATGTGAGCTGACGTTTAGCGAGCTGACGAGTCGCAATGACCCCTCGTTCAACGAGCGTTGCATAATCATACTCACCCTCCAGGTACTCCCACACCTGACGATAACCAACACTCTTCATCGCCGGCAAACCTGAATGTAAGTCATTACGCTTTTTGAGGGCGGCGACTTCATTTATCAAGCCCCCTTCAAGCATTACTTCGAAACGATGAGCAATACGCTGATGTAGCAAGCTGCGTTCATTAGGCGCTAACGCTATCGACAACACCCGCCATGGAAAGGTTTCCGGCTGCTGCTCTTCCCATAGTTCACTCATAGGGCGACCGCTGACGTAATAGACTTCCAGCGCTCTCATTAGTCGCTGTGGATCGTTAGGGTGAATACGTTGCGCAGAAGCGGCATCCACTTCTGCTAACCGCTTATGCAATGACAACAGACCTTCAGCCTCCCACTGTGCTTCAAGCTGTTGACGTATCTTGGGACTCGCAGAAGGCAAATTCGCCACACCTTCAACCAATCGCTTGTAGTAAAGCATGGTACCTCCTACCAACAGAGGCACCTTCCCTGCCGCGCTAATTTGTCGCATATAACTCAGCGCATCTTCACGAAAGTCAGCGGCGGAATACGGCTCACTGGGGTCACGAATATCAATTAAGCGATGTGGCGCTCGCGCAAGCTCTGCAGCGCTGGGTTTGGCACTGCCAATATCCATGCCGCGATACACCATGGCTGAATCCACGCTAATCAGTTCATGACCCAAACGCTCATGAAGCGCTATCGCGGCATCAGTTTTACCCGCCGCCGTCGGCCCCATCAAAAAAATCGCCCAAGGGCGCGTATCAGCCATGCGCAGTAAAACTCCCACCAGTAAAAGGTGTGTCGTTTAGAGAGGTTTCATTGACCGCGTAAAAACAATCGATCAAGTGCTTTCAGGCCCATTTGGGTCCAAGTAGGACGCCCATGATTGCATTGATCGCTACGCTCGGTACGCTCCATATCACGCAGCAGAGCGTTCATTTCATCTACCGTTAGCCGCCGATTAGCTCGCACACTGCCGTGGCAGGCCATGGTAGAAAGCAGCTCATGGAGACGCGCCTCAACCTGGTGGGTGCGTCCATAGCGGGCCAACTCTTCGAGCATCTGACGCACCAAGGCCTCAGGGTCAGCCTGAGCCAGCAAAGCGGGCAACTGGCGAACAAGCAGGGTTTCAGGCCCTGCGATATCCAGTTCAATCCCCAGCTTAGCAATCGCTTCTTGCTCGCTTTCAGCGGTCGCCACTTCCGCTCGGCTTGCCGCAATGGAAACCGGCACTAGTAGCGGCTGGGCATCAAGCCCTTTCGCAGCAGCTAGCTGGGTTTTCATCCGCTCATAAACAATCCGTTCGTGGGCGGCATGCATATCTACCAATACCAGCCCTTCAGCGTTCTGAGCCAGAATATAGATGCCGTGAAGCTGGCCAAGCGCAAAGCCCAGTGGCGGCGGTGCCGTGGGATCGTCATCGGGCATCATTTGCGGCACTTCACGCACTTGATCAGCCGCGTTACCCGAAACGCCCCTTTGTGGCGTTAACAGCGTCTCTTCATGGTTGGGATGAAGTGCCTGGTAGCCCTGCATAAAGCGCCGCACCCGCTCAGCCCCAGGATGGCGATCAGGGGAGTGAGTTAGCGCAATCCCTTGCTGCTGCCAGCGGGGTTGCTCGGCACTCTCTTGTGAGCGCTCTCCTTCCGGCGATGGCGCGGCCGAACCCGCTTGCTGAGGGTCACTAACCCCATCAGTCGCATCAGACCCGCCCTCAGCTAGATTTTCAGAGGGCTTGGCAGATGCCAAACAGTGATGCAGGCTCGAATAGAGAAAATCGTGCACCATGCGACCATCACGAAAACGAACTTCGTGTTTGGTGGGATGAACGTTGACATCCACGACGTCAGGATCAAGCTCCAGGTAGAGCACAAACACCGGATGACGACCGTTAAACAGTACGTCGCGATAGGCTTGGCGTACTGCATGGGCTACCAAGCGATCCCGTACCACTCGTCCGTTAACAAAAAAGTACTGCTGGTCAGCCTGTGAGCGGGAATGGGTGGGTAGGCCCACCCAGCCGCTAAGCCTTAACCCGCCGGCTTCACGTTCGATATAGCGCGCATGCTCTATAAAATTTTTACCCAGCAGCGAGGCGATGCGACGCTCTCGCGCTGAGGCAGAGTGTCCAGGAGGAAGCTGATGAATAACTTTTTGGTTGTGGCGAAGCACCCAAGCAATATCGTAGCGCGATAGCGCTTGACGGCGAAACGCCTCCTCCACATGGGCAAATTCGGTTTTTTCAGTGCGCAAAAACTTACGCCGGGCAGGGGTGTTAAAAAACAGATCGCGCACGCCGACGCTAGTACCGCGGGGATGCGGAGCAGGGGTTACCCGGGCTTCCATACCACGCCCTTCGGCCACTACACGCCAGCCTTGGCGAGGATCTTCGTCAGCGTTTGAAACCAGCTCCAGTCGAGAAACCGAGCTAATGGACGCCAGCGCCTCACCTCGAAACCCTAACGAGCTCACCCCTTCTAAATCTTCCAGGCTGCCAATTTTACTGGTCGCGTGACGAGCCAGCGCCAGCGGTAAGTCTTGCTCGCCAATACCGATACCATCGTCACGCACTTTTATAAGTCGCGCCCCGCCCTGCTCGATTTCCACCTCGATTCGCTGGCTGCCTGCATCAATGGCGTTTTCGATCAGCTCTTTGGTCACCGATGCCGGGCGCTCCACCACTTCACCAGCAGCAATCTGGTTAGCCAGCCGGGGGTCGAGCACATGGATGCGCGGCGCGGTAGTCGTCATATCAGTCAACTCGACACCTCATGAACAGAGCCTTATGAACTGGGAATACGTAGTACTTGACCAACGCGGATCACATCGCCATTTAAGTCATTTGCCTGTTTAAGCTGATTAACGGGAACGCCATGACGCACAGCAATCGCTGACAACGTATCGCCAGACTGAATACGGTATTCGTTCCCCGAAGGGCGGCGCTGGTTATCACGCTGCCAGGCAAGCAAGCTCGCAGGCGGTGGGTAGCGCTCGAAATGCTCACGCAGACCACTGAAAATTGCCCGCGAAAGGCCTTCCTGATGCACTGGGTCGCGTAAACGGCGCTCTTCGTCGGGGTTAGAGATAAAGCCTACCTCGATCAACAAGGAAGGAATATCGGGAGATTTCAGCACCATAAACCCTGCCTGCTCCACCCGCGATTTATGCAGCTGATTAACACGCCCAAGCTGCTCCAACACCTGTCCGCCAATCGATAGCGAGTCATTCAGGGTGGCCGTCATGGTTAAATCCAGCAATACGCCGCGCAGCACCTGGTCTTTATCACGCAGCGAAAGGTTACCGTCGACCCCGCCAATCAAGTCAGAGCGGTTTTCGCTATCGGCTAGCCACTGAGCGGTTTCTGAGGTAGCGCCACGCTGAGAAAGTGCGTACACCGAGCTTCCCTGAGGACGCGGGCTTGTAAAGGCATCCGCATGAATAGAAACAAAGAAGTCAGCCTTCTGTTCACGGGCTAATGCCGTACGCTGCCGCAATCCAAGGTAATAGTCGCCGTCGCGTATCAGTACCGCTTTGAAACCCTCGGTATTATTTACCTCAGCAGCTAGACGACGAGAAATCTCCAAGACAACGTCTTTCTCCCGTGTGCCTCCTGGCCCAATGGCTCCTGGGTCCTCCCCACCGTGACCTGGGTCGATAGCAATAATAACATCTCTGCGCGGGTGCGGCTTGGCTTCCTGTACTTCTACTGGCTCTTCGGTGGCCGGTGGCGCAGCAGCGCTAGGCACCTGGCTCTGAACACTGGCACGCTGCGATTGAATTTCCTGCTCTCGAATCATCGCCTCAATGGGATCAATCGGGTTTTCAACGGCGCTTTCACCCGGATATTCCAAATCAACGACTAAGCGATGACCGTACTGATCATTGGGCGGCAGGGTGAAGTGCCGTGGCTCAATGTCACGACTCAGCTCAAGTACCACGCGTAAGCCACCACCATCTCGCACCCCTGAACGCACAGAGGTGATCGCACTATCCTGCAGCGGCAATGTACTCGGGTCGGTATCCATTTCGGTATCATCTAAATCAATGACCAACCGCGCAGGATTATCTAGCGAAAATACGTTAGCACTCGCAGCCGCTGATAAATCAAACACCAAACGCGCATGGTCTGGCGCCGCCCAGAGACGCATGCTCTCAACGGTAGCCGCCTGAACATTAACGGCTACCAGGGCAATAAAACTTGCGGCTATTAGGCGATATACGCGCGCCACTGTGCCCTTCATTTCCATTGAATCACACCGTTCTCCAACTGATCAGAACCCGCCTTACTCACTTTACTTAATCCACTGGCCTTACTTATCCTACTGGCTAACAATGCAAGCACCTGTTCACCCTTACCATTACAAGCCGTTAACGTTGCCAAGCGACCCTGGGCAACGACTTCCAACACCAGACGAAGATCAGGCGATGGTAGCCAGCCCTCACCACGACTGGGCCACTCAATAAGCACGAGGGCATCGTCAGCTAGCACATCACGCCCACCGATAAACTCAAGCTCTTCTGGATCTGCCAAGCGGTACAGATCTATATGATAAACGCGATGTTCCCCGAGGTCATAAGGCTCAACTAGCGTATAGGTGGGACTTTTGACGGCCCCTTGATAACCATAAGCTCGCAGTATGCCACGAGACAGGGTGGTTTTACCGGCGCCCAGCTCACCTTCAAGATAAACCAGCCCGCGCCCTTCCAAGGCATGCCCTAGTGCTACGCCAAACCCGACGTGGGCATCTTCATTATTTAGTTGCACCTGCATGTGGGCTTGCCCTTACGGATTAATCAATTTTCGCGCATAGGATGCCAGATCGCTGGCCAGCAGGCCACGCTCGCCTTCTTGCTCTGCAGCCCGATCAGCCGCTAACGCATGCACCATCGTCCCCAGCCAAGCACTAAGTTCGACATCACCATACTGAGCGACCAGTGCACCCAGCATACCGCTAAGCACATCGCCCATCCCACCGCTTGCCATACCAGGATTACCGTATGGGCACACCACTAACCCACCTGGGCCTGCCACCAGACTACCGGCGCCTTTCAAAATCACTATGCCGCCGCGTGCGCGTTGCAACGCTTGAGCAGCGGCGGGCCTGTCAGCTTGAATATCCGCCACAGAACAGCCTAACAGCCCGGCGGCTTCACCGGGATGCGGCGTTAAAACCCAGTTGTCTCGACGAACATCAGGCCACTGCCCCGCCAAAAGATTCAATCCATCGGCATCCACTATCAGCGGCGCATCGGACGCCAGCGCACTTTGTAACATCGCCTGCCCCCAGGCAGCCTGTCCTAGACCTGGCCCTACCACGATAACGTCAGCACTGCCCGTCAATTCGTTTGCTTCAGCGCCACCGCGTACACCATGGGCCATAACTTCAGGGCAGCGCACCAAACTTGCCGTGATATGCTCAGGAGCCGTTGCCAAGCTTACTTTGCCGGCCCCCAAGCGGGCAGCGGCTTGGCTTGCCAGCAGCGCCGCACCACCAAAACCCGGCGCGCCGCCCATGACCAGAACATGGCCCATCGCGCCTTTATGGCTAGTGCGCAAACGCGGCAAGAATGCATCGGCTAATAGTGAATCGTCTAACCGCCAAGCCGTAGGTGGTATGTCAAAAAATGCATGAGATTTTACGCCTAAAGGGCGAAAATCAATTTCGCCGGTATACGCGGGTGCATCGCCTGTATGCAAACCAATTTTATCGCCGATGAAGGTAACGGTGCAGGCTGCTTGTACAGCGAGACCGTGCACGGCACCGGTATCTGCCACTAGGCCTGAAGGTATATCAATCGCCAATACCGGGCGCTGTGCAGCGTTAATCATTTCGATGGCGCGTAGGAAGCGACCTTCTACGACACCGGTCAAACCCGTGCCTAACAAGGCATCAATAATGATGTCACCCGTCAAATTAGTACCCGCATTCCACTCTTCGCAGCCCACCCCAGCTGATGTCGCCAGCTGCGCCGCTCGCGCTGCATCACCGCTAAGCTCTTCAAGGGGTTTTAGCGTGATCCGCTGCACCTTGAGCCCAGACTGCATGGCAAGTGCAGCGAGCACATGACCATCGCCACCGTTATTACCACTCCCGCACATTACGGTTAAGCTGCGCACTTGCGGCCAGCGTGAACGAAGGCTATGCCAGGCACTTGAGGCGGCGCGCTGCATTAACGCAAACCCTTCAATGCCGCCAGCAATGGTGCGTCGATCTAGTTCACGCACCTGGGCGGCTTTATAGAGGGGGCGTAGCATGGAAGTATTTGGGACCGTCACGATCGCTCCTTGCACATGTTTTGATGACGACTAATGCGTTAGCATAGCGCGCTTAAACCCTTGTCGCTGACTGCCTATCTGTTTAACTTACTTTCTATTTCACTTACCTTCTCTTTAACTTACCTTCTCTTTAACCAATTTATTTGAAAAGCCATGCCGGACTCCACTGCCATTGCAAATCAGCACCATGCAATGACTGACCAAACACTTGCCCAACTTGCCGACCTGATTAAAACCTGGGGGCGGGAACTGGGCTTCCAGCAAGTGGGCATCACCGACACTGAACTGTCGGCCCATGAAGCCCACCTGGACGCATGGCTGGAAAAGGGCTATCAGGGCGAAATGGGCTTTATGGCTAAGCATGGCACAAAGCGCACCCGTCCTGACGAGCTAGAGCCCGGCACTCAGCGCATTATCAGCGTGCGCATGGATTACCTGCCCGCTGAAGTGGAGAGCACCAAGGTGCTGGGCCAGCCCAATCGCGCCTATGTATCGCGCTACGCTCTGGGGCGTGATTATCACAAGCTAATCCGTAAACGGTTAGCCTTATTAGCAAAAAAAATTGAGCAGGAAGTCGGCAGCTTCGGTTATCGCGCTTTTGTCGACTCCGCGCCGGTGATGGAGCGCGCCCTTGCACAAAAAGCCGGGCTTGGCTGGTTCGGTAAAAATGCCATGCTGCTCAACCCTAAAGCGGGCTCGCTGTTTTTCCTGGGTGAACTCTATACTGACCTGCCGCTACCCGTGGACACACCTTTTGAGCGTGATCACTGTGGCAGCTGCAGCGCCTGTCAAACTGCCTGCCCCACCGGCGCCATCGTTGACGATAAAGTGGTCGATTCACGCAAGTGCATTTCCTACCTCACCATTGAACTGCACGGCGCGATTCCGGTTGAGTACCGCCGTGCCATGGGTAACCGGATCTACGGCTGCGACGACTGCCAACTGGTGTGCCCGTTCACCCGCTTTACCCGCACTACTCAGGAAAACGACTTTGCGCCGCGCCATGACCTAGACCGCGCCTCGCTGATTAGCCTGTTTGCTTGGGGCGAAGCGGAATTTCTGGATAAAACCGCCGGCAGCCCCATCCGGCGCATTGGCTACGAGCGCTGGCTGCGCAATATCGCCATTGGCCTTGGCAACGCGCCCTGGAGTGAGGCCGTAGAAGCCGCACTATTCGCACGCAGAGCCTACCCAAGCGCACTGGTGCGGGAACATGTCGCCTGGGCGCTTGAAGAGCAGCGCCTCAAGCGCGATGAGCGTATCGCCACAGACGCGTCTTAAACGCTACTCTTCTTACTATTCTTCTTAGCTACTCTTCTTCCTCTTCGTCGCTACGCTGATCAACACGTAAAAACGTACTGCGATAGTGAGCCAGTTCAGCAATCGACTCTTTAATATCATCCATCGCCAGATGCACATTCTTTTTACTGAAACCCGCCAGTGCACCGGGGTTCCAACGTTTAGCCACCTCTTTTAGGGTCGATACGTCGAGATTGCGGTAGTGGAAAAAGTTAAGCAGCGCCGGCATCTCACGCTCTAGAAAGCGACGATCCTGATGGATGCTGTTACCGCACATGGGCGACGAGCCCGCCACCGCGTACTGCTGCAAAAAAGCCAGGGTCTGCTGCTCTGCTTCAGCCGTTTCCACCTGGCTGGCTTTCACCCGCGCAACCAGGCCCGACTCGCCGTGGGTTTTCTGATTCCAGTCATCCATTTGCGCCAGCAGGCTATCCGGCTGCTTCACCGCAATCACCGGCCCTTCCGCCACTACGTTCAAATCCGCATCGGTAATTAGCGTGGCTACTTCAATGATGCGCTCTTTATTGGGATCTAGGCCGGTCATTTCCAAATCAATCCACACCAGCAGATCATCCCTTGGTGCCGTTTTATCTTTCGCCGCAGCCGTCGTTTGATTACTCATTACCGTTATCCCTTTGCCTGAATGACCGTTACCAGCGTGCAATTGTGTCTTAAATGACGTCATCAAGCAGCCCATACAGGACAGCTCGCCTACTAGGTAGGTACAATGGCTTCTATTGTACCTAGCATCGGGTAGTCATGAGCAAACGTAAATTAAGTCGCCAGCAGCAGTGGCGAGTCGAGAAAGTCCAGGCGGAACGTGCCCAGCGCGCTGAAAAGCGCGATGTGCAAGACGCTGAAAAACTTGCTGCAGGCGAATACGGTGCCGAACAGCCGGGCCGTGTCGTTGCTCACTTTGGGCGTACCCTAGAGGTGCGCAACAGCGATAATGAGCCAGTCCGCTGTCATCTACGCGCCAACCTCGATGGTTTGGTCACTGGTGACCGAGTGATATGGCGCGCAGGACAAGAAGGTTCTGGCGTCGTGGTGGCCCGTGAAGAGCGCGATAGCGTACTCAAACGACCCGACGCACGCGGTCTACTCAAACCAGTCGCAGCCAATATTGATCAGCTGTTGATCGTATTTGCCGTAGAGCCTGCCCCCCACGCCAACCTCATCGATCGCTACCTGGTGGCCGCCGAAGCCACCGGCATTGCCCCGGTGCTAGTGCTCAACAAGACCGATCTGTTGCCTGAAGATGGCGGCGAGCTAGGCAAGCTCCTAGAGCGCTATCGCGACCTGGGCTACCCCGTGGTGCGCACTACCACCGCCACAGACACAGGGCTGGATGAGCTGCGCAGCCAGCTTGAAGGCCGCACCTCAGTATTCGTCGGCCAGAGCGGCGTGGGTAAATCATCGCTGATTGACCTGCTGCTACCCGATGAGACACTACGCATTGGCGCGCTTTCAGAAGACTCCCGCAAAGGCACTCATACCACCACCACAGCACGCCTCTATACCATGAGTCGCGCCGAGGTAGCCGATGGTGACTTAATCGACTCACCAGGCATTCGTGAGTTTGGTTTGGTGCACCTCAATGAACAGGAAGTCACTGACGGCTTTATTGAGTTTCATGACTATATTGGTCACTGCCGTTTTCGTGACTGCCGTCATCGCAATGAGCCTGGCTGCGCTTTACTTGCAGCAGTTGATGCAGGCAAGATTCACCCAGCACGCTTTGCCAGCTATCGCCGTATTCTTGATAGCTTGGACAGCTAATTTCTATTGTCTCAATGTTCAGAGACAAGGAGCCAAACATGAGTACAGCAAGCCAATCGTCGGAAGCTAACCTGCTGCCGCTGATCGTTGAACCGGAACAACTGCTGGAACACTTAGCTGATCCGCAGCTATTGATTATCGATGTACCGGTCAACGGAGACAGCTATCGCCAGGGCCATGTACCGGGTGCTATTTTCCTCGATTTTCGCTATCTAATGCGCGGTGATGGGCCGGTGCCCAACGATGTTCCCAGCGTCGAGGCGTTATCACGGCTCTTCAGCGCCTTGGGGTTGACGCGTGACACCCATGTGGTGGCTTACGATGACGAAGGCGGCGGCTGGGCAGCACGGCTGCTGTGGACACTGGATCTCATTGGCCATACGCGCTACTCCTACCTTAACGGGGGCATTCATGCATGGCGCGATGAAGGCCTTGAAGAGAGCGGCGAGCCCACGGCACCTACCCCCAGCGATTATCACGCCGAGATTCTCAACCCCCAGACGCTGATCACGGTCGACGAGCTCAAAGAGAAGCTCGATGATAAGCAGTTTGCGATCTGGGATGCGCGCTCCAAAGATGAGTACGATGGCGTACGTGGCAACAACAAGTATTTGGGCCGCATACCGGGTGCCGTCAATATGGATTGGCTTAACGCCATGGATCGCAATCGCGCCCTGCGCATACGCGATTACGCTGAACTTATTACCGAATTGGGCGCATTAGGCCTGACGCCGGATATGGAAATCGCCACCCATTGCCAGAGCCACCACCGCAGCAGTTTTACCTGGCTGGTCGGCAAGGCATTGGGCTTTAATATGCGTGGCTACGCGGGCTCCTGGAGCGAGTGGGGCAACCGCGACGACACGCCGATTGAGAAGTAA
>NZ_REBQ01000246.1 GCF_007692655.1 Halomonas sp.
TTCTGCTTCATGCGGCACTTTTAAAGCGGCTATCGAGAGATACTTATGGCCGAGATGACCTCACATCGGCGTATGCAGCTGTACGGCGCGATGCTACTGCTTCCTGCCGCCGTGCTTCTGGCAACCTTCGCCTATCTGCCAACTATCGCCACGGTGATCAATAGTCTATTTCTACCTGGCTTTCGCGGCGCCCCTGCGGAGTTTGTGGGCCTTGAAAACTATCAGGTACTGTTCGATGACCCGACGTTTTGGAAGGTAGCCCGCAACAACCTCATCTATGCGGTGGGTACCATCCCTACGTCTATCGCCATAGCCCTGGGCATGGCGCTGTTCGTTAACGGCAAGCTCCGTGGGCGTGGTTTTGTACGCATGGCCTACTTTACCCCCACTATCCTGCCGATGATTGCCGCGGCCAATATCTGGATGTTCTTCTACGCCCCGCAGATTGGGCTGTTTAATAAACTGTTAGGCGCACTAGGTTTTTCCGGTGTGAACTGGCTTGGCGACCCCAATGTCGCGCTGGGGTCAGTGATTGTGATGTCGGTATGGAAAGAAGCCGGCTTTTTTATGATTTTCTATTTAGCGGCGCTGCAGGGCATTGCTCCTGAACTGAAAGAGGCTTCCGATCTTGAAGGTACCAGCCGCTGGAGCTTCTTTTGGCGAGTCACCTTTCCGCTGCTGATGCCTACGACCCTATTCGTACTTATTAATGCGCTGATCAACGCGGTTCGAGTGGTGGATCACCTGTTTATTTTGACTAAGGGCGGGCCTAACAACGCCACCAACCTGCTGCTTTATTACGTTTATGAGAACGCGTTTTCGTTCTTTGACCGCACCACGGCAGCCACTATCACGGTGGTTATTCTGCTGGTACTCGCGGTCGTCGCCACGGTGAAGTTCACGATTTTAGACCGCAGGACGCATTACCAATGAGCTCAGCTACGACTAAATCAAAGGCCTATGCGCCTCGTCCAAGTTACTTCTCCATCCCATCGCTTGAAACCGTGGCGGCATGGCTGCTGGCCATTATTTGGATTTTTCCACTGCTCTACGCTTTTTGGGCCGCCTTTCATCCGCCCGCCTATATGGTGCGCTTTGACTTATTTGCCCCACTGACGCTGGATAACTTTAAAAACGCCTGGGCTCAGGCTCCCTTTGCCCGCTACTACCTGAACACCTTCACCCTGGTGACCGGGGTAGTATTAGCCCAGTTTGTGGTCTGCACCCTGGCGGCGTTTGCCTTTGCGCGCTTTCCCATCCCAGGCAAAAACGTACTATTCATGCTGGTGTTGATTCAGCTATTCGTATTTCCCGAAGTGCTGATCGTCGAGAACTACCGCATCGCCAGCGAGCTGGGGCTGATCAACACTATCACTGGTATCGGGCTGCCCTATGTGGCCAGCGCTTTCGGCATTTTCCTGCTGCGCCAGACGTTTAAAACCATTCCCCGGGAGCTGGAGGACGCCGCACGGATTGAAGGCTGTAACTGGCTGGAAATTTTATGGAAGGTCTACGTACCGCTGGCCAAGCCTACCTATCTTGCCTACGGGCTCGTTTCGATTAGCCACCACTGGAATAACTTTCTGTGGCCGCTGGTGGTGACCAACTCGGTAGAGAGTCGTCCGTTAACGGTAGGCTTAGGGGTTTTCTCGGCGCCAGAAACCGGCGTTAACTGGGCCACTGTCAGCGCCGCAACGCTGTTAAGCATCGCCCCGTTACTCATCGCCTTTTTGCTCTTTCAGCGTCAGTTTGTTCAGTCGTTTTTAAGGGCGGGGATTCGCTAGGCTGACGCCTCTCACGTTTTTCGTGCACAATTCTCTCTTAGGTACGAGACAAGGGAGAGCAGTGATGCACGGCGACACCCACCCGGCAGCCCTCAAGGTGCTGCAGGAGGTATTTGGCTACGACAGCTTTCGCGGCCCACAGCAGGCCATCATTGAGCATGTGATTGCCGGGGGCGATGCGCTGGTATTGATGCCCACCGGCGGCGGCAAATCGCTGTGCTATCAAATCCCTGCGCTGCTGCGCGAAGGCACCGCGATTGTGGTCTCGCCGCTGATCGCGCTAATGCAGGATCAGGTAGCGGCGCTTGAACAGAACGGGGTCAGGGCGGCCTACCTCAACTCCAGCCTCGATTATCATGAAGCGGTTGATGTGGAAAACCGCCTGCGGGCGGGCGAGTTGGATCTTTTGTATGTGGCGCCGGAACGGCTCGCCACACCGCGGATGCAGATGCTGCTGGAACAGACTCACATTGCTCTGTTCGCCATTGATGAAGCCCACTGCGTCTCCCAATGGGGCCACGACTTTCGCCCCGAGTATCGCCAGCTCTCCCATCTGCATCAGCGCTTTCCCCAGGTGCCGCGCATCGCCCTGACCGCCACCGCCGATGTACCCACCCGGCACGATATTATGGAGCATCTGCAGCTCCATGACGCAGCGCTGTATAACAGCGGCTTTGACCGGCCCAACATTCGCTACCATATCGCCGAAAATCAGGGCAAGGCCAAAGAGCAACTGCTGCAGTTTATCCGCGAGCACCACGACGGTGAGGCGGGTATCGTCTACTGCCTCTCCCGGCGTAAGGTGGAGGAGACTGCCACTTGGCTGGAGCGCCAAGGGCTGACCGCGCTGCCCTACCACGCCGGGCTTCCCGCCGAGCAGCGCCAGCAACACCAGACCCGCTTTCTGCGTGAAGATGGCGTGATTGTGGTGGCCACCATTGCCTTCGGTATGGGCATCGACAAGCCTGACGTACGCTTTGTGGGGCACCTAAACCTGCCCAAGAGCATCGAAGCCTACTACCAGGAGACCGGCCGCGCCGGGCGCGACGGTCTACCCGCCGATGCCTGGATGGCCTATGGGCTCCAGGACGTCATCACCCTGCGTCAGATGCAGCAGGACTCCAGCGCCGCCGACCAGCAAAAGCGCATTGAGCAGCAGAAACTCGACGCCATGCTGGGGCTATGTGAAATCATCAGTTGCCGCCGCCAGGCGCTGCTTCATTACTTTGGCGATCATCTGGACGCCCCCTGCGGCAACTGCGACAACTGCCTGACTCCCCCCGAGACCTGGGAGGCCACCGTGGCGGCGCAGAAGGCGCTGTCGTGCGTCTACCGCACTGAGCAGCGCTTCGGCGTGACCTATTTGGTGGATGTCCTGCTGGGCAAAAGCAACGAACGAATCACCCGTTTTGGCCACGACCGCATAAGCACCTTCGGTATTGGTAAAGAGCTCGCGGCTAACGAGTGGAAAGCGCTGTTTCGCCAACTGATCGCCAGCGGCTATTTAAGTGTTGATATGGAGGGCCACGGCGGTATTAAGCTCACTGCCAACGCCAAGCCGGTGCTGCGCGGCGAACACTCGCTTACCCTGCGCAAACCAAGCAAGGCCAAAGCCACCCGGCGGGGCAGCAAGGCGGGCTCGGCCACGCTGCCCCATGGGGAGCTATGGGAAGCTCTGCGCCAGCACCGCCGAGAACTGGCCGAGGCCCAGGGCGTACCGGCCTATGTGATCTTCCACGATGCTACCCTGGCCGAAATGGTCGAGCAGAAGCCCCAAAGCCTGGAGGCACTGGGCGCAATCTCCGGCATCGGCGCGCGCAAACTAGCGGATTACGGCGAAGAATTCCTGGCCGTAATCCAAGCGCATCAGGACACCGAGCAGAACAGTTAAATCAGTGCGTGCAGTGGTTTTTACCAGCGTTGACAAGAACAGCTCAAATGGCCGTTATTTTCAAAAATCGCTCACTTGGCGTAAACTATAGGTCAGTGAGGAGGAAGCGATATGGCCATTCAGCATAAAACCACCGATAAGCGTCGCGAAATGGGGGCCGCCGCAATGCGCACTTACCCCAACATTTCACACGCATGGGGGTTGAAAGAGAGCGAGGCGGCGCTGTTGTTAGGCGTACCAGACTCCACCTACCGCCGCTGGAAGCAGTCACCTGAGCAGGCGAGGCTTGATGCTAATCACTTGGAACGAATGTCGTTGATTCTCGGCATTTATAAAGCGCTGCATATACTGTTGCCCAGCAAAGAAGCCGCTAACAGCTGGTTGCAGCGAGCCAACAGCAACCCTCTTTTTGCCGGTCACTCGCCAATGGAGCGTCTGCTAAATGGCCAGGTCTCCGACCTCTACGTTGTTCGCCAACATTTGGATGCAGCCCGTGGTGGGGGCCATGCATGACGTTCCCAATGAGCAACGTCACGTGGCGCCCCAGCTACCGTGTTATTCCCTCGCGTTTCCCACCGATTGATTTATTCGAAGGCGTCAACAGCAACGCTGATGACTGGGACTTACTTAATGAGCTGGAAGGTGAAACCTCCGCAAGGCTGCGCGAGGAAGCAGGTGCCATTCACCTGGTTCGCGACGATGACCGTCGCTACGGCCCCGGCTGGACGCCGGTCATGGCCGCCTTCTGCCACTTCCCCGCGACCGGCTCGCGTTTTAGCGATGGCACCTTTGGTGCCTACTACTGCGCGTTAACAGAAGCCACGGCCATAACCGAAACCGTTTACCACGCAGAGCGCTTTATGGGGGAGTCCGGCGAACCACCCATGATGCTTCAGCAGCGTGTTTACCTGTCGAATTTAGAGGGTCAACTGATTGATTTACGAGGATGCAATGCTGCCCAAGCGCTTCTCACCCCGGATAGCTGGGCTGCCGGGCAAACCTTGGGTAGAAAAGCCTGGGAGGAGCAGGCAGACGGCATCGTTTACCCCAGTGTTCGAGACCCCGATGGCGAGTGCGCCGCTGTGCTACGGCCGCCCGTGCTCTCCGCAACACGGCAAGGGCGTCACCTCGGTTATGACTGGGATGGTCAGCGTATTCGTCATATCTATGAGCTAACGCTATTGGGTTAAAGGCTCTGCTAACCCCCTACCCTGGCAATGCTCCCCCCGCGCTATCGCGGCCGCATCAAATACACCAGTATCCAAAATCCAGGCGGTGACGAGGCTGGCGGGCGTAACATCAAACGCCGGGTTCCACACGGGGGCATCGCTGGGTGCCCACACTACCTCGCCAAAGGCGCCAGCTGCACCACGGATCTCGGCAGCGTCGCGCTGCTCAATGGGAATATCCGCGCCGGTGGCGCAGGCGGGGTCTACCGTGGTGTAAGGGGCCACCACATAGAAAGGCACCTTGTGGTAATGAGCTACCACCGCCAGCATGTAAGTACCCACTTTGTTGGCGAAGTCGCCGTTGGCACAGATGCGGTCGGCGCCCACCATTACTTTATCTACCTTGCCCGCCGCCATCAGGCTGGCAGCCATGCTGTCGGCAATCAGTTGGTAAGGAATACCCAGGTCGGCCATTTCCCAGGCGGTTAAACGCCCGCCTTGTAATAACGGGCGAGTTTCATCCACATACACATGCAAATCGATACCACGCTGCTTGGCGACTGCCAGCGCACCAATGGCCGTGCCTACACCCGCGGTGGCCAGCGCCCCGGTATTGCAGTGGGTGAGCACGCGATCGCCTGACTGTAAAAGATCAGCACCACGCTCAGCCATGCACTGGCATAACGCCCGGTCTTCGACAAACAATGCGGCGGCACACTCAGCCAGTGCTCCAGCGCCTTGATCAAAGCAGGCCTCCATAGCGTCCAGGCAGTACATTAAGTTAACTGCGGTGGGTCGCGTGGCACGTAAGCGATCGCTTACCAACTGCCAATCACCGTCTGGATAACGCGCGGCATACTGGGCCAGTACAAAGGCGGCACTCAAGCCAATCAGCGGCGCGCCGCGAATAGCTAAGCTTTTAACCGCAACCTGCCAATCTTCAGGTGAGTTACAGCGTACCCACTGTTCCGCTTGGGGCAGTTGGGTCTGATCCAAATACTCAACGTAGTCGGCATAAACCCGCAAACTGCGTGATTGAAG
>NZ_REBQ01000247.1 GCF_007692655.1 Halomonas sp.
CGCCAGGACTGGGCGGAGTTTGTGCTGACCGAGCTTGGCCTGCAGCGCTTCGAGGTTGTGCCTTTTACGCCGCAATCCCGCGCTTTCCAGTCGCGTCAGGAAGTGGACACCTATTTAGCGCTCCATCACCTGCGCCAACGTCTCGATGTTGGCGATTCGCCTGCCGATCTATGCCTTGAAGTGCCACCTGCGTCGGATAACCGCTGGTTGGCCACGCGGCGTGCGCGGCTGCTGCTACAGATGGGGCGCGAGGCAGAGCGCAGCGGTGACTCTTCGCTCGCGCTGACGCTGTATGGTGATTCCGGCAGTAGCGAAGCGCGGATCCGTCAGTTGCGGGTGCTGGAGCAGCTGAGTGAACACCAAACGGCTTTTGAACTGGCGACCCAAGCGCTTAATGGCAGCCCCAATGAAACCGAACACCAGGCGCTGGCGCGATTGCTGCCCCGCCTGCGGCGACGGCTTAAGCTGCCTGCTGTGCCGAGCGAACCGGAACCCGCTCACGAGCGTTGGGATTTGGCATTACCCGGGCCACAAGGTGTAGAGCGCGCCGTGGTTGAGGCACTTAGCGAGCCCCAGGCGCCGGCCTGCTATGTAGAAAATAGTCTGATAACAGGGCTGTTCGGCCTGCTCTGTTGGTCGGCTATTTTCGATCCGCTGCCCGGTGCCTTTTTCCACCCTTTTCATAATGGCCCTGCGGATTTATACCGCGATGATTTCGTGGCGCGGCGGCGAGAGGCCTTTGATGCCTGCCTGGCGCGCCTGGAAGACGGCAGCTACGGCGAGGTGATTAAGGCCGCTTGGCGGGAGAAAGTCGGCCTCGCCTCTCCCTTTGTGCATTGGGCCGTTGTTGATGAGCCGCTCGTTGAGCTGGCGCTAGCGTGTATTCCACCTGAACACCTGCGGGCCTGTTTTGAGCGGCTGCTGGGCGATCTAAAAGCCAACCGGGCCGGGCTGCCGGATTTGATTCAGTTTATGCCCGGCGCCCCCGTCGGCGCGCCCCGCTACCGGATGATTGAAGTCAAAGGACCCGGTGATCGGCTACAGGATAACCAGCGCCGCTGGCTGGCGTTTTTTCATCGTCATGAGATACCGGTCGCTGTATGTTACGTGCGCTGGGCAGCCAACGACGCGCCTGCAGTATGAGTACACATTATCGCGTGGCGGTGCGGGCACTATGTGATTTCACCGCTCGTGAGGGGGATCTGGATCATCGCTTTACCCCTGCTCCCAGCGCCCGTGAAGGTATCGAAGGGCACACCCTCGTTGCACGCCGACGCGGGGCAGACTATATCGCCGAACTGCCGCTAACCGGCACGTTTGAGCGGCTGGTGGTTACCGGCCGCGCCGATGGCTTTGACCCAGTGGCCAATCGTCTGGAGGAAGTTAAAACCCACCGCGGCAGCTTGGAGCGCATGGCGGCCAACCAGCGAACTCTTCACTGGGCGCAAGTGAAAGTCTACGGCGCACTGCTGTGTGCAGAGCGCGATCTGGATCAGATTACCTTGACGCTGGTTTACCTGGATATCGCCAGCGGCAAAGAGACGCTATTGAGCCATAACGCCAGCGCCGATGAGCTGCAGGCCTTCTTTGCCACCCAGTGCCACCGTTTTATTGCCTGGGCAGAGCAGGAGGCTGATCACCGCCAGCGTCGTGACAGCGCTCTGCAATCTCTTCGTTTTCCCCACGGGGCGTTTCGCCCCGGCCAGCGTGAACTGGCTGAAAACGTCTACAAAGCCGCCAGCACCGGGCGCTGCCTGCTTGCCCAGGCGCCCACGGGGATTGGTAAAACGATCGCGACGCTTTTCCCCATGCTCTCGGCGATGCCGCGCCAGCAGCTTGATCGGCTCGCCTTTCTAACCATGAAAACCCCGGGTCGCCGCTTAGCGCTAGATGCCCTCGCCACGCTGCGCACCGGGCATGACGATGCGGTATTGCCGATTCGCGTATTGGAACTGGTGGCGCGGGAGAAGGCCTGCGAATATCCCGACCGCGCTTGCCACGGCGAGTCATGCCCGTTGGCCGCTGGCTTTTACGACCGCTTGCCCGCCGCCCGGCAAGCCGCCGTAGAGCAGGCGTGGCTGGATCGCCAAGCGCTGCGGGAAGTGGCGCTTGCCCATGACGTTTGCCCCTATTATTTAGGCCAAGAGCTGGCGCGCTGGGCGGATGTCATCGTTGGCGATGTTAACCACTGGTTCGATAGCCACGCGCTGCTGCACGGCCTTGCCCAAGCCAATGACTGGCGAACGGGCGTGCTGGTGGATGAAGCACACAACCTGGTGGAGCGTGCCCGGGGAATGTACAGCGCTGAGCTGGATCAGCAACGCTTCAGCCGCGTGCGCCGTTCATCCCCCAAAGCGCTTGCTGGTCCATTGAGCCGTTTTGCTCGCCAGTGGCAAGCCGTGATTAAGGAAGCGGGGATGGAAGAAGAGGGTAGTCGGGGTAAGCCAAGCTACCGGCTGCTAACGGCACTGCCTGACAAGCTGGTAAGCGCCGCTCAGCAAGTGGGATCTGCTATCACCGATTACCTTGGCGAGCACCCCGAGCAAGCGAGCCTTGAACGTCAGGAACTGCTGTTTGAAGTCCTGGGCTTTTGTCGCTTGGCGGAGCGCTTTGGCGAGCACTCGCTATGTGACATTACTCGCCATGGTCGAGGGCGGGCGGTGCTTGGATTACGCAACCTGGTACCCGCCGATTTTCTGGCCCCGCGGTTTAACGCAGCGCATACGGTGGTGCTGTTTTCAGCCACGCTGACGCCTGCCCACTACTATCGCGATCTCTTGGGCTTGCCTGAAAGCACGGTGTGGCAAGAGGTCGTATCGCCCTTCACTGCGTGTCAGCTTGAAGTGCGTATCCGCAGCGATATTTCCACGCGCTTTCGCGACCGGGATGCCTCCATTGAGCCCATCGTAGCGACCATGGCGCAGCAGTATCAGCACAGGCCGGGGCACTATTTGGCCTTCTTCAGTAGCTTTGCCTACCTGGAAACCGCGCTGGCGAGGTTTCGCGAGGCGTACCCGGACGTGCCCGTTTTCAGTCAAACTCGCAGTATGCCGGAGGTGCAGCGCGAGGCGTTTCTGGCGCGCTTTACGCCCGGTGGTAAAGGGATTGGCTTTGCGGTGTTGGGCGGTGCCTTTGCCGAAGGCATCGACCTGCCCGGCGATCGATTGATTGGGGCATTTATTGCCACCCTGGGCCTGCCACCGTTCAACGACTTCAACGAAGCCCTTAAAGCACGGCTAACCGCCCGCTTTGGCCAGGGTGACGATTATACCTACCGCATTCCCGGCATGATTAAAGTCGTCCAGGCCGCAGGCCGGGTGATTCGTAGTCCAGAAGATGAGGGGGTTGTGGTATTAATGGATGATCGATTTGCCCAGACCAGCGTGCGCGCGCTACTGCCAAGCTGGTGGTCCTTGGGCAGCCCCACACCATCATTAGGACCCCTTGCGAGCCAATGACAGACCTTCTCTGGTACCAGTATGTGCTCATCGGGCTGATATTTGCCTGGAGCGGTTTTGTACGCACCAGCCTGGGATTTGGTGGCGCCGTGCTGGCGCTGCCTTTCCTGCTGTTAGTGTCAAACGAGCCCCTGGTATTTTTGCCTATTATCGCCATTCACCTGCTGATTTTCTCCAGTTGGATTGCTTGGAGTGGGCATCGCCAACTGCAGAAAGAGGGCAGTGCCACCCACTCGGCTGAAAGTAATATCGATTGGGCATATTTGCGCAAAGCTCTGAAAATAATGATTATCCCCAAGCTGATTGGGGTGGTAGGGCTATTAACACTGCCCACCCAGGTGATGACCAGCATCATTTTTGGCATTGTCTTGATCTATGCCATTGGCTATCTGTTGAACCGGCCATTTCAGAGCAAGAACAAATACGTGGACTACGTGCTACTGGGGCTTGGTGGGTATGTGAGCGGCGCATCGCTGATTGGCGCGCCGTTGATAGTGGCGGTGTTCGCCGCTCACGTGGCTAAGGAGCAGCTGCGGGATACCATGTTTGTGCTGTGGTTCATTCTGGTGATGATCAAGATGGTGTCGTTCTTGATTGCGGGGGTGGATCTACAGTTAATCCATCAACTCTGGCTGCTGCCCTGCGCGTTTATTGGCCATTTGGTGGGTGAGAAAGCCCACCGCTATATGCTCAAAGCGGATACCGGCTTGTTTTTTCGTGTATTGGGCGCGGTGCTGATTTTAGTCAGTGTCGTGGGACTGCTTTACCCGCCCGCTTAGTCAAGGCAGCGACGAAGGAGCATGGCTTAAAGCTTGCTGTCTGCCTGGAGCGTTGTCTTGCTTAAAATAGTCAGGGCGACGGCAAACAAGCAGCAAATAACCGCCATGGCGATAAAGACGTTGCGCAGTGATTCCAGCCAAATCACGGCAGGGGCGACCACCACAGGGGATATAAATTGGCCAAAGAAGAAGGTTGAGGTAAAGCCGCCAAACACCCGACCTCGCACCCGTTGTGGGGTGATGCGCATTAGCCACGTTGTTGTGTTGGGCATAAAGGCGCCTAAACCAAACCCCGACAGCGCTGCGCCCACAATGGCCATGGCGTAGCTGTGGGTGAACCCGATGACCAAAAAGCCTGCGGCGGCTAGTAAGAACCCCATGACATAGATCGTCATCACCGACAGGAACGGTTTGTAATAGCCATAGCCAAAGGCAACGATGCTGGCCGTTAGGGCCGACATGGAGAGTGCGATACCAATCGCCAAGCCGCTGATCTGCCCCTGTTGGGAAAGTAAAAAGGGTAGCTGGGCGGGGAACATATAAAACATCGCCATGCTTATCATGGCGATAAAGTAAGCAAGCCCGGTCCGCCTGTAATCTACCTTGACGGGAGCGTCAGAAATGCCAGCGTTCACCGTACTCTGAATGCGAGGTTCCTTTAGTATTGCCCAGGCGTACGGGAGCAGTAGCAGGCCGGTCAGATAGAGTAAAAAAGGTCCCCGCCAGCTCCAGTCGGAAAGTATTCCGCCCAGGTTAATGAAGATCACCCCGCCCAGTGCCATACAGCTGCTTTGCAACCCCAAAAAGCGCGCGCGTTCGGCGCTATCGAAATAATCACCCACTAGCGTGGTGCTAATGCTAAGAATGCCCGCCACGGCTATTCCCATCAGCGCGCGAGAGCTCAACAGTAGATCCACACGATCAATAAAGAAGCCTGAGACGCCCGCAAAGCCGTAGATAAACAGCATCATCAAAAGCAGTTTCTTGCGTCCAAACCGATCGGCCAGATAACCCATTAGCGGACTGAACAGCGTGATCATCAGCGCCGGTATCGTCAGGATTAGCTGAATCAGTACCTGAGGTTGCTCAGGAAAGTGGCGGCTAATACCTGGCAGCGCAGGCGCAATAATCGCCCCCGACATCACGGTCATGGTGCTGGCAAAAAGCAGTACGGCCTTAATATGCGTTAGTCGGTTAATGGTCTTTATCCATGTCAAAAAGGCTCATGCCATAAAAAAGGGAGCAAGATATAAACACTAGCACTAATCGTAGCATTTTTATTAGCAGGCTAGGTATGGCCAGCCGTGAACTCATCGCTGTGGGCCACAAATGACCTCTCGAGGTGACTGGGTTATCGAGCATCGGTCTTACGCTTTATGCCCTGGCTCACAGTTTCGGAATTGATGATCTGAGCTAGGTAGGATCAAATGCTATGGTGAGAGCAAATACTATTGTGGAAACACATACGAAAGAGCCGATGGTGGCCGTATTATCGTTAATCGACTAGGTGCGCTGGCGTCTATTTGTGGCAGCTGGCAGTCTGGCAGCACTACTCAGCACAGCAACAGGGGCAAGTTATCGTGGCGTCATCGTCAAGTGATAGTTCAGATCCGCTAGCGCATATTTTACCG
>NZ_REBQ01000064.1 GCF_007692655.1 Halomonas sp.
CCTTGAGCGCAGTGGTGATCCATACCAAGGATCACATTTCGCTATCAATGGTCTTAGGAGGATATAACGAGCCACAGTTCAAAACAGCCGCAAGCCTACCAGACTTAAAAGCTGTATCAAATAAAAACGGGAGGCATAAGCCTCCCGTTTATTTGCTTGGCGTAAGATCGCTAAACGTTATTCAACATTAGCGGACAACCAAGAAAGATAAGTGAACTTAGTTCCACTCATCCAATTCTACGCGACGGTTTTGAGCACGACCTTCATCAGTCTCGTTAGACGCGATGGGCTGCTCTTCGCCATAACCTACTGCGCGCATACGGTCAGAGCTTACACCGCGGCTGGCAAGGTAGTTGGCAACAGACTGTGCACGCTCTTGAGACAAGTTTTGGTTGTACTCAGCAGAACCGCGCGAATCAGTGTGGCCTTCGATGCTAACGCGTACATCTGGGTTGTTGACCAGACGCTCTGCAACACCATTCAGCACTTGTTGCGCACTGGATGTCAGTTGAGCAGAGTCAAACTCAAAGTTCACATCACGCAACACTAGGCTTTCAGGGCAACCCAGCGCGTTAACTTCAACGCCAGCTGGGGTGTTCGGGCACTGATCACGGTAATCCGGCACGCCATCACCGTCAGAATCAAGCGGGCAGCCCTGAGCGTCTACTTCTACGCCTGCAGGAGTACCTGGGCACTGATCACGGTAGTCAGGAACACCATCGCCGTCAGAATCAAGCGGACAGCCTTCAGCATCAACAGCAACGCCAGCTGGCACTTCGCCATAGCTTGGGCATTGCGGTGCAACCGGCTCAGGCGTACGGTCAGCACATAGCAGACCGCCAATAGCAGCACCTGCAGCAGCGCCGGTAGCAGCGGCGCTCTCTTCATTAGAGCTGCCGCTGGTAGCGTAGCCAATACTGCCGCCAATCAGACCACCGGCCAAACCACAAATGGCTGGGTGCTGGTACCAGTTATTGCCAGTATTGCTGCTAGCACTTGCTTGGCCAGATGACTGCTGAGCCGAAGTAGCACAACCAGACAGGCCGACTACCAGCGCAGAACCGATAAGCAAGCCAGTTGTTGATTTTTTCATGTAAAACTCCTTCTTGATCCAATGCTGAAATGGCCATAAGTGGCCAAATCTATCCAATGCTTCTTATTGCGAGAGCATCCATTTTTCTCCTGTTCGCCACTGCTGAGCGTTTACTAATACCCAGCTAGTGCAAACGGCTTGCCTATCATTAACGCTAAAGCGCCAGAAGGCAACAATGCCAAGATATCAACTTCTTGCTAATACCGACATTCTTTAGCATAGCAAAATTGCCACAGTGGGCATGAAAAAAAATGCTACGCCGTTTGACGCCTCAACGTCGCCAAAACATATTCAATTCGACAAGTCAGTCAATGACAACTTAATGAAGAGCGTTCGGCCCCTTGGCTCGCCACACTAAGACCGCCTTGGCAGCTTCTAGGACCGCTTTTCGCATGTCTTCTTCGGCCATTAATCGTTCTTTATCTTCTTGCATTCGCTCACGCGGGGTCAGCTGATGGCGAGCCGAGTGAGTTTTCAAATGACGCGTGCGATTGTAGTGCTCGGAAAATGCTTGGAACTCTGGCTTTTCTACAAGACTTGGGTCAACAATCTCTAGCAATACCTTACATCGCCAGGCCCCTTCCGTAATATCAACCTGCTCTTGCACAAGCGCGCTGGCAACATAATCTAAATTTTCCAGGCTATTCTGTTGGGCACGGGCATCCTCTTCCACGCGGAAGGCATCACGACGACTGACTTCTTTGCGCAAAGAAAATGCGTAAAACCCCAGCCCCACGATGATGGCAATTGCCACAGACATTAACATTAGCGCTACAGTGGAATTCATGTATCTCCTCATTAAGCGTGCAAAAAAACTTAACGAAAATTGTACACCCTTATACCACCAATAAGCCAATGAGATCTATCCCTGGCCTTTATCGAACAGACTCACTTGTAGTTTGTATAAAGCTAGCCCAGCTATATTGATGAAACTTTCATGCGCCCAACCCTTGCACGTTCTTTTGTTTTTCACCGCCCATTGGCGCGACCTACCAAGCCGCGAGAGAAGCGTAATGATCCAGCAGCAAGGCACCAAAGACCCCTAAAAGATAGCGAATCGAAAACCAAAAAGCACCAATAGGAGCAGTTGCATCTTGACCACGCCATACTCTCCAATTCCAAAACATAAAGCGTACATTGAGGCATGTCACAGCGAACAAATAGAGAGCACCACTCATGCCAATCATCACTGGCATTAACGTGGCCAACACCGTTAACCAGCCATATAGCCAAATTTGTAATCGTGTGAAAGGAATACCGTGAGTAACAGGCAGCATAGGTATACCTGCACGCGCGTAGTCATCGCACTTGTGGATGGCTAACGCCCAGAAATGTGGCGGTGTCCAGGCGAAGATGATTAACATAAGCAGCAGCGGTTCTGGAGTGATTTGCCCAGTGATTGCGACCCACCCCAGCAGCGGAGGAGCCGCGCCAGCAACACCGCCAATGACGATATTTTGGGGTGTGGCCCGCTTTAGAAAAGCGGTATAAATTAACGCGTATCCAATCAAAGATACCGAGGTCAACGCAGCCACTAAGAGATTGACTTGCCAAGCTAATAGCAGAACACCAGCCAGCGATAACAGGCTTGCCCAAACGACGGCTATCGCCACAGGAAGACGCTTGCTGGCCACGGGACGATGGGACGTACGGCTCATCACCGCATCCAAACGACGATCAATAACATGGTTAAATGCCGCCGCACCACAAGAAGCCAAACCAATCCCCGCTAGTCCAAAGACCACATTACCGAACGCTGGCAGGCCCTGTGTCGCCAGCGCCATACCCACCGCCGCACATACCAACATGACAGCAACAACTTTAAGTTTACAAAGGCCTAATAGCTCGCTCCAGCCCCACACCATCGGAGGCAATGTAGCCGGTAATGTCATTGTTATATTTCGCATGGCTCCGCCACCCCTCGTATGCTTCTCATTAATTGTCTTTATTATTAATTCGGCTCTGTCGGCTTCCTGGCTATTAATGCCTCTTCGCCATCATGGACGATCAGCTTTTACTCACAGCGGTTGAAGAACTCTGCTTGAGCCATCTATCAGTGCGGCACAGCGCTCGTTCCAGACCTTAACGTTCTCACCGAACGCTCATCAGCCTCCCCATGGCGCCATTGCCACCAAGCCCACACAAAACCAACCGACAAGCCAATAGCGCCACCGGTATGCAATAGCGCCAACCATAAAGGTAACCAAAACACGACATTGGCCACCCCAATAACGACCTGCAGCAAATAGAGCGTTAGCACTGCAGCGAGGGATCTGCTCATCTTAGGTTTACTGCGATAGCGCCACCATAGCAACAATAAGGCGATGCCTAATATAAGTGCGCCTAAACGATGCGCTACTTGAATAGCGGTACGCGCATCAGCATGCAGTTGACCGTGCAAATAATTAGGGCCTACCGTTTGGGTTAGATGAAAACCTTCGGAGAAATCCATCTCCGGCCACCACTGCGCATTACAGGTCGGAAACCCCTGGCAGGCAATGCCAGCGTAATTACTTGATACCCAACCACCTAGCGCCAGTTGAATCACCAACATAAAGCCTGCCAACGCCCACCAAATGTTTGTTTTACGACTTTTTAGTTCACGCCCTTTCCAAGCGTGGCGCAAACGAAGATAAAGCCATAGAAACAGTAGCAGAACGCTTAATCCCCCCATCAGATGCAGGGTGACCACTTGAGGCCATAATTTAAGTGTCACGGTGAAAGCGCCAAAAGCCCCTTGCAATAAGATAACCACCAGCAGGGCTAAGCTTAATCCCCATGGATATTGGCTGTGCTTACGCAGTGGCCAGCCCATTACTACAACACTCACTACCACCAGCCCAAGCAGGCTAGCGACATAGCGATGAATCATCTCAACCCATGCCTTGAAAGGCTCAAGAGGCGCATCGGGGTGGCGCAGAGACGCATGTTCACTATCAGGAACCAACAAACGTCCATAGCATCCAGGCCAGTCCGGGCATCCTAAGCCAGCATCGACCAGGCGCGTCCAGGCACCTACCATCATGACTACAGCGGTAAATACTGTTCCCGCTAATGTTAACCGAACCAGCCACTGTAAACGGCGTTCGAATGAGTGCTGCATCGTACTTCCTTACGGCCGATCAACGCCGACAAAGCTTAAAGGGGATTTACTTTAAACAGGTGCCTAATATCATCTAGAACATCAGTGGTGGGAACATTGGCATCAAACGACAGCGCTGGCCTGCCCAGGGGGTCGAGTAACCAAGCGTTGTTAGCTTTCTGCCAAGTGGGCTCTTCCCGCCACTGACTGGCGACTTCCCCTGGCAGCGCTTCAGATTCACCGCCAATACGTAAACGGGTTAACCGTGGAGCTTCGCGCCCTAACGCCCGATGGAGGCGCCAAAACTCATCCATGCGCTGCTCGCATTGCAGGGAACAATCAAACGCCAGTGTCCAGGTATCGTCGCCGTTATCGGCATTTACCGTCAAAGGCCATTCATGAAGCGATGGTAGCTGCACTCCTACCTCTCCATGAGCAGTATGGCGATCAGGAATGCCTACCCCCCACTGAACCATGCCCCAAGCAGCTACCATCGGTAAGGTAAAAACTGCAAAAATCATTACCAATTTAAGACGTTGCCGCTGTATATGCTGACGACTGTGCACGATTAAACTCCCTGTATTATTTTGGGGCTGTATTATTTTGGGTATCGCGGCGTAACCGGTAACCGCCAATTAACATGACCAGTAGCGCCGCAAAAGCCAGCCCCCACCACTGAAATGCGTAACCTAAATGCCGACTGGGAGGCATAACATTGGCTTCCCACCATGGGGTTAATACTCCGTCTCCCTCAGTTGCGTGTAGCCACCCAGGATAGTCGAACGCACCAAGCAAAGGCTCCCATGGGGTATGGCTTAGTTGCTGCAGTCTGACTCCCTCAATGTTATCACCAAATAACGGCCCACCCGCCTGGGTGGCTTGCCACTCCCCAGTAATCTCAACTTCTCCTTCAGGGGTTGTAGCAGAGGGAGACGCTCGACTAGGTCCCGTTTCTAGAAAGCCACGCTGTATTAACCACAGCTGTCCATGGTTATCGCGCAGAGGAGTTAAAACAGCCACGCCTATGCGACCAGCCAAAATCCTGTTGTCTAAGTAGAGGGTATTGTCCGCCAGATACTCACCCCTCAAGGTTACTTGTGCCCCCGGCTCTGGCGGCACCACAGGCTCAACTAATGCAGCTGCTGATTCTCGTGAGGCAATGGCAATACGCTTGTCAACTGCCCGCTCCCACTGCCATAGTCCTAGGTATACTCCCAATGCCACAAGCGTCATCCAAAACAAACACCAACTATAAAATCGCCCTTGCCTACGAGAGGTTTTCATCATGTTTTTACAACTACTCATTGCCGCTGTTTTTTTAGCCATGGTCATCAGCTTGGCGGCAGGTGCTGGTTTTCTGCTGCACGACAAAGCCTCTTCCCGTCGACTACTGACTTCGCTTAAATGGCGAATAGGGCTCGCATGCCTATTAATGGCGCTAATCGTATTCGGCTTTTGGTCTGGCGAGTTAGGCTGAGCTGGCTATAACACATACACAAAGATAAATAGCCCTACCCATACCACATCGACAAAATGCCAATACCAACAAGAGGCTTCAAAGCCAAAGTGGTTTTCATGGGCGAAATGCCCTTTGTGGATGCGCATTAGTATGACGGCTAATATTAGCGTGCCCACAATCACGTGCACGCCATGAAAGCCGGTTAGAATAAAAAATGTCGCGCCGAAAATTCCAGCTTCCAGGGTAATACCATAGTGCGCATAGGCCTCATAGTACTCAACGCCCTGAATAAATATAAAACAAATCCCCAGGAGCACCGTACCCGCCAACCAATTGCGACATGTCTTGCGATAGCCCTCTTTTAACGCTTCATGGGCAATCGTCAACGTAATGCTCGACGTTATTAAAATCAGCGTATTAACCAATGGCAGCTGCCAGGGGCTGAACACTTGCTGCGGGCCTGCGACAGCAGCATCAGGAGGATTCAGCAACGGCCAGTGAGCGACAAAATCAGGCCATAAAAGCCCTGACACTCCTTTTGCCCCTTCCCCCCCCAACCAAGGCACTGCAAACATGCGGACATAAAAGAGCGCTCCAAAAAACGCTGCAAAAAACATCACCTCTGAAAAAATAAACCAGCCCATTCCCCATCGAAACGAGCGGTCCATTTGTGCGTCGTATAGCCCCCCCTGAGACTCAATCACCACGTCACGAAACCACAAACCCATGACGGCGATAACGCCAATCAAGCCAACAAACGCCACGGGCAAGCCCGTGTCGTACACCAGCTTCATGCCGGTACCAACCATCATGACGCCAAGTGCCAAGGAACCTAAAATGGGCCATCGACTCGTTGCTGGAACGTAGTAGCTACCACCGCTCATATTGTTTCCCTCGCGATTTTTTTGTTATTGCGGGTGTTATCAAGCGAAGTATGGCGAAGCGCTTGTTCCACTGGATAAAGGGTATATACCAACGTGATGGTATTAATGTCTTCAGGTAGGTCCCGGGCCAGCTGAAAAACCAGTGGGATCGTTAATCGCTCGTCCCCTTGCAACAGCTGCTCTTCAAAACAGAAGCAACTCACTTTACGCAAATGCCGCGTGGCCTTTGAGGGCGAAACACTGGGTACTGCCCTTCCCCAGCTTTCAACACGGCTATTGTTTGTAAAAGTAAAATCAACCTCGGCTGTCTGCCCTGGATGAACGCGCATTTGGCGCATTTCAACGCTCATGCGCCAGGGTAAACCTGCACTGCCACGAGTAATAAATTGCACGTTCACAAAGCGGGATTCGTCTACCTCTTCGTGAACAATAGCTTGTGCGGTAGCATCCACTTTGCCGTTAATGCCCGTAATACGACAGAACACGTCATACAAAGGCACTAATGCAAAGGCGAAAGCGAACATCCCAATTAACGCAGCAATTGATCGTATAACGGTACGCTTAACGCCTACTGCCTGATTCTCATGAAGGTTACTCATACCCCCTCCCGCCTTGTTGTTTTATTCAAGTAGCTCGCTATTAATGCGAAGCACGTTGAAACACCGGTGGCGTTTCGAAGGTATGCAGTGGGGCGGGGCTAGGAACAGTCCACTCCAGGTCCACTGCACCTTCCCACGCTTTAGCTGGGGCTTTCTTGCCACCGCGCACGCACAGCACAATCACAAGGACAAACAGCAGCTGCGAAGTACCAAAAAAGAAAGCGCCAACACTCGATACGAAATTAAAGTCGGCAAACTGGAGTGCGTAATCAGGTATCCGCCTCGGCATGCCTGCCAATCCAGCAAAATGCATGGGGAAGAAGGTCAAGTTAACGCCTATTACGGAGAACCAGAAATGCCATTGGGCTAGTCGTTCATTTGGATAATGCCCGGTCCATTTCGGCAACCAGTAGTACACCCCGGCCATAATGGCAAAGATGGCTCCAGGCACCAGCACATAATGAAAATGCGCGACTACAAAATAAGTATCGTGATACTGAAAATCAGCAGGGGCGATTGCCAGCATCAACCCGGAAAATCCACCAATGGTAAACAGCACCACAAAAGCAAGAGCGAAAAGCATCGGCGACTCAAAACTAATCGACCCACGAAACAGTGTCGTGACCCAGTTGAATACCTTCACCCCCGTGGGCACCGCAATGAGCATGGTGGTGTACATAAAGAACAGCTCAGCTGCCAATGGCAGACCAACCACAAACATATGGTGGGCCCAGACTAGAAACGATAGCAGCGCGATAGCAGCCACGGCATACACCATGGAGGCGTAGCCGAATAAAGGTTTACGGGCAAAAGTAGGGATAATCGCCGAGACAATACCAAAAGCGGGCAAAATCATTATGTAAACTTCGGGATGCCCGAAAAACCAGAAGAGGTGTTGAAACAGTACCGGGTCTCCACCACCTGCTGCGTCAAAGAAACTAGTGCCAAAGTTGATGTCCATCAGCATCATAGTGATCACACCCGCTAGCACTGGCATAACGGCAATCAGTAGGAAAGCGGTAATTAGCCACGTCCACACAAACAGCGGCATATCCATTAAACGCATACCTGGGGCGCGCATATTCAGGATGGTGGCGACAATATTAATCGCCCCCAGAATCGAGCTTATCCCCGCAATATGCAGCGCTAAAATAAAGAATGTCGTGGACGGTGGCGCATATGTTGTCGAAAGCGGCGCATAAAATGTCCAGCCAAAGTTTGGCCCGCCTCCTGGCATCAAGAGTGTTGAAAGTAACAGTGTGAATGCTACTGGCAGCAGCCAAAAGCTAAAGTTATTGAGGCGTGGAAGCGCCATGTCTGGCGCACCGATTTGCAGCGGTATCATCCAGTTAGCTAATCCAGTGAATGCAGGCATGACAGCCGCAAACACCATAATTAGCCCATGCATGGTGGTCATTTGGTTAAAGAATTCAGGGTTCACCAATTGAAGGCCAGGCTGGAAAAGCTCGGCGCGAACCACCAATGCAAATATCCCACCGATGAAAAACATTATTAGCGAAAAAATTAAATAGAGCGAACCAATCTCTTTATGATTAGTGGTCAACAGCCAGCGCAAAATGCCTTTAGGCGGTGCGGCATGCCCGTGGGCTTGGCCATCGGCAACCGCCGTTGTACTGTGCTGCAATGGAGGCTGAGGGGGTAATTTGGGCGCCATTTAACTCTCCAGAAGTCTTGTTGTTGTCGTCAATTGAGTAGCAAGTTGGCATTACTGGGCAATTGTTTCAGCCACCATTGAGGGCTGTACCACATCTCCCGTATCATTACCCCAAGCATTGCGCGTATAGGTGACTACTGCGGCAATTTCAACTGGATTCAGAGTGCTTCTAAACGCAGGCATAGCCGTCCCTGATGCACCGTTCAATACGACATTCAGGTGCCAGTCCAGATCGTTAATCAGCTCTTCGTTACCTGCCAAGGCTGGGAAAGCAGGTGCAGCGCCTTGCCCCTCTGCCTGATGACAGGATGAACAAATGGCTTGATAGACCGACTCTCCGCGCTCCATCAGCTCATCTAATGCCCAATCACGATCAACCCCCATTGCCTCTTCCTCAGCAGCCTCTTTACGCTCAGCTAACCAGCCATCAAACTCTTCTTCTTCCATGGCATGTACGACTATCGGCATAAAACCATGATCCATACCGCACAGCTCAGCGCACTGGCCACGATAAATGCCCGGCTCATTTATCTTTACCCAGTTTTCATTAATAAACCCAGGAATAGTGTCCTGCTTCACGGCAAAATCAGGTACCCACCAGGAGTGGATGACATCATCTGATGTCATTAGAAATCTCACTTTTCGATTTATCGGTAATACGAGGGGTTCATCAACTTCTAAAAGGTAGTGTTCACCACGCTCCTCTTCACCCCGAATCTGCGCACGCGGCGTGCTCATATTGGAGTTAAAGGCGACGTCCTCACCTAAGTACTCGTACCGCCATCGCCACTGCTGGCCCGTGATCATAACGTCCAGCTCGGCATCCGAGGTGTCATACATATTTTTCAATGTGGCGGTAGCAGGGACAGCCATGCCTACCAATATTAAAATGGGTACCGCTGTCCAAAGCACTTCAACACTGGTGTGTTCGTGGAAATTAGCGGCTTTGGCTCCTTTAGAATGGCGATAACGGAACAGGGAATAGAACATAACGCCAAACACTAGCACGCCAATCACGACACATATCCAGAAAATGGTCATGTGCAGATTGTAAATGTCAGCGCTTATGTCAGTTACACCAACTGGCATATTCCAACCGTTCGCATGCACCTGCGAACCGCTAACCGTAAGGGAAATGGCTAGCAGCCACCGCCACGCTGATCGCATAGAAACCTCCAGTGTTATTGTTGTTATCTCTTGCCTTTAGGTTAGGCAAGGATTAAGTGGGATATTAGCAGTATAGAAAATATGCGCCATACGTCATCCCTTTTCACCACGTATGGTTGTCAACGCTTTTCAGCGCGCCACAAAATTAGCCAACGTAATGAGTATTAATACGAACACCAGGGTGACGACAATCCCGGTTATAATGAAGGCGGCTGGCCTACCGCTAGTGAAATCCTCTTCACGTCGCTGATTCTTTTGCACCCCAATCAAAGCAGCTAACACTGATTTCACTATTGACCACATACAACCCCCTGCCGACACCAATCGTATTATTATTAGCTATCGCGATTATTCAGAAATGCCCTTGGCTGATCGTTACGGTATCAAGTCTAGGTCAGTAATGTATACGCTAACCTTTGCTAAATGAATACCCGAAGAAGCTGGCGCTGCTTGAAGCGCGAATCTAACAATTTACAATAGGGCAAATGACACTCTATAGTCTTATAGAGAGTGTCAAGCATGGCCCTTCGTCGGCCCTATCCATATGGAATAATTATGTTAATGCGTCACTGTACAAAACGTATGATCCCCTTTGCTGCCGTTGTCCCGCTACTATTTTTAGTGGGCTGTACCACTTACACTTGGCCTGATGGTTCTCAAGAGACGGTGCTGGGCGTTGTACCTGAGGAAGAGAATAAGCGCTATGAAGAGCGGCAGGCAGAGGCCGTCCGCTACCGACTCCCTGGAGAGATCCCCGAATAGCGCAAAAAAAATCGCTATTTAGGGTTGTACCCTCTTTTAGTCAAAAATAACCCCATTCTTTGCTTTCAGTCACTGCGGTGCAGCATTAATACTTCTATGCTAAGGCCATCCTATGGCCAAAAAGAGGTATTGAATGGTGAGTTCTTCTAACACCGAGACACAACAACCTTCCTGGCACAGCAACAGCGTAGATGATGCGTTAGCCTGCCAGGAGACCACATCTGATGGCTTGTCTGAACAGGAATCTAGCTCACGGCTGGCAAGCGTTGGTCCAAATCGAATTCAACAAGAACAGGGTCGCCCCTGGTACAAGCGTCTTTTGGATCAGTTCAGCAATATATTGATGCTCATTCTACTTGTCGCCGCTGTAGCAAGCTTATTTTTAGGCCATCATTTAGATGCGGGGGCTATTTTAGGCGTAGTAGTGATCATCGCGCTTATTGGCTTTGTTCAGGAAGGTAAAGCGGAGCAGGCATTGCAAAGCATCCGCAATATGCTCTCCCCGCAGGCTAATGTTTTACGCGACGGCAAGCGCACCACGATATCTGCTGAATCACTAGTGCCCGGCGATATTGTGCTTATCGAAAGTGGCGATCGGGTTCCCGCTGACTTGCGCTTGATTGAAGCTAAACGTTTTCGCACCGAGGAAGCGGCGCTAACAGGGGAATCCGTACCGGTAGAGAAGCAGTCTACCCCGGTGGCGTCTGATACTGATTTAGCTGAACGAAGCTCAATGGCTTATGCCAGCACAATAGTGGTCCAGGGTACAGCCAAAGGCTTGGTGGTAGCGACAGGCAGTAACACTGAGATTGGTAAAATTTCCGAGCTGCTGCGAGGCGTGGAGCAAGTTAAAACGCCTCTGATGCGGCAGTTAGATCGCGCTGGCAGAGTGCTGGCCATGTGTATTTTAGGGGCTGCTGGTATTACCGCTTTACTGGGCACACTTATTCATGGACAGCCCGCGGATGAAATGTTTATGGCGGCTGTTGGTTTAGCGGTGGCCGCGATTCCTGAGGGCCTCCCGGCGATAGTGACGATTGGCCTCGCCCTTGGCGTACAAAGTATGGCGAGGCGCAATGCTATCATTCGCCGTCTACCTGCAGTGGAAACCCTTGGTTCAATTTCCACGATTTTTTCTGACAAAACCGGCACGCTTACCCGCAATGAAATGACGGCTCAAGCCATTTGGTTGGCAGATACCCGCTACGCCATTGATGGCATCGGTTTTGCGCCTGAAGGAGAACTTTATCAATTAGATGCAGACGATAGTGATCATAAAGAACAGATAAGTATCGATAAGCACCCTGAGCTAACGCATTTTCTGCGAGTAGCCGCACTCTGCAATGATGCGGAGCTGGCCCGTGAAGAAAACACCTTTCGTATTCATGGCGACCCCACCGAGGGGGCGTTGATCGTCGCGGCCGAAAAGGCCGGGCTTCAGGTAAAGTCATTGCGCCAGGATTACCCTCGCCTTGATGCGATTCCGTTCGAGTCTGAACACAAATACATGGCGACGGCACACACGATTGGCGAAGAGCGTCGTGTATTAATTAAGGGCGCGCCCGACAGGCTGTTGGAAATGTGCAGTCAAGTACGAGGCGCCTCTGGCTCAGTTCCGCTTGAAAGTCACATTTGGGAGGAGCGTATTGAGACCCTCTCCTCCCGGGGTCTTAGGGTTTTAGCCATTGCTGAGATTGCCGTAACGGACGACCAGCCTCTTGAACACGAGCAACTCCAGCAAGGCCTCACCTTGCTGGGCATCATCGGCTTGCTGGATCCACCTCGTGAAGAGGCTATTGAAGCGGTTAAGCAGTGTTTAGCCGCAGGCATCCGCCCCGTAATGATCACCGGTGATCATGCTGCCACCGCTCTCGCTATTGCTAAGCAACTCGGTTTTTCACATACCCAGCGCGCTGTTACCGGACGTGAAATAGAGTCGATGTCGGACTCAGAACTTGAAGAGATTATTATCAAGGTGGATGTATTTGCCCGGGCCTCCCCTGAGCATAAACTTCGGCTTGTGAAGGCCATGCAGGCTCGCGGTGGCGTGTGCTCCATGACAGGTGACGGCGTCAATGATGGCCCTGCCCTGAAGCGTGCTGATGTGGGCGTCGCCATGGGCATTCAGGGCACCGAGGCGGCCAAGGACGCATCTGAAATGGTGCTCGCCGACGACAACTTCGCCACCATCGTCAGTGCTATTGAAGAAGGGCGTAAAGTTTACGATAACATTCGTAAAACCATCACTTTTATATTGCCAACTAATGGTGCCCAGGGCTTAGCGATCATGTTGGCCGTGCTAACCGGCTCTACCTTACCGGTGACGCCACTGCAGGCACTGTGGGTCAATATGGTCGTAGCCATTACCCTTGGGCTAGCGCTCGCTTTTGAACGTGGTGAAGCTGATTTAATGCAGCGTAAGCCCCGTGATCCAAGTGCGGCTCTGCTGGATATGTTTCTACTGTGGCGGGTTATCTTCGTTTCGATCCTACTGCTCGCAGGGGTTTTCGGTATTTTCTCTTGGTTAATCGCTCAAGGCGAAAGCGTCGCGTTAGCCCGCTCAGGAGCGGTCAATATGCTGGTGGCAGGAAGCGCCGCTTATTTGATTAATAGCCGCTTTCTTATCACTAGCACCTGCTCCATCAATGGCATCTTTGGCAGTCGCCCCGTATGGTTTGCTATTGGGTTAGTAATGCTGCTGCAGATTGCATTCACCTATGTTCCCTTTATGCAGCTCATTTTTGCCAGTGAAGGCCTAAGCTTGGCTCACTGGGCAGTTATCGCCGCAGCTAGTGTAGCGATCTATGTGGTAATTGAGCTGGAAAAGGCGTTTTGGCGCAGCAAACGCTGATCCATTTACTTCCGCGACGCTCGATGGTTGGCGGTGGCTGTAGCCGTCAGTGGATCTTCCGGCCAGGGATGCTTGGGGTAGCGCCCACGCATCTCTTTGCGTACCTCAGGGTAGCCATTATGCCAGAAGCTGAGCAAATCCTGGGTGACCTGCAACGGACGACGCGCTGGTGATAGTAGATGAATCATCACGGCTACCGCGCCATTAGCAATCGTCGGTGTTACCTGCCAACCAAATGCTTCTTGCAGCTTCAAGGCTAATACAGGTGGGCGGTCATTAAGACAAGGCAGGTAATCCAAGCCGATTTGTTTTCCGCTGGGGACATTGAGTGCGAGCGGTGCCAACTGTTCAAACTCACTCTGCTGCTCCCACGTTAACGTGTTCAACAGGTAGTTTTCCAAAGGCAGCTTCTCAATCTGTTGCAACCGGTTTATACCCATTAAATAAGGTGCTAGCCAGCTATCCAATGACGACAATAGCGCCTGCTCTGACCAGTCAGGCCAATTATCGCCTTGGCATGTTCTAATTAGCGCCATACGTCCGCGTAGCTGCTGAAGCTTATCGCTAAACAAGCGTCTCGGCTGTTGGCGTATAGCCGTTAACAGTGCATCAATCACCGCTTCCGCAGGCAAATTCGCAAGGGGGCGCCTGGCGACCACCAGACCAGCGTGTGCCTGCACTTCTTCGCCAATTAAACGGCCCTGCTCCTGGGACCAACCAATACGTGGCTGCCACTGGTTTATAGCCGGATACAGCGCCATTAAGGAGGCTAGCGTCAAAGGCTCTCCCACTACAATACGCGCTTCGTCTCGCGCGTCGCTGCTTAACGCGACTGCCACTACGTATGGTTGGTGCGCCAGTATGTCGTTTAAAGACAGCGTAGCGTTTTTCCCATTTGCCAGCCGAAACTTACCTGGGCCAATCCACTGGCCAATGCGATCCGGATACGCCAACGCCAAGAGGGGGCCGAGCGGTTCAAGCTTAGCCTCATGCAGAACCACACCAGCTTTGTTAGCAAGTCTAAGCGTTTCTCGCAGCCAGCTTGGGAAGCGCTTAGGCTGACGTAACCTAAGCGCCAGTGCGTCTTGAAGTGTTCGTTCGCTGCTGTCTCGCTGCTCTTCAAGCAAAGCTGCTAGCCCACAGGCGAGCGGAAGTGCCTTTAAGTCAGCGGCACGCTCAAGCATAACCGCTATTCGCGCGTCCACTGGCCACTCGACACAACGGCTACCTAAGGCTGTCAGTTTATGCTGCGTATCTAGTGCACCTAATTGCACTAGCAACGCCTGTGCACTCAGCCAAGCGCCTTCAGGTGGCGGCGTTACCCATTGCAATTCACTAGGCGATGCAATGCCCCAGCTCGCTAACTCCAAGGCTACCGACGAGAGATCTGCTTGCTGGATTTCAGGTTCGCCGTAAGGCGTCAGGGGCTGCTCCTGGGCCCAAAGGCGAAAACACAATCCTGCTCCTTGCCGTCCGGCACGCCCACGACGTTGATCTGCGCTGGCACGATTAATGCGTCGTGTGGTTAAACGGGTCAACCCGGTCCGCGGGTGAAACAGTGGCACACGCTCAAAACCAGCGTCGATCACCACGTTGACACCTTCTACAGTAACGCTGGATTCGGTGATAGCGGTGGACACGATAATACGCGTTTTTGATGTATTCGCTGCTAAGGCCGCCTGCTGCTCAGCAATGTTCATGCGCCCGTGCAGTGGCCTTATCACGAGATTGGCATGCGTGCCTTCTAACATATGCACTAAACGATTTATTTCTGACACGCCCGGCAAAATAACCAATATATCGTCAGCATCAGGCCTTGCAAGAGCTTCATTGATTACCTGAAGCGTGTGGCTAACTCCCTCCTCCTTACTCGGTGGCGGGCGGTAAAACGTTGTCACCGGATACTGACGACCTTGGCACTCTTGAACAGCCACTTGGTCGCCCAACACTCCTTTTAGGGCCTCTACATCCAGCGTTGCCGACATTACGAGCAGACGTAAATCATCGCGAATACTCGTTTGCACATCCAATGCCAGTGCCAAACCCACATCGGCCTCTAAACTACGCTCATGGAATTCATCAAAAATAACCCCGGCAACGCCCTCTAACAGTGGGTCATCCTGCAGCATGCGCGTCAGCACCCCCTGAGTAACAACCTCTAACCGGGTTTGTGCGCTGATACAGCTATCACCCCGCATACGGTATCCCACCGTTTGACCCACCTTCTCCCCTAACTGCTGGGCCATAAAAGTAGCCGCGAGCCGTGCGGCAACTCGCCGTGGCTCTAACAGCAGTAGTCTTTGACCACGTGCCCAGGGGGCTTCGAGCAGCGTGAGAGGAACCCGCGTTGTTTTCCCCGCCCCCGGCTGGGCTATTAGAATGAGGCGATTGTTAGTCGCTAAAACGTCTTGTATGTGATCAAGATGTTGATCAATGGGGAGTAGACTCATGGGTGCTTCATTGCTTCATTCAGCGCAGCGTTATTTGCAGGCCTGGTAATACCGCAGCCCTTTAAAATAACGTGTTCCAGAAATGCCGACACAGACTCAAGGTCATCGTCACTTACAACATCGCGACCTAAAATACCGCGAACTTGAGCGCTATATTCAGTGTAATGCTGAGTGGCAGACCAAATGAGAAATATCAGCCAACGCGGATCGACATCATCCATTTTACCTTGCGCTGCCCACTGACGGATGATGGCAGCACGACAAGCCACCCAATCACGCAATTCGCCTGCCAAATAGTCCGTTAAGAAAGGAGCCCCCGCTAAGATCTCTGCTGCAAACAGCTTTGAGCCTTCGGGATAGCGTCGTCCAAGCACCATTTTAGTGCGAATAAAATCACTTAGCACCAGCGCTGGGTCACTCTCCGCCGTGATGTCTTCCAAGACTTCATTCCACCGGGACATCATACGGTTAAGCAGCCGCACATAAAGCGCTTGTTTACTTTCCATGTAGTAAAGAATATTTGCCTTGGGCAGCCCTGCTCGGTCTGCAATCGCTTGCAAGCTCGTGCCACGATAACCGTGCTGAGCAAAGGCCTCCTCTGCGGCAGTTAAAATAGAGGTTTCGATCCTTTCACGACTTTGGCTCTCAGGAGTGGTGGAAACGGCGGTCATTCACAATGTTCCTTGTTAGCGTGGCGGGTTACGTTGACTGCCCTATAAGTAGGCACTTCATACTAACCATGCTCTCCTTTTGTGCAGCAATCAAACACTTGCAAGACCGGGCATTTTGTCCCAAGCTCAACTCAAACTGACCGATCGGTCAACAACAATCCCGGTCTATAAAATCATCGTGGAGTTTGGCATGGCAACGATTGCGTTCCTGCTCAATGGGACACCTCAGCAGTGTGACGTTTCACCGGACACAAGCATTTTAACCCTGTTACGTGACCATTTGGGGCAAACAGGGACAAAAGAGGGGTGCGCATCTGGTGACTGCGGCGCTTGCACAGTGGCGATAGGAGAAGCGACGGCGACTTCTCATATATTTAGCAGTGCCAACGCCTGTATTACTCCCGCCCATCAACTGCAGCAACGACACTTGGTCACTGTTGAGGGATTAGCCAAAGAGGGCACTCTGCATCCGGCACAGCGGGCAATGGTTGAATGCCATGGCAGCCAATGTGGCTTTTGTACCCCAGGTATCGTCATGTCGCTTTTCACCCTACATAACGACCTTCTACAACGCCCTCTAGCGCAAACGCAGGAGCTTTCACAAGAGCCCTCACAAGAGCCCTCACAAGAGCAACTTGAGGCTTCGCTGGGTGGCAATCTTTGCCGCTGCACGGGCTACCGCCCTATCCGGGAGGCAGCGTTGCGCATGAACGATATTGCCTACGAACGCCCTAAATGGTTCGACGCTACGCTGCCTGAGCCTGAGCGCCTCTCTAAAGTGTCAGAGGCAGTGGGAGCAACTTCATTTTTTGCCCAGCCAGCCTCTCTGGCCGAACTCACTCGGCTGCGCAAAGCGGCTCCCCAGGCGCGCTTAGTGGCGGGTGGTACCGACCTTTGGCTTGAAAACACGCAGCGATTAACGCCTCTCAACCAGATTATTGACGTTTCTCGCGCTGCAGAGCTCATCACCATTGAAGAGGGTTCGCTAACGCAACAGCCGGGTTGGTGGATAGGTGCAGGAGTAACCTACAGCCAGCTCGAACCACTGTTTAAAGAGTACTTTCCCGCCTTTGCCCACCTGCTCCATCGGTTGGGTTCCCAGCAGATCCGCAATCGTGGAACGCTAGGAGGCAATATTGCTAACGCCTCCCCCATCGGTGACACGCCCCCAGTGCTACTGGCCCTAAATGCGCATATTGAGCTTGCCAGTGTTAGTGGTACTCGCGTCATAGCGCTTGAATCGTTCTTTTTAGATTATAAAAAGACCTCATTGGCGGCTGATGAAGTCGTATCCAGGGTCTTTATCCCAAAGCTATCTTCACATACCCAGCTCCGTATCTGGAAACTGTCCAAACGTCGTGAAGACGATATCTCCGCAGTGCTTGGTGCCTTTAGCTACCGCATAGAGCAGGATAAGTTATGCGATGTACGTATTGCATTTGGCGGTATGGCGGCTACTCCCAAGCGTGCCCAGGCTGCCGAAGCAGCGCTAGAAGGCGGCGCTATTACGCAACAGGTTTTTCGTGCCGCACAACAGGCACTCCGTACTGATTTCCAGCCGATGAGCGATGTGCGGGGGAGCCAGCATTATCGCCAGCAAGCGGCTGAAAACCTTATTGAACGCCTATACCTTACTCTTTCAGCGCCCGACCAAGAGGTGATGCTTCATGCGTACGCTCACTAAACTGGACGGCAATAGCAGCCGGGCTCGCCGTGAACTGCATGACCACATTCAAGGCGCTGGCCCACTTGCGCGCCACACAGTCGAAAGCACCGGTCAGCGGCAGGCGGGTAGCTCAAGCTACCACGAGAGCGCTGAAAAACATGTCACCGGTAACGCAACGTATATTGATGACCTGGTGTTGCCCGCTAATGCCCTGCACGTTGCGCTTGGGCTATCGCCAATAGCACACGGCAGCCTAACGCAGCTAGATCTCAGCAAAGTGAAAGACGCATCAGGAATCGTTGATGTGATTACTTTCCATGATGTTCCTGGACATACTGATATCGGGCCCGTCTTTCCTGGCGACCCTATTTTTGTCGATCAGGAAATCAGCTATGCAGGCCAATGTTTATTCGCTGTCGCGGCTACATCACTGCAAGCAGCCCGCCGGGCTGTGACACTAGCCACAGTGGTCATTGATGAGCAGCCCGCTCACTTAGACCCTGTGACCGCTGCAGAGCGCGGAGAGTTTGTTCGACCTTCACATATTCAAACACGAGGCGACTGGCAATTGGCGCTTCACCAAGCGGAGCACCTGATTGAAGGTGGGCTGTTTGTTGGTGGGCAAGAACACTTCTATTTGGAAGGCCAAGCATGTGTCGTTCACCCCACCGAGGATGAAGGCGTTATCGTCCATACCTCCAACCAACACCCTAGTGAAACCCAGAAGTTAGTCGCTGAGGTGCTCGGTATCCCTTTTCATGCGGTGACAGTAGAAGTCCGTCGCATGGGCGGCGGCTTTGGTGGTAAAGAGACTCAGGCGTCTCCCTGGGCGTGCATCGCTGCTATTATTGCCCGACGCACCGGAAAGTCAGTCAGCCTACGCCTTCCCCGTAGTGAAGATATGCGCGCCACAGGCAAACGCCACCCCTTCCACAACCGCTATCGGCTAGCCATTGATGCTGAGGGCATTATTCAGGGTGGTGAGATCACCGTGATCGGCGACTGCGGCTATTCGCCGGATCTCTCCGACGCTATCGTTGATCGCGCGATGTTTCATGCCGACAACGCCTACTCCTTAGGTGATGCGCAGGTCATCGGTCACCGTGCAAAGACCCACACCGCTTCCAATACTGCATTTCGTGGCTTTGGTGGCCCCCAAGGGATGATGGTTATCGAAGGGGCCATGGATGACATTGCCCGCAAGATAGGTGAAGACCCGCTAATCGTGCGTAAACGTAACTTCTACCGAGAGGGACGCAATGTTACTCACTACGGTCAGCAAGTCGATCAGTTACAGCTACTGCACACGCTTGTTGAAACGTTAGAAAGCGACAGTGAATACTGGTCACGGCGTAAGGCAGTCAGTGATTTCAACGCCACCAGCCCTGTTATTAAGAAAGGTCTCGCACTAACCCCGGTAAAATTTGGCATATCATTTACTGCCAAACACCTGAATCAGGCAGGCGCCCTATTGCATGTGTACACCGACGGTAGCGTCATGATTAATCATGGTGGCACTGAAATGGGCCAAGGCTTACACACCAAAATTTGTCAGGTGGTAGCCCGCGAATTGGGATTGGATTTAGAAAAGGTACGCATTACCGCCACGCGTACCGATAAAGTGCCCAACACCTCGCCTACCGCGGCTTCAAGTGGCGCTGACCTAAACGGCATGGCCGCACGGGATGCGGCAAGTAAACTCCGCAAAAGACTGTTCGATTTTGCCGCTGCGCATTTTGAGGGCGGATTAGATCGTGAAGGTATGCACTTAGAAGATGGCATGCTGATAGCTGGGATTGGCGAGAGCGAGCGTCGCATACCCTGGGGTGAGCTTGTTCAAACCGCTTACCTCAATCGAGTATCGCTGTCTGAAAAAGGCTTCTACGCGACACCGCTCATTCACTATGATCGCTCAATTGGCCAAGGACGACCTTTTTACTACTATGCGTTTGGTGCGGCAGTAGCCGAAGTTAGCGTTGACACCCTGAGCGGCGAGTATCAGGTAGATCGCGTCGACATCCTGCATGATGTGGGCGATTCATTAAATCCCGCCATCGATATCGGCCAGGTGGAAGGTGGCTTTATTCAAGGGATGGGTTGGTTAACCAGTGAAGAACTTAAGTGGAATGAAAAAGGCGTGCTGGTCAGTGATGGGCCCGCGACCTACAAGATCCCCACCTTCGGGGACTTACCCGCTATCTTTAATGTCGCGCTGCTAGAGGGGCACCCTAACTCAATGGCCAGCCTTTACCGCTCAAAAGCGGTAGGCGAACCCCCTTTCATGCTTGGCATTTGCGTCTGGTCCGCACTGCGTGACGCACTTTCAAGCCTGACTAATTACACCATGTCCCCCCATTTAGACACACCGGCCACCCCTGAAAGGGTCATGCTGGCGGCTAATGCTATTCGGGAGAAAACACTGTGAACGATGCGCGAGCCCCTGAAACATGGCATGCCGCACTGCATCGCTTACAGCGCGACGGCATCCCTCATGTATTAGCGACTCAAGTGACCAGCGAAGGCTCTACGCCTCGCGAGCCTGGCGCACGTATGGTCATCACTGCCGACGCTATCTTCGATACGCTGGGCGGCGGCACCTTTGAGTGGCAAACCATTGCTGCGGCGCGAGCTCGATTGGCAAAGCAGCATTATGGGATCAGCTTAGAAGCCTTCTCGTTGGGCGGCCGTAGTGGCCAGTGCTGCGGCGGCTTTGTAAACATCCTGCTAGAAGCATTTCCTGGCCCAGCAGCGCATATTGCCATATTTGGTGCAGGACATGTGGGGCGTGAAATTGTAAACCTGAGCGCACCACTGCCCTGGCAATTGGAGTGGTATGACAATCGCCATGGTGCCTTTGACCAACGCTACCAGCGGCAGGCGCGTTTAAACTGCCATGTCCTTGAAGAGGCAGCATTAAGCGTCGCTGAACTAGCGCCACAAACTCACGCATTGGTCTTAACCTACACCCATGACGAAGACTATGCGCTGATCAAAGCGCTAATTGAGCGCAGCGATGTTGCTTCCATTGGTCTTATTGGTTCAGATAGCAAGTGGGTAAGCTTTCAGAGCCGACTTAAGCGAGAAGGCTATACCGCTGAGCAAATCCAGCGTGTGCGCTGCCCCATTGGCCAGATCCATGTAGCCAAAGATGTCGCAAAACTTAATAATAAGACGCCTTATGCCATTGCATTGACGGTAGTGACTGAACTGCTTTATTTGACGGATGCTCCTGCCTCTCAAGAACACCGCGGGCTTGATGCCCAAGCCCTGCGAATGCTGTTTACCGACTCCCCGACGACCACGAGTTAATATGAATTCTTCTTCCGATACGTTTATTCGTGCCGAATTAATCAGCTTTGCACGCGACCCTGGGGATGCGGACATCCCCCAGCCAGGCAGTTTAGAACACTATGGCGACGGCTTGCTTTGGCTTAAAGACCACCACATTCATGCGGCTGGCCATTTCAATGAATTATTACCTTCACTACCAGAAGGTAGTGACGTATTGGATTATCGCGATAAGTTGATCATGCCTGGGTTTATAGATACTCACGTGCATTATGTTCAGCTAGATATTATGGCTTCGTATGGACGTCAGCTACTGGATTGGTTAAACGACTACACGTTTCCTGAAGAGTGTCGTTTTGCTAATCATGCCCACGCAGAAGCACTATCCCACGCCTTTCTAGATGAGATGCTGCGAGCGGGAACAACGACCGCCCAAGTATTTGGATCTAGTCATCCAACTTCCGTTGACGCATTTTTCACAGCGTGCCAAAAACGCCAGCTACGCATGCTCGTGGGCAAAGTATTAATGGATCGCAATGCCCCAGAGGCGTTACTGGATGGCGCAACAGGCATCATCGACACCGAACGACTAGTCGAAGATTGGCATGGTAATGCCCGACTGGGCTACAGCGTGACACCCAGATTTGCCCCTACATCGACCAAAGCACAAATGGACGCCGCTGGCGCCCTTCTGCGTAATGATCAAACTCTCTGGTTACAAACGCATCTGGCAGAAAACAGCGGGGAGTTAGACTGGGTGACTGAGCTGTTCCCAGGTAGCCGCGACTACTTAGCGGTTTACGAAGAAGCAGGCTTAGTTGGCCCCCGCAGCACTTTTGCCCACGGCATCCACCTTGATAACGGCATGCGTAAGCGCTTGGCGGATCGAGGGTCTAATATTGCGTTTTGCCCCAGCTCCAATCTCTTTCTTGGCAGCGGTTTATTCGATAGAGAGGCCGCCAAACAGACAGGCATGGCCTTTAGCTTTGCCAGCGATATCGGAGCAGGCACTGATTTATCAGGCTTTGGTACACTTAAAGCAGCCTACCAAGTCGGTCAACTGGGCGGCCAGCCGCTGACCGCCTGGCAGGGCTTTTATGGTTTAACCATGGGTAATGCCAAAGCGTTGTCGTTAGACAGCCATATAGGGCAACTTGCCCCTGGCTTTGAAGCTGACTTCGTCGTTATTGATAGCCAGGCTACGTCGCTACTGTCGCGACGCATCAAACATTGCACAACGCTCGGTGAGCGTTTGTTTGCTTTAATGATGCTGGCTGATGACCGAGCGATTTATGAAACCTGGGCCGGTGGTATTTGTCAGCACCGGAGGGATGTATAGGTGTGAGTGGTGAGTGGTGAGTGGTGAGTGGTGCAAAAAAAAATCCCCCAAGGCGTCAGCCCTGGGGGATTTTTCATCATAAGTGCCTGACGATGGTTGGGGCGGCCTTCCGTCGGCCGGCGCTCCGGGGGGC
>NZ_REBQ01000138.1 GCF_007692655.1 Halomonas sp.
GCAGGCACAAAAAAGGGCTTAACGAATAAACGTTAAGCCCTTAAATTTGGTGCCGGTAGCCAGACTCGAACTGGCACACCCGTAAAGGCGGCGGATTTTGAATCCGCTGCGTCTACCAATTCCGCCATACCGGCAATGGAGGCGAATTATACAGACCCTACTCCTCGCGTCAATAAAAGCATGCTGTAATCAGTTACATCCGTGGAGATTTAGGCGCCGGGAGCTAATTGCCTCTCTATCAGCCTTGAAAAAAGGCTGGCGCCGATCGGCAGAATATCGTCGCCGAGGACGAAGGCCGGGTTATGCACCGGTATATTGCCACTATGCCCTACCCAGCAGTAGGCGCCTGGCACAATTTTGAGCATGTCGGCAAAATCCTCGCTGCCCATCAGCGGTTGATTATCCGTACTGACATTCTCCTTCCCAACGACGTCCCGGGCCGCATCGGCGAGCTGTTCCGTCTGCAGCGGCGCGTTGTCGAGCACGCTGAAAATATCGCGGATATCGAGGTTGATGTCGACCTCATAGCTCGCGGCGACGCCTGCCGCAATTGTCCGCATCCGCTCGCGCATTTGCTCTCTGGCGCCATCGGAAAAGGCCCTCAGCGTACCGGAGAGCGTTGCGGTCTGCGGGATGACATTGTAGGCCGACCCGGAATGCACCTGGGTGATCGAGAGCACCACAGGGTCATGGGGGTTAATGTTGCGGCTGACAATACTCTGAAGTGCCTGTATTAAAGCGCCCGCGACTACCACGGGATCGCGCGAAAAGTGGGGCATTGCCCCGTGGCTGCCACGCCCGGTCACAGTGATATCGAAGAAGTCGGCCCCGGCCATTGCAGGGCCGGGGCAAAGCGCCACTTCACCCGGACTGTGCAGCGGAGAGTTGTGAAGCCCGTACACCTCATCACAGGGAAAACGCTCGAAAAGGCCTTCGGCGATCATCTTTCGGGCGCCGCCAAGCCCCTCTTCCGCGGGCTGAAAGATCAGCACGACGGTACCAGCGAAGTTGCGGGTCTCGGCAAGATAGCGTGCGGTACCTAGCAGCATAGTGGTATGCCCATCGTGACCACAGCCATGGAAACGACCAGGGGTTTGAGAGCTGAACGAAAGCCCACTCTCTTCGTCCATGGGCAACGCATCCATATCCGCACGTAGCCCGATTCGTTTACCTTGCCCATGACGCCCATGGATCAACCCAACCACACCGGTAACCGCAATCCCGGTATGAATTTCATCAACGCCGTACTCTTTCAGCAGGCCCGCGACGATGGAAGAGGTGCGCTGCTCCTCGAAGCCGATTTCAGGGTGTTCGTGCAGGTCGTGACGAATGGCGCGTAACTCATCGCCATACTCTTCTATACGAGCAATCGTGGTCATCATCTTCTCCCGGTGGGATGGCAAATTAGTGTTGTTAGCGAGTGTCTATGGAGTGTGCCACTGGCGCACCGACCGCAAAGTCCCAACCCCGCCCTGGGGCTGCCTCCATCAGTTGTTTTGTATAGTCGGCCTGTGGTTTACCCAGCACCTCGGCCGCGGGGCCGTACTCCACCAGTCGGCCCCGCTGCATCACCAGCACATCGTCGCAGATCTGCGCAGCCACTCGTAGGTCGTGGGTGATAAACAGCATGGCAATCCCCAGCCGCACCTGGATATCATCGAGTAGCGCCAGCACCTGGGCCTGAACCGACACATCCAGCGCGGAGACGGCTTCGTCGGCGACGATCACTTCAGGCTCCATGGCCAGTGCCCGGGCAATGGCAATACGTTGACGCTGGCCACCGGAAAACTGGTGCGGGTATCGGTCAATCGCGTCCGCTGGCAGCCCGACCAGCTCCAGCAGCTCACGCCCACGCGCCAGGGCCTCGCGCCGAGGCGTGCCATAGTTGGTGGGGCCTTCAATCAAGCTCTGGCCTACCGTCATACGCGGGTTAAGCGAGCGGTTGGGGTCCTGAAAGATCATCTGAATACGCTTACGATGAGGTTTCAGCATCGCCTTAGGCAGCTCGGTGATTTGTTTGCCGTCGACACGAATATTGCCACCCGTCGGGGTAATCAGCCGCATGACACAACGCGCCAGGGTCGACTTACCCGAACCCGATTCACCCACGATGCCAAGTGTTCGTCCGCGCTTGAGTTGAAAACTGACATCATCCACCGCACGGGTGGGTGAAACAGGCTTACGCAGCCAGCGCATGATGCCTTGGCGGGCATTAAACACTTTCTCTAGTGACTGCACTTCGAGCACGGTTTTGTGGCTGGTAGCCTTCCGCGGCGGCCGGGGAATCAGGCTAGGCACAGCGGCGAGCAGGCGTTGGGTGTAGGCCTCTTGGGGGCTGCCAAGCACCTGCTGTACAGGTCCGCTCTCAACGACTTTACCGCGATGCATGACGCAGACCCGGTCAGCGATATCAACGACGACCCCCATGTCATGGGTGATAAATAGCACCGCAGTGCCATGCTGACGCTGCAGCTCTTTAATCAGGGAGAGGATCTGGTGCTGGGTAGTGACATCAAGGGCGGTGGTAGGCTCATCGGCAATAAGCAGCTGAGGCTCAAGCAGCAGCGCCATGGCGATCATGATGCGCTGGCGTTGGCCACCAGAGAGCTGATGGGGGAAGCTGGTATAGATGCGCTCGACATCGGGCAGATGTACCTGGGCGAAAGCCTCTAGCACTTGCGCACGGCGTTGCGTGGCAGTTTGAGCAGTATGTTGCCGCAGCACTTCGTCAAGCTGGCGGCCCACGCTAAATACCGGGTTGAGAGCGGTCATCGGCTCCTGAAAGATCATCGCCATACGCCGTCCACGCAGGGCCCGCAACTGAGCGTGATTGGCGTCGAGAAGCGACTCACCGGCAAGACGGATATGGCCACTGCGGGCAATCAATGCACCGGGGGGCAGCAAGCCCATGGTGGCAAGGGAGGTCACTGACTTACCCGACCCGCTCTCACCTACCAAACAGAGAGTCTCACCCGCATTAATGGAAAAGGAGACGCCGTCGAGGATACGCATGGCGCTGCCTTTATCTGTCTCAACCACCAGGTCTTGGACCTCGAGTATCGGCGTGTTAGCCATCACGCTATCCTCCGCTTCATTTTTGGATCAAGCGCGTCTCGGGCACTATCGCCAAGTAGGTTGACCGACAAGATACAGGCTGACAGTAGCAGTCCAGCCCAAAAAATCAGCGAGGGTTTTAACTGAAAATACACCCGCCCTTCGGACATGATATTGCCCCAGGAGGGCGTCTCGGTGCCGATCCCCGCCCCTAGGAAGGAGAGAATCGCTTCGGTAAGAATCGCGGAGGCACAAATATAGGTGCCCTGGACAATCAACGGGGCAAGCGTGCTGGGCATCAAGTGACGCCACAACAGCTTCGGCGTGGAAGTGCCCATGAGTATGGCCGCTTCGACAAAGGCCTCCTCCCGCGTGGCAAGCACCCGCGAGCGCACCAGGCGCACCACTTGGGGAATTTCAGGCACCATGATCGCTATCATCACCGTCCACAGCGTTGCGCTGGTCAGTGAAACGATTGCAATAGCGAGCAGGATACCGGGAACCGCCATTAATCCATCCATGATCCGCATCAGTACCGCGTCAAGGGTGCGGAAGTAGCCCGCCAGCAGGCCTAAAGGCAGCCCTATCGCCACACTTGTTATCGCCACGCCGACGCCGACAACTAACGACACTCGGGCACCGTAGACGATACGTGAGTAAAGGTCCCGACCGTAAGGGTCGGTGCCAAGCCAGAACTCACTGCCCATGGGCTGCAGGCGATTAGCTGGCGATAGCGCCAGCGGATCGTAATTGGCAAGCCATGGCGCAAACACGGCGATAGCGACGATCAACAACAAGACGATACCCGCTACCAGCGTGGTGCCGCGCGGGCGGGACTGGCCGAGCCGAGAGAGTAACCGGCTGACGCCACGCCCCTCTGGGGCTAGGTGGGAGTGCGAAGCTTGCATCAGTAACGAATCCTCGGGTCAGTGATCGCGTAGGAAAGGTCAATCAGCAGGTTAATGATGACGTAGACCCCAGCGGTAAGCAGAATCAACGCTTGAATCACCGGATAGTCCCGGGCCAGTACGGCGTCCACAATGAGTCGCCCAAGGCCGGGAATATTGAAAACACTCTCGGTGACCACCACACCCGACACCATTAGCGCGAAGCCGGTACCGATCACCGTCACAATGGGAACCGCGGCGTTTCGCAGCGCATGGCGAAAGAGTACCGCTCGCTCGGTCAGCCCCTTTGCGCGAGCGGTACGAATGTAATCCTCGTCCAGCACTTCGAGCATGCTAGCGCGGGTCATTCGTGCGATCAGCGCGATATACACCGACGATAGCGTCAGCGCGGGGAGCACAATGCGACTGGCGAAAGGCCCTATGCCGTCGCTGAGACTTCGGAAGCCCTGTACCGGCAGCCAGCGCAGCTCAAGGGCGAACAGCTGGATCAGTAAATAACCAATCACAAACACCGGCACCGAGAACCCTACGACGGAGGCCGACATCACCAGGTTGTCGAGGAAACGCCCATGGTGCCAAGCCGCGATGACACCGAGGGGTACCGCGATCAGCACGGTGAACAGCATCGCCACTACCGCCAGACTCAAGGTCGGCTCAAGGCGCTGACTGATCATCGTCAGCACGGGGGTTTGGGAGATCAACGACGTGCCAAAATTACCGCGCACGAGTTCACCGAGCCAGACGAAGAACTGAATATGCAGCGGCTGATCTAGCCCCAGTGCGGCGCGAATACTGGCAAGCTGAGCGGGGCTCGCCATGTCCCCAGCGATAATCGCCGCCGGGTCACCTGGCGAGAGACGCAGCAGCAGAAAGACGAACAGCGCCACCACTAGCATGACGGGTATCGAAGCTAGAATACGGCGGATAAAGTAAGCGAACATGCAGCGCCCTCTAATAGGTGTGGGGTGGGCGTTGACGAATGACCAGCCATTGCGCGGGGCTAACCGCGCAATGGCAACGCATCACTCGCTTTTGGTTAGGTTCCAGAATACGGGTACGGGGCCTTTGAGAACGCCCTCTAACTGGTTGGACCAGGAGGAGAGCGACCGATAGTCACCCAGCGGTACATAGATAACCTGTTCAAGGGCGTGTACCTGGATCTCCTCGGCAATGCGCTCACGCTCCTCATCACTCTCAGCCATGGCGAATTCAAGACGCATTTCATCCAGCGCGGTGTCTTCAGGCCAGCCGAAGAAACCGCCGTCACGCCCTTGGCCGTTAAGCATCGGGTTGACAATAGGGTTCCACACTTCGGGGATGATCCAGTTGGTAAAGAACATGTTCCAGCCACCATCCGCTGGTTCACTCTGGCTTGCACGCCGTGTTACCAGGGTCTGCCAGTCCATCGGCTGCATCTCGACATTGAAGCCGGCCTGGCGCAGCGCCTGGGCCGCCACTACCGGTTGGGGGGAGACGGTGGCCACATCGGTGGGCTGTAGTATGACCACCGGGGTGCCGTCGTAGCCTGCCTCTTCCAGCAGCTCGCGGGCCCGTTCGAGATCGCCAGTGGCCATCCAGGTATCGCTACCCGCGTCGCTACCCAAGGGGGTTTGGCAGCCAAAGAAAGAGCCGCAGGTTTCGTAGTAATCTGGGTTGCCGATGAGGGCAGCAAGTACATCCTCTTGGTTCATCGCCAGCATCGCCGCCTGGCGAATACGCACGTCATCGAAAGGCGGGTAGAGGAAGTTCATACGCCCCATGGTTTGACTGCCCATCGCGCTAAGCGTCTCAAGGGTTACTTCATCATTGGTTTCCAGCAGCGGCGCCAAATCAAGCGGCACCTGCTCGATGAAGTCGATATCGCCACTCCCCAAGGCGTTGATCGCGGTTTGCTGGTCGGGCATGGTGATCCACTCCACGCGATCAACATTGACTACCTTGCCGCCAGCGGTCCAGCTCGGCTCCTCGTCACGGGGCACGTACTCTTCGAACTTGGCATACACCACCCGATTGCCGGGCTGAAACTCCTCGGCAACAAAGCGGAAAGGGCCAGAGCCAATCTGCTCGGGAATGGCCTCGTCAGCGCTTGTACTCGCTAGCCGCTCGGGCATCATAAAGGCTGGTACGGAAGAGGGTTTGGCAAGCAGCTCAAGCACATAGCTAAACGGCGATGAGAGGGTCAGGGTGATGGTACGGTCATCGCTGGCTTCTAATGAGTCAACGTGATTCATCAACATCAGGCCACCCGAATCGCGCTGCGCCCAACGCTCCAGTGAGGCAACACAGTCGGCAGCGGTCACCGGCTCGCCATCGTGCCAGGTCAGCCCGTCCCGCAGCGTGAAGGTATACACCAGGCCGTCATCGGAGATCTCCCAGTCAGCCATCTGCGGCTGTGGCTGGAACTCTTCATCCATACCAAGCAGGGTATCGAACACCATATAGCCGTGATTACGGGTGATATGCGCCGTGGTGAGTATGGGGTCAATAATCCTTACCCCAGAGTGCATCACCGCATTGACCGTTTGCGCCTGCGTCTCGGCGGCCAGGGTAATAGCGCCCAATCCAAGCAGCGCTGTGCTAAGCAGAGTACGCGCCGTACCAGACGTTGATTTCATTATTGCCTTGGGTTGCATTGCGACACCTCTTTTCTTTGTAGTGGAACCACGCAAGGTGGCCAATAAGGACGAAGTTCACTGCACAGGAGAAACGAAAGGCTCCCCCATCGGGCGAGTACGCATACCTGGTGCCAGGTAGCGCCAGGGCAACTCGCTGGGGTCGGCCGCCATTGGGCCAGGCGATTTAGCGATCAAGATGGCCGAGGCAATCGGCTGAAAATCGGCGCGGAAGTGGACGGAGCTTTTTAATACCAATATTTTCTTTGCTTCTGGTTCAATGCCCACCATGCGCAGCAGATTGCGATCAAGCAGCTGTGTCTTGCGGCTGGTCACCAGGATCGAAACGCCACCGACTCTTAACTGCGCGCTGGGGCCAAGCTCGACCTGATTGCCGTGCATCATGGGACCGTCGTATCGGCAGCGGCCATCGCTTAGCCGAACCACCTCAAATTCAGCGTCTACAGGTGCATCGCCAACACTCGGCTCACCGCCTAAGGCGAGCAAGATACGCGCGCCCTCACCTGCTGCATGCGCCTTGGCTGCCGCCTCAGGGTCACAGATCAATCCCAAGGCAGCCTCTTGTGCATCTGCCTCCATTAGCGCCTTTAACATGCCGGTAGTGGTCGCATCCCCTCCAGCACCAGGGTTGTCCTGGGTGTCAGCAATCACCACTGGCTGGCCCTCACCGCTGGTAAGACGCATCGCTTCAGCAACGGCCTCTTGCGGCGTCAGGAAAGGGACTTGCCAGTGCGCTTCAAGGGCGACGATTTCATCAGCAAGCCTTGCCACTTCAGCCTCTAATAGCTCGTGGTCGGACCCAATCCCCCACACCACCGGCCCGCACTCTGGAAAGTCTGCAGCAGGGAAGCCTGCGGCGAATGAGCATACGGCGTGACTGCGCCGGTCGTGCTCGGCAAGCCCCTGATAGACACTTTGAGCGGGTTCAAGAAAGGTACTGCCAGCGGAGATAGGGATAAGGAAAGGGATACGCTGCGACGCGAGGTGAAGTGTCTCGCCATCGAACAGGCGTTTGAGCAGTGCCATCGTCCGTGCGCCGGTTTCCGCCATGTCCACGTGTGGGTAAGTACGAAAGGCCACCAACGCGGACGCCGATGTGAGCATGCGCTGGGTCACATTGGCGTGGAGGTCCAGACTGGCAACGATGGGCACCGTGCTGCCAACGATCTCACGCAGCCTGGCAAGCAGTTCGCCCTCGCCATCAGCAAGATGTTCGCAAACCATCGCGCCGTGAAGATCGAGATAAATGGCGTCAAAAGTAGCTGACGAGGCGGCGGCGGTTATTTCGCCGGCGATGCGCTCGAAGGCCTCTTGAGTAACGTGCGCCGAAGGGCTTGCTGCTGCCCAGATCACCGGTAGAAGCTGATGCCCAGCGGCTAACGCAGCCGTGATGAACCCTCCAACAGGTATATTGACATCCTGTAGCTTGAATAACTCATCGCCTCGGCATAGCGCGGGGAATCCTCCCCCCTGGACAAAGCTTGAATAGTCGGCTTTGGTCGGCGCAAAGGTATTCGTTTCATGCTGGAAACCTGCGATCAAGATATTCATGCACCACTCCTAGACTTAGGTATATGACGCAGTGCAGCAGCATCATGTTTTTCACTCTAGGCGTGGCATAGACAGACATGCAATGACCGGTGCATCATGAACGTGTTGCCCTGTGGGCAACACAGCGCTGACTAACTATATTGACTAGTTATATTTAACAATTGTATTAACTAACTGTAATGACTAGCGATGCCGGTTAACGGTGCCAACTAAATGGAAGCAGGCATGTCACAGCGCCCTTCACTCAGTAAGGAAGGTTTTAATTCGCGCCGCATGCGCTACGCCTTCGAAGCCATGACCCAAGGCTCTATACGCCGCGCAGCCGATAAGCTAGATATCGAACCGTCGGTGATCAGTCGTCAAATTGCTCGTTTGGAAGCGGAGTTAGGCGTCAAACTGTTGGAACGTCATGGTCGTGGGGTGCGCGCCACCGAAGCTGGCGAGTTACTGCTGGATTTTCACCGCGAGCGTCAAGCAGCGGAGTCAGCATTGCTTAGCGACTTTTCTGAATTAGACAATCTCAGTCGGGGTACGCTACGTCTTGCGATCAGTGAGGGCTACAGCGCTACGCTGATGAGTGAGGTGATCAACCATTTTTCCCAGCAGCATCCGCAGCTCTATTTTGAAGTCATTCACGCCAGCGTGAATCAGGTAGTCACTCGGGTAATGGAAGGCGATGCTCACCTGGGCTTTGCTTACTCGCCGCGCCTGTTACCGGGCGTTCAATCGATTGCTTCGGCGTGCCAGCCGGTATGCGCGGTGATGCATCCCGACCATCCACTGAATCGCCTCCCTTTACCGCTGTCGCTGGATGATATTCTGCAATACCCGCTAGGCCTGATCTCTCAAGGCTATGGTCTTCGTCAATTGGTAGACGCCGTGGAAATCATCGACAAACGCTACTTCAAACCGAGCCTGGTCAGCAATTCACTCGCGACATTAAAGCAGTACGTGTCGGCGGGCCATGCGGTAACGTTTATGCCCGCGGTGGCGCTTAGGCACGAGCTAGCACGCGGTCAGTTGGTCGCGCTAAGTATCGACCACCCCGTATTTAACAAGGCTGAATCGCATCTTATTGTGCGTCAACATCGGCCAATTTCCCTGGCCGCCTCTCGGTTGATCGATGAAATATGCAGAATTTACCCTTTCGCCAGAACTTCCCTGTGAATCTCTCGGCGACACGCCTGACTTCACGCGAGTAGTCGAGTATCCTATCGCCTCTTTACTGGGTGTTCCTCTCAGCACTTTTCACTACTTAGCGAAACGTTTCCACCCCCATGCAGCGCTCCGATTTCTATTACGAACTACCTGATGAGTTAATTGCTCGCTACCCCTCTGAGCAGCGAAGCGACTGTCGCCTGCTCTGCGTGGATGGCGAGCGTGGCGCACTTGAGCACCGCCAGTTTACTGACTTGCTTGAGCTTTTAGAGCCCGGCGACCTGCTGGTGTTTAACGACACCCGGGTAATACCCGCTCGCCTCCACGGCCATAAGGCCAGCGGCGGCAAGGTGGAAATGCTGCTTGAGCGCCCACTGGATGCCCACCGCGGTCTTGCCCATATTCGCTCCAGCAAATCGCCAAAGCCGGGCACCGAGCTGATTTTCGAAGGCGATATTCACGCCGTGGTGGAAGGCCGTCGTGATGCGCTGTTTGAGCTGCGCTTTCTAGGCGATACGCCGATGATTGCACTGCTTGAAAAGCACGGCCATATGCCGCTGCCTCCCTATATCACCCGGGAAGATGAGCTTAGCGACCGGGACCGCTATCAGACCGTGTATGCGCGGCGTGATGGCGCAGTGGCGGCACCCACCGCTGGCCTGCATTTTGACCAGCCACTGCTCGATGCCCTTGCCGACAAAGGCGTGAAGCGTAGCTTTGTGACCCTCCATGTAGGCGCGGGCACCTTCCAGCCAGTGCGGGTGGACAATATCCTTGAGCACCATATGCACAGCGAGTGGATAGAGGTGACGGAAGAGACCTGTCAGCAGGTGCGCGAGACGCTGGCCGCGGGCAAACGGGTAGTGGCGGTCGGCACCACCAGTGTGCGCTGCCTGGAGAGCGCTTGCATGAAGAGCAGCGATGGGCAGATCGCGCCCTACAGCGGCGATACCGACATTTTCATCTATCCCGGTTACCAGTGGCGCTGCGTGGATGCGTTAATCACCAACTTTCATTTGCCTGAATCGACACTGCTGATGCTGGTCTCTGCCTTTTCTGGCTATGACACCATCATGCACGCCTATCAGCAGGCAGTGGCCGAACGCTATGCGTTTTTTAGCTATGGCGACGCCATGCTACTAACCCGCTAGCGCTGTTAACCCGCCCTTTTTAACCTGCGGCGTCAGACGAACGAGTTTAACGAGTTACCTTATATGCGAAACGAATGTTTTATGCGCTTTGAGCGCCTGGCCGACGATGGTCGCGCCCGCCGCGGTCGCCTGCATTTCCCTCGGGGCACGGTGGAAACTCCGGCGTTTATGCCGGTGGGCACCTACGGTACGGTCAAGGGCATGACCCCAGAGTCGATCAAAGAAATTGGCGCTGAAATTATTCTTGGCAATACCTTTCACCTTTGGCTGCGCCCAGGCACTGACGTCATCGAAGCCCACGGCGACCTGCACGACTTTGCCCAGTGGGATAAACCCATTCTGACCGACTCAGGCGGCTTTCAGGTGTTCTCCCTGGGCGAGACGCGCAAAATTACCGAGCAGGGCGTGCACTTCCGCTCGCCGGTGGACGGCAGCAAAGTCTTTATGGGCCCGGAAGAGTCCATGGCGGTGCAGCGCTCACTGGGCTCCGATGTAGTGATGATCTTTGACGAGTGCACGCCCTACCCGGCCACCTTTGACGAAGCTGAAAAGTCCATGGAGCTGTCATTGCGCTGGGCCAAGCGCTCCCGCGACGCCCACGGCGACTCCCCCTCGGCGCTGTTCGGCATTATTCAAGGCGGTATGCATCCTGAGCTGCGCGAGCGCTCGCTGAAAGGGCTGCTTGAGATCGGTTTTGATGGACTGGCGATTGGTGGCCTGTCAGTCGGTGAACCAAAAGAAGAAATGATCAAGGTGCTCGACTACCTGCCCACCTGGATGCCTGACGACAAGCCACGCTATTTAATGGGCGTCGGCAAACCCGAGGACCTGGTGGAAGGTGTGCGCCGGGGTGTGGATATGTTCGACTGCGTAATGCCTACTCGCAACGCGCGCAATGGCCACCTGTTCACCTCAGACGGCACGGTTAAGATTCGCAATGCCAAGCACCGCTTCGATACGCGCCCGCTGGATGACGAATGCGATTGCTATACCTGCAAAAATTTCTCCCGGGGCTATCTACACCACTTGGACCGCTGCAACGAAATGCTGGGTTCCATGCTCAATACCATCCACAACCTGCGCTACTATCAGCGCGTGATGGCTGATTTGCGCGCGGCAATTGAAGCGGGTACATTGACGACCTTTGTTGAAGGCTTCTACGCGCGTCGCGGCCTACCGGTGCCGCCGCTGGCTTAGCCTAAAACCTAACGAATTAATCGCCACACGCCGTGGCGTGTGGTTTAAACTATTTGACCATGCTTTTTGGCTTAAGCTTTTTTAACCCAGGCTTTTTTAGCTCAAGCTTTCTCTAACCCTTACGTTTTCTAACCCAGGAGTTCTCTGCAATGCTGGATTTCTTCATCTCACCAGCCCATGCCCAAGAAGCTGCAGGCGGCGGTGGCATCGCGCAAATCGTCATGCTGGTCGGCTTCGTGCTGATTTTCTACTTCCTGCTGTGGCGTCCCCAGGCCAAGCGTGCCAAGCAGCACAAGCAGCTGGTAACCAGCTTGGACAAGGGCGATGAAATTGTGATTGGCGGCGGTTTGGTCGGTCGTATTACCAAGGTAAACGATGAGTTTTTGACCATCGAAGTTTCTGAAGGCACCGAAGTTAACGTGCAGAAGAACGCCGTTGCTGCCGTATTGCCCAAAGGCACCATCAAGTCCATCTAATCCTTGCAACACCCCTGCCGATAAAGTGCCAGCCACCCCGGCAGGGGTGACATGGTATAACCGATGGTGAACTTTGCTGTGCATAGCGAGTCTGTGCACAGCATTCCGTTTGTAATTGAAGGCAGGGCTTGCATGCTCAACCGTTACCCCCTGTGGAAGTATCTGCTGGTACTCGTCATCCTTGTGGTTGGCCTGATCTATGCGCTTCCCAATCTATTTCCTGCAGATCCCGCCATTCAAGTTAGCAGCGCCCAGGGCGATGCGTTGGATGAGCGTCAGATAGACCGGGTTACCACCGCCCTCTCCGAAAACGGCGTTGAAATCAAAGCGCTTGAAGCGGAAAACGGTCAATGGTTAATTCGCCTACACCACGATGACGATCAGCTTAATGCCCGCGACATTGCCACCGAGGTACTCGGCAACGAAGCGACCGTGGCACTGAACCTCGCTGAAGCGACGCCCGGCTGGCTACAGGCATTTTCTGCCTCGCCGATGACCCTTGGCCTTGATTTACGCGGCGGCGTGCACTTCTTACTTGAAGTGGATATGGACGCAGCGCTTACCCAACGCCTTGAAGTCAATGCCAGCGCCATGCGTGAACTGCTGCGCGGCGAACGTATCCGCTATCGCAACACCGACGTGGAAGAGCGCTCGCTCTCCATCGATTTTGCGAGCAGTGAAGATCGCGATACGGCACGCCGTTTAATCAGCCGTGATTTCCCTGACTTTGATTATTCAAGTGAAGGCGATGGCCGTACATCTCGTCTGGTGATGTCGCTAAGCGACCAAACGATTAACGAAATTCAGGATTATGCAGTTAACCAGAACCTGACCACACTGCGTAACCGCGTCGATGAGCTAGGCGTCGCTGAACCCATGGTTCAACGCCAAGGCCCCAGTCAAATCGTGGTTGAACTGCCTGGCATTCAGGATACCGTTGCCGCCAAACGCATTGTGGGGGCTACCGCTAACCTTGAATTCCGTTTAGAAGCGCGCAATGACACCCCCGACATTGAAACGGAGACCCATACGTTCCGTAATGATCCGTCGCGTTCAGCCGAGCTAATGCGCGATGTGATTATTACTGGCGACAGCGTTTCCAGTGCCAGCCACAGCTTTGATGAAAACGGTCGTCCCCAAGTAAACATTAACTTGGATGGCACCGGCGGTACGCTAATGAACCGTGCCACGCGGACCAATATCGGTCGCAACATGGCCGTGTTGTTCATTGAGCATAAAAGCGAAGATACCGTGGTGGTCGACCCGGAAACGGGCCAAGAGACGATTGAGCGTGAGCCTTATACCGAGCGCGGCTTGATCAGCCTCGCGACGATTCAAAGCGCGCTGGGCAACAGCTTCCGCATTACCGGTTTAGACTCGCCGACCGAAGCCGCAGAGCTTGCTCTGTTGCTGCGCTCCGGCTCCCTCGCAGCGCCTATCTATTTCGTGCAAGAGCGCACGATTGGGCCAAGCCTGGGCGCTGAAAATATTGAGCGCGGCCTGCTGTCTGTGCAAATTGGTCTGCTGCTTGTCGTGCTGTTTATGCTGGTGCGTTACAAGGTCTTTGGTATCTTTGCCAACATTGCGCTGGCACTGAACCTAACCCTGCTTATTGCTGTGATGTCCGCACTGGGGGCCACTCTGACACTGCCCGGGATTGCTGGCATCGTGCTAACGCTAGGGATGGCGGTGGATGCCAACGTGCTTATCTTCGAGCGAATACGCGAAGAGCTACGCAACGGCATGTCGGTTCAGCAGGCGATCCACGCAGGTTATGAGCGCGCATTTACCTCAATCGTCGATGCCAACATTACCACGCTGCTGGTAGCGGTCATCCTGTTCTCGATTGGCACCGGCCCAGTAAAAGGCTTTGCCGTCACGCTCTCCATCGGCATTGTGACGTCGATGTTCACAGCACTACTGGTGACTCGCGCCATGGTCAACTTGGCCTATGGCAGCAAACCCGTCAAAAAGCTGTGGATTTGAATAGCGTGGCTTTAAAAGACATGGACCTTAAAAGCATGAATCTAAACCACGTGCTTAGCCCAGAACTTAAGAGGTGGTAATGAAACCCCTATCAGACCTGCGAATCGACTTTATGGGGCGGCGCAAGATAGCGTTCGTCGTCTCCGCAGTCCTGCTCATCGTGTCGATTGGCGCCATTATTATTCAGCAGCTCAATCTGGGCCTGGACTTTACTGGCGGCACACTGGTGGAGGTGCGCTATGGCGCAGCGCCATCACTGGATGCTATTCGTGTCTTGCTTGAAGAGAACGAGTTCAGGGATGTGTCCGTTCAGACCTTTGGGGCGTCGACAGAAGTATTGATACGCCTACAGCAGGCCTTTGACCCCGATGTGGGTGCCGAAGTTGTCAGCCTGCTGCGTGCTGAAGGCGACAGCGTAGACCTAGTACGCGCTGAATTCGTTGGCGCCCAGGTAGGCGAACAATTACGCGACCAAAGCGGCTTAGGCCTACTGGTCGCATTGGGCGTGGTGATGCTCTACGTCGCTTTTCGCTTTCAGTACAAGTTTGCCATTGGTGCGCTGCTTGCCCTGATGCACGACGTGATCATTGTCGTCGGGGTCTTCGCGCTGTTTCAGCTCGATTTCAACCTTACCGTACTGGCGGCGATCCTGGCGGTTATCGGCTACTCGTTAAATGACACCATTGTCGTTTATGACCGCGTCCGTGAATCAATCCGCACGTCGCGAATTGACGATATGCCACAGATATTTAACGAAGCCATCAACGCCACGCTATCACGTACGCTGGCAACGTCGGGCACCACCATTCTGGTACTGCTCGCGCTGCTGTTGCTGGGCGGGGATATGATCAAGAACTTTGCCATCGCCCTGTTACTCGGGGTTGTGGTGGGTACCTTTTCATCTATCTATACGGCCGCCGCGCTGCTGCTGCCGTTGAAACTGTCTCGTGAAGACCTGCTGCCGGCCAAGAAAGAGCTCGACGAAGAGGAGGAAGAGTTGCCTTAAGGCACACTCCCTTAATTTGGCCTATCAAGGCTGAGCCAACCAAAACGCCCCTGCTGGTTTCCCAGCAGGGGCGTTTTTTATTCACTGCCACTTATTCACTACTAGAAGGGGTTCTTGCTTAGCAGAGCACCTTATTAGCAGAGCACCTTAAAAGTGCGGCGCCAGTTGCTTGATCAGCGCTTTGTAAAGACGTGGTCCTGCGGCCATTAATGGCCCTTCCACCTGCACACTTGGCTGACCGTCGGGGGTGCCCATAAGAGCGCCCGCCTCTTTCAAGAACAGCGTACCCACCTGCATATCCTGCTCTTCCAGGCCTAACACGAAGGCGCTGTCGACACGGCCACAGGCCACTTCACACATATCCAGCAGCCCACAGCCCGAAGCCAGTAGCGTTTCAACTTGCGGGGCCAACTGCTGGGCAATGGTTAAATAAGCGGGTAAATGACGGGGGCGAAGCCAAACTTCCGGCAGGCTCATGGCCATACGCGTACCGCTGATCGCGGTGGGTTTGCTTACGCGCATGCGCTTATCATTATGCTGGGCGCCGCGACCACGGCTGGCAATATATTCATCGTCGCCGAACGGGGAAATAACCACCGCATGCTCGGGACGACCTTTGATAAGACACACCACTGACAGTGCAAAGCCCTTACCGGCAACGGCTAAATTAGAGTAGCCGTGCATCGGTTCAATCTTCCAGACGATATCTTTACCTTCGCCTTCACCGGCTTTATGCGCAGTGAAACGGCCGGTAACACCGTGGTGGGGGTAACCACGCTCCAACTGCTGAACAATCGTCGCTTCGGCCTTGCGCGCCGTTTCATCAAGCAGGCGATCAAGGTTAAATTCTTCGTGGGCGTTCTCGATGCGCTCGCGTACACGCAGGAAATGTTCAACGGCGCTGCGCGCGGCGCGCAGCGTAAATTGGACCATCGGATTCATGGTTGGGCCTTGTGACAGTGATGTTAAAGAACGGGTGTTAATGCTTACTAATAAGGTGGCGATAGCCGCCATTGGCGCGCAATTCTAGCAGACCGCTCTCGGGCATGCCATCGACTCATGGTAGACTGCGCGTTTTACGCTTTAATGATCAACTGTCTTATCTACCGAGCCCTATCATGCTTGAGCGCATTCGCATTGTTCTAATCGGCACCAGCCATCCTGGCAATATTGGCGGCGTGGCCCGCGCCATGCACAATATGGGCCTGGCAGATTTAGCCCTCGTTGCTCCCCGCTGCGAGGTCATCACCCAGGACAGCATTTCCCGTGCGTCAGGCGCTGATCATCTACTTCATCAGGCTCAGGTACACGCTACGCTGGAAGATGCAGTGGCCGACTGTACGCTGGCGGTGGGCGCCAGTGCACGCTCCCGCACGCTTCCCTGGCCGATGCTGTCACCTCGGGAGTTAGCGGATCGCCTGCCCGCCGAATGCCAGTCTGCTGCCTCACGGGTTGCGCTGGTGTTTGGCCGCGAGGATAGCGGCCTCACCAACGCCGAATTGCAGCGCTGCCACGCCCACGTGCATATTCCAACTAACGCCGACTTTAGCTCGCTCAACTTGGCCGCCGCGGTCCAAGTGCTCGCCTATGAGTGTCGTATGGCGTGGCTTAGCCATGTCGATGCGCCCGTAGCAGCGCCAAGCCATGATGACGACCTGGCAACCCACGCCGAGCTTGAGCGCTACTTTGAGCATTTGGAGCGCACCTTGATTGGCATTGGTTTTCACGACCCTGCCCAGCCGCGCCAATTAATGGCACGGCTGCGTCGCCTCTATCTGCGCGCACGCCCGGAGCTGATGGAAATGAATATTTTACGCGGGATTCTTTCCGCCACGGAGAAAGCCGCAAACACCAAGCAACCCAAACCGTAACTCGCTAGACTTGAAGAGCCTGGCGCTTGCCCTCATCTCATAGGGTTAGTTTGGACATCAATGCTTCACAGCGGATCTTCAGTTGTTAATTAGTGACCGCACCTCTACCGCCCAAGGAACACCTCATGTTTCAACGTCTACGTGAAGACATCAACAGCGTATTTGACCGCGACCCAGCCGCACGTAATTTTCTTGAGGTGCTGACCAACTATCCTGGCCTGCACGCCTTGTTGCTGCACCGCTGCGGCCACTGGCTGTGGAAAAAGAACCTAAAATGGCTGGCACGCACGCTGTCAACGTTTTCACGCTGGCTTACCGGCATTGAAATTCATCCTGGTGCGACCATTGGTCGACGTTTTTTTATCGATCACGGTATGGGCGTTGTGATTGGCGAAACGGCCCAGGTCGGTAATAACGTCACGCTGTACCAGGGCGTTACGCTAGGTGGCACCAGCTGGAGTAAAGGTAAACGCCACCCTACTTTGGGCGATGGTGTGATTGTCGGAGCGGGCGCTAAAATACTGGGCCCCTTCACGGTGGGTGCCGGGGCCAAGATTGGTTCTAATGCGGTGGTCACCAAAGAGGTGCCGGCGGGTGCCACGGTTGTCGGTATTCCAGGAAAAATTGTCAAACGCGCCGACCCCGATGTGGAAGAAGCGCTGGATGTGGATCCTGCCCGGCGCGAAGCCATCTGCCAGAAATTTGGCTTTGACGCTTATGGCGTCAGCCAGGACATGCCTGACCCTGTCGCGCGCTCCATGCAGGCAATGCTCGATCACATGCATGCCGTGGACGAGCGTATTGAGCGCATGTGCTCCACGCTGCGCAAGCTGGACGCCAGCTATCGTGATGGCCAGCTACCCGAGCTGCGTGACGAAGACTTTGCCGATATTTTGGATGAGCACGACACCGGCTGCCCCGGCGTTGGTAAACACTCCCTGGCAACGCCGAAAGTGGGCTCGGCCAGCGAGCATGAGGCAGAACATGATTCACAGCCACCGCGTAATGGTTGACCAAAGCACTCAGGTTTTCCCATAATGGCAACACATTTGCCGTGAGCGCTGAACGTTCAGCGTCAAGGGGCTTGCCATGCGCTTGACCACTAAAGGCCGTTATGCCGTTACCGCCATGCTGGATTTAGCTCTGCATGCCCACAACGGCCCGACCAGCCTAAGCGATATCTCCCAGCGTCAGGAGATATCGCTATCTTATCTAGAGCAGCTTTTCGCTCGCCTGCGCCGTGCGGGCTTGGTCAATAGCGTGCGCGGCCCTGGCGGTGGCTACCTGCTATCCCAGCCCGCCGATGCGATTAGCGTCTCCAAGGTCATTGACGCCGTAAATGAAAGCGTAGATGCAACCCGCTGTCAGGGGCTTTCTGACTGTCAACAGGGTGATACCTGCCTCACGCACCACTTATGGTGCGAGCTTTCCGTGCAGATCCGTCACTTTCTCGACAATATGACCCTTGCACAACTGATGCAGCGCCCCGATGTCATAAGGGTTGCTACTCGGCAAAATCAACGTGCCGAAGCGGGTATTCTTGCATCTGCTCCCTGAGCCTGGCTCACCAACACTCATGTACCGATAAACCGCCGGATCTTAACGATGACCATTCCCAAGCTGCCGATTTACTTGGATTACGCTGCTACCACGCCAGTTGATGAGCGTGTCGCCGATGTGATGCAGCGTTATCTAACGGTCGACCAGCTATTTGCCAACCCTGCCTCACGCAGCCATATGTTAGGCTGGCAGGCTGAGCAGGTCGTTGAGCAGGCTCGCCGCCAGGTGGCCGATGCCATTGGCGCCGACCCCCGGGAGATTGTCTGGACCAGCGGTGCGACGGAGGCGAACAATTTAGCGCTGATTGGTTACCTGCGGGCTAACCGCGAGCGGGGCATGCATATGGTAACGTCAACCATTGAGCACAAAGCCATTGTTGACACCGCCCACGCGCTGGAAAAAGAGGGCTTTGAGGTGACATGGCTCACCCCGGGGTCAGATGGCTGTATTCAGCCCGAGCAGTTGCACGAAGCGATGCGTGACGACACCGTACTTGTGTCACTCATGGCTGTGAACAATGAGCTGGGGAGTATCCACGATATCGCAGCCCTGGCGGCGGTTGCTCATGAGTTTGGCGCCGTGTTTCATACCGATGCTGCCCAGGCAGTTGGGCGTATTCCGTTAGATGTGGTGGCCCAGCAGGTTGATCTGATGTCGCTCTCGGCCCACAAAACCTACGGCCCGAAAGGCGTTGGCGCACTGTATGTAAAGCGCCATCCGGATATTCGTGTTGAGGCATTGATCCACGGAGGTGGTCATGAACGCGGCATGCGCTCAGGCACCTTGCCTACACACCAAATTGCTGGCATGGGTGAAGCCTTTGCGCTGATGCAGCAGCAGTACGACGACGATAACGCCCATATTACGCGTTTGCAGCAGCGGTTTTTACGCGGCCTGGAGGGCGTCGAAGGAGTACTCTCCAACACGCCCCTGGGTCGCATTGATAAAAATCGCATTGATAAGAGCAGTATTGAAAAAAGCAGCACTGATGACAACAGCACTGAACAGCGTGCGGTGCCGAACATTCTCAACCTGGCATTTGAAGGCGTTGATGGTGAATCGCTGCTAATGGCGCTACGCGATGTGGCCGTTTCCACAGGCTCAGCGTGTAATTCAGCCAGCGTCGATCCCTCTTACGTATTACTGGGTATCGGCACACCGCGCTCGCTTGCACTTTCATCGCTGCGTTTTAGCTTTGGACGCTTCACTACCGAAGCAGACATTGATCATGCGCTAACGCTCATACGCCATGCGGTGAGCGGTTTACGTACACCGCCACGCTAAGCGGTACTTTTAAGGAGGACGCCTCATGGCAACACTCAATATTACCCCGGCTGCCGCACAACAGATTCGTCATGTGCTTGATGAGCGTGGTCAAGGTCTTGGCCTGCGCGTTTCAGTCAAGCCAAGCGGTTGTTCAGGCTATAGCTACGTGCTCGATTTTGCCGACACCGTCAACGATGAAGAAGTGCATTTTGAGGCTCACGGCGCCAGCGTTTATGTGGCCCCCGATGCGGTAGAAATGCTCAATGGCAGTGAAGTAGATTACGTTAGCGAAGGGCTTAATCGCTTTTTCCGCTTTAACAACCCTAACGTAAAAGATGAATGTGGCTGCGGCGAGAGCTTTACGGTCTAGCCTTTGCCCAGTCTGGTTTCATCGCCGGTATTCATCCCCCGGCTTAAGCGCTATAATCCCGCCTCTGGATACTCAACGTCAGGCAGCCGGGGCATTCCCGCATGCGTTTTAAACTATTTTTAAAACGTTTAGCTGCTGAAACGCTTTAGTCAAACCATTTACTGGGCCGCCCCGGCTTACTGTGGCGGCAGCTTTCGCTTAACCCCTTTTCCAAGGAGTCCATTTACATGGCTACTGAACGCACTCTCTCTATTATCAAACCCGATGCCGTTGCCAAAAATGCTATCGGTGAGATTATTGCTCGCTTTGAAAAAGCTGGCTTAAACGTTGTTGCCGCCAAAATGGTCCATCTCTCTGAAGAGAAAGCCGGTGGCTTCTACGCTGAGCACAAAGAGCGTCCGTTCTTTAAAGACCTGGTTGGCTTCATGACCTCTGGCCCGGTAGTTGTGCAAGTGCTTGAAGGTGAAGGCGCAATTGCCAAGAACCGTGATCTGATGGGTGCTACCAACCCGAAAGAAGCAGCGCCTGGCACTATTCGTGCCGATTTTGCGGAAACAATCGACGCCAACGCTGTCCATGGTTCCGATTCTCCAGAAAGCGCTGCGCGCGAAATTAGCTACTTCTTTGGTAACGACGAAATCTGCCCGCGCTAAGCCTATCTATCTAGCGCCGTCTCAACGTCAGTTGCCGGCCATTTTGCGGGGGCTTAGCCCCCGCCCCTTTCTTTGACGCTGACCGCCATGACCACCACAGTAGCCCAACATACGCCCGCCCCCCATTCAGACGCCGCCAGCACGCCTGCTGCAAGCGCGACGCCCGAGCGTCAAAACCTGCTTGGCATGTCACGCGAGCAGATGGAAACCTTCTTTTTGTCGATCGGCGAAAAGAAATTCCGCGCTGCACAGCTGATGAAGTGGATTCACCAGGAAGGCAGCGACGATTTTGCTGCCATGACGAATCTCTCCAAACCACTGCGTGAGAAACTGGCGCGGGTAGCTGAAATTCGTGGCCCGGCAGTCATCTACGAGGGTACGTCCAGCGATGGCACGCGCAAGTGGGTGCTGGAAGTGGAAGATGGCAGTTACGTCGAGACCGTATTGATCCCGGCGGAAAACGGCAAACGCCGTACACTTTGCGTCTCGTCCCAGGTCGGCTGTTCGCTGGACTGCAGTTTTTGCTCCACGGGCAAACAGGGCTTCCAACGCAACTTAACCGCCGCTGAGATTATCGGCCAGGTCTGGGTCGCCCAGCGCAGCGTTGGCCCACGCCGCGATACGGCGAACCGTCCGGTCACCAACGTCGTGATGATGGGCATGGGCGAGCCGTTGCTCAACTTTGACAACGTTGTGCCCGCCATGAAGCTGATGCTCGACGACAACGGCTATGGTCTGTCGAAACGGCGCGTGACCCTGTCGACCTCGGGTGTGGTGCCAATGATCGACAAGCTGGGCGATGAAATGGATGTCAGTCTGGCGATTTCGCTCCACGCCTCCACTGATGAACTGCGCAATACGCTGGTACCCATCAACCGTAAATACAATATTCGCGCGCTGCTGGATGCTTGCCATCGCTACCTATCCAAATGCCCGGATAATCGTCAGATCACCATCGAGTACACGCTGATCAAAGACATCAATGATCAGCAGGAACATGCCGAGCAGTTGGCGGCACTGCTTAAAGAGCTGCCGTGTAAGATAAATTTGATACCGTTTAACCCGTTTCCCAATTCAGGATATGAAAAGCCGTCTCGCAACCAGGTCATGCGCTTCCAACAGTGGCTTTACGATCTAGGCTATACAGCGACGGTGCGAACTACCCGAGGTGAAGATATTGATGCCGCCTGTGGCCAGTTAGTTGGGCGCGTTAAAGACCGCACCAAGCGCAGTGCGCGTTACATCCAGTCAGTACAGCTCGATGCTGACTGATACTAGCTGACTGATACTATGCGGCACCTTTTGACCAGTACAAAACAGCGCTTATCTTGACTTCCGCTGAGCACGGCGCTTTGATGGACACGGTTTTATTCAACGTTGCTGTGTTGTTGATGTGTACTGCTGCTTACTGGCTTTTTTGGTAGCAGTTGAATGTTGACCACAAGAGGATTTACATGACCGCTCACCGCAAGCGCCAACCCCCATCAGGGGTGCCTATGCTGACCGTGCTTATCGGTAGCCTGTGGCTTGCTGGCTGTGCGTCGTCCAACTCTCTTTCACCAGCAGCCTCTACGGCGGCTGCAGACGCTTACACTCAGCTTGGCGTCGCTTATTTAGAGCGCGATAATCTGCCTCGAGCCCTGAATGCTCTGGACCGAGCCATCGAGATTGCTCCTCGTCATGCAGAAGCGCTTCAAGCACTGGCACTGGTTTACCAGCAACAAGGCGAGTATGGGCTTGCCGATAACTATTTTCAGCAGGCAGTCAATGCGGAGCCTGACTTCACTCGGGCACGCAACAATTACGCAGCTTTTTTATATGGGCGAGGTCAATATGACGCCGCTTGTAACCAGTTAGAAATCGCATCTCAGGATGCACAGTACGCCAGTCGAGCCCAGTTATTTGCTAATTTAGGGCAGTGCTACTGGGCGCTGGAAGAATTTGATAAAGCGCGGGCTCGCTTACAGCGCGCGCAAAGTATTGATCCGCGCAACCCACGCGGCTATTTAATGTTAGCTGAACTCGAATTTTCGCAGGGCAATTACCTTCAGGCCTGGGGCCCACTGCAAACTTACATAACGCTCGCAGAGCCCGACCGAGAGACGCTGGAAATGGCGGTTGATATCGCCCATGCCCGCGGCGACCATAGTACGGCCGCTGAATACCAGCGTCAGCTTGGTAACGACTGATTAATTGACGCCCTGATCACCGCTTATTTAATGAAGGATGCTCAGCCATGAGCGATACACAGTCA
>NZ_REBQ01000094.1 GCF_007692655.1 Halomonas sp.
TGATAATCAACATGCGGTATTAAGAGCGTACTGCATGTTGATGTTAGTTGGTTGATATTAGTTGGTTGAGTTCAGATGATTGAAGTTAGGCGATAAAGTGAAGCATTAAAACATGCACCCATTGATGGCTTGGCACGCCACATAGGCATTTAATTGAAACTTCGACGTGTCTTAAATACGTGTCTTAAATACGTGTCTTAAATCAATACTCTTAAACACTGGCCTGCGTGATACAGCGAAAAACCGCCTTCATAGGCACAGCTCCATAAGGGCCGTGCTTTGATGGGTTTTGGCTGCGATAACGGCAGAGGCAGCAGGCTGTCATCGCCCTCAGCAATATAGTGAGCAAATCCTTCGCCAACCACGGTGCCGGTGGTAACGCCGCGACCGTTATAACCGGTGGCTGCCAGAATGCCCGGCGCAGGCTCAAATACACGCAGGGTATGGTCGGGGGTAAAGGCGATCTTACCTGTCCAGGTGTATTCCCATTGAACGCTACCCAGGGCGGGGAAGTAGTGCTTCTGTATGGTATCGGCCCAGCGGGTGAGGTAGGCCTTTGGCTTGCCCTCGCCTTTGCCCAGGCTGCCCAGCAGCAGGCGGCCATCTTTGTCGCGACGAATACTGCTTAGCACGGTGCGTGTGTCCCAGGCTCCCTGTCGCTCAGGAAGAATAGCCCCAGCGGCTTCGCCCGTCAGCGGTTCCGACGCCAGTTGATAGTAGTGGCCGGTGAAAAAGTGTTTCCGAACCTGGTTCCAGTCATCTTCGGTATAGGCGTTAGTGGCCATGACCACTCTATTGGCGGTGACGCTACCGCTCTGGGCCAATACTCGCCAGCGCTCGCCTTGGCGTTCGATCCCGGTTACCGCGCTATGGCAGTAGAGGGTAGCTCCTAACTTGGTTGCCGCACGGGCTAGCCCTCGCGTATAGGCGCAGGGGTTAATGGTACCTGCGCGTTTATCCAATAGCGCTGCGTGTATTTGGGTTGTGCCGGTGATCTGCTCGCATGCCTTCCCCGTTAATAAGCTAACCGGCGCGTCGCGTTTTTGTAGTTGCTCCAAACGCCTTTCAAGCGCTTGGCAGCCTTTGGCATTATGGCCCAGGTGAAGCGTACCCGTACGGGTTGCATCGCAGGCAATAGCGTGGCGCTCAATAAGGTCAAATACCTTGGATGGCGCGCCTCCGAGCACACTGTTTACGCGCTCTCCCTGCTCTTCACCCAGCGCGGCGACAATGTCATCAGGCGGAATCCAAAGCCCGGCATTGACGAGACCCACATTGCGTCCTGACCCACCGCTGGGGATCTCTCCCGCCTCCAGCAAAATTACCTTGATGCCTTTTTCAGCCAAATGCAGAGCCGTGGAGAGGCCTGTAATCCCACCGCCCACCACACAGACCTCTGCCTCTTCCTGATGGGTTAATGCCGTGTATGTTAATAAAGGTTCCGGGCTTGTTTGTAGCCAAAGGCAGCGTTCTGAGAGGGTTGTTTGCATCTTATACCTCCTGAAATAAAGCAGCGCAGATCGGCCAGCGGCCGACCTTGTATGGCTATGGGGTAGATTGGGAGGAGGGGACGGAGTGCGGTGCATCAGCCGTGTTCTCTTCTGGCATTTCCGGCTTGTCGCGGGGAATAAAGCGGCCGGTGAGTGCCCACAGCAGCCCAAATAAAGGAGATAGCCAGCATGCAAAGGCGAAGGGTGCGTACGCCAGTGTGGGTACACCAATCGTCGACGACACAAAACCGCCACCCATATTCCAAGGAATCAAAGGCGAAGATAGCGTGCCGTTATCCTCAATGGTGCGTGACAGGGTACAGGTCTTGTAGCCCATGGCTTGATACTGACCTTTGAGCAAACGGCCAGGTAGCACCAGTGTTGTATAGACATCACCAATAATCGTGCTCACCGCAAGGGTGGTGCCTGAACTGGTTGCGATTAGGCTGAAGCGACCTTTAATCAACCGCATTAGCTGTTTAATAATCGCATCGACGGTGCCATAGGCTTCAAGCATGCCAGCGAACCCCAGCGCAAAGAACGTTAAGGTCACCACCCAGGTCATGGAGAGCACGCCCCCGCTGCTTAGCAACGCATCAATCGATGGATTGCCGGTATCGCTGCTAAAACCATTCTGCATGGCATCAAACACGGCATGTAAGGTTTCGCCTTGAACACCAATAGCGACTAAGCCGCCTATCGCTGCGCCGGTGAAAATGGTCGGAAAAGGAGGGAATTTGGCGAGCGCTAAACCAATAACAACACAGGGGGGAATAAGCGTTACCCAAGAGAGCGTGAAGGTGTCATCCAGCGCCTGACGGAACGTCTCGATATTAGTGCTTTGTTCAAATTGATTGCCATAGCTGGCGCCTAGCCAAACATACAGCACTAATGCTATTAGCATGGCGGGCACGGTGGTCGCCATCATGCTGCGTATGTGGCTCCACAGGTCTGTTTCACAAACTGCTGGCGTTAAGTTGGTGGTCTCTGAAAGCGGTGACATTTTATCGCCAAAGAAGGCACCTGAAACCAGTGCGCCGCCGGTTAAATACATGGGGATGCCCAGACCTTCACCTATTCCCATCAGGGCAAGCCCAAGTGTGCCGACCGTGCCCCAGGAAGTGCCGGTGGCTAGCGAGACCAGCGCGCTTACCAGGCATGTCGCGACGAGAAAATAAGAGGGCGAAACCAGCTGAAAACCGTAATACATCAAGGTGGGTACTGTGCCGGAGAGGATCCAGGTACCAATCACCATGCCGACCGCTAACAGGATAAAAATGGCGGGCATGCCCAACTTAACCACCTCTAGCATGGAGGCTTCCATCTTTTCCCAGGGAACGCCGCGTATACGCCCGCACAGTGCGCAAATCATAATGCCGAACGCTAACGGGATATGGGGAGTAAAGTCAGCGTAAATAAAAAACTGCAGAACAAGAATGGCGGTAGTGGCCAACAGCGGTAATAGCGCCATCGCGAGACCCGGCGTTGGGCCGATTTGGACATCGTCACGCATAGATCACCTGCTTTTTTATGTTATGAGTAAGGGCTCGATCAACTAGAGCCCTTACTTATTGGGTGGGGTTAGTCGAATTTAATGCCTTGCGCTAGCGGTAGTTCACGGGAGTAGTTCACGGTATTGGTCTGGCGGCGCATATAGCTTTTCCAGACGTCAGATCCGGACTCGCGGCCACCGCCGGTCTCTTTCTCGCCGCCGAATGCCCCGCCAATTTCGGCACCACTCGGGCCAATGTTGATATTGGCGATGCCGCAATCACTGCCAACGGCGGATACGAAGGTTTCCGCTTCGCGAACATCGGTCGTGAAGATGCAGGAGGATAGGCCCTGGGGAACATCGTTATTGGTGGCAATGGCCTCATCCAGCTCTTTATAGGTGAGCACATAGAGAATCGGCGCAAAGGTTTCGTGCTTGACCAGCGCGTTTTGCTCGGCCATTTCAACAATGGCGGGTGTCACGTAGTAGCCTTGATCGCTACCAGGGATTTCCACACGCTCTCCACCGAAGACATTCGCTCCCTGCTCACGGGCTTTGGCCAGCACGCTCTGCATTGCATCAAAGGCTTGGTGATCAATCAGCGGACCTACCAAGCTGCCTTCAAGGGGATTGCCAATAGTCACTGCGCTGTAAGCTTTTTTCAGCCGCGTTAACACGTCATCTTTAATGGATTCATGTACGACCAAACGGCGTAGCGTGGTGCAGCGCTGTCCCGCCGTGCCGACCGCTGAGAACAGGATCGCGCGAGTCGCCATATCCAGGTCGGCACTCGGTGCCAAAATCATCGCATTGTTACCGCCCAGCTCAAGAATACTGCGGCCAAAGCGTGCCGCCACTTTCGGGCCTACTTCGCGACCCATGCGTGTGCTACCCGTGGCACTGATAAGTGCTACTCGTGAGTCATTCACTAGCTGCTCGCCTGCTGCCCGCTCACCAATAATCACCTGGCTCAAATGCGCGGGTGCTTCATCACCGAACTGTTCAATGGCGCGTTCTAGCAGGGCCTGGCATGCCAACGCCGTTAACGGCGTTTTCTCAGAGGGCTTCCACAGCAGGCTATTGCCACACACCAGCGCTAAGGCTGAATTCCATGCCCAGGGGGCAACGGGAAAGTTGAAGGCGGTAATCAGGCCAATCGGGCCTAACGGGTGCCAGCTCTCGCGCATATGGTGGCCAGGGCGCTCGGAAGCGATGGTCAGGCCAAACAACTGACGAGATTGACCAACAGCAAGATCACAGATATCGATCATTTCCTGAACTTCGCCCAGGCCTTCCTGAAGAATCTTGCCGCACTCCCAGGTCACCAGTTCACCCAACGACTGTTTATGCTGGCGCAACTGCTCGCCAAACAGGCGAACCAATTCACCCCGTCGGGGAGCGGGTACACGCTTCCAGGCGGAAAAGGCTTTTTCGGCATTTGCGATAGCGGTGTCCACGTCGCTGGTGGAGGTCGTTGTTAGGCGACCAATCTCGCTGCCATCAATGGGCGTTGTCACAATCAGGTCGCCGCCTTGGTACTGCGCTTTTGCGACGCCCAATTTTTCCATCAGGGAATGAATCATTGCTTCACCAAATATTAAGTTGTGAGTAAATTGGTTGCATCGCCAGTATTGCTAGGCTTCTGCTGAAGCATCAAACGATGTTTCAGAAAAACATCATTCCTTTATTTCATTCATTGGGGGCGGCATGCGACGTCGACACTTACCGTCATTAACCGGCTTGCACTGTTTTGAAGCAGCCGCTCGACATCTCAGTTTCACCCGTGCAGCGGATGAGCTAAGCCTGACCCAGAGTGCCGTGAGCAAGCAGGTATCGCAGTTGGAAACAACGCTGCAACATCCGCTATTCAGGCGGGTGAGAAAGCGGCTGCATCTAACCCCAGAGGGGGCGGTTTACCTAGGCGAAGCGCGCAAAATATTAGCCCAGGTGGAGATGTCGACCCGCTATATGCAGTCTTATGGGGTGGAGTCCGATGTATTGAATGTGGCTACTTTGCCCACCTTTGGTGCGCGCTGGCTGATCCCCAGATTGAACGGGTTTCGCTTTAAGCACCCCAGCATTAATCTCAATATTTCCAATCGCTCCGAGCCGTTTGATATGCAAAAGGAGCGCATTGAGATCGCGTTCTTTTTTGGCCATGGGGTATGGCCGCGTGCCGAATGTATTAAGTTATTAGACGAAGAAGCCGTGCCTGTTTGTGCGCCTGGCGTGATGGAGCAAACGGATGTCGATGACCCGCTGGCGCTCACCAAGATGGTTCTGTTGCAGGTGTCGACTCGCCCAGAAGCCTGGCACGACTGGTTTGAAGCCCAGCAGCTCTACACCGAACACAGCTACCATGGGCCAAGGTTTGATACCTTCTATATGGCACTAAGAGCCGCGCGTGCGGGATGTGGCGTTGCCTTAGTACCCAGGTTTCTTGCTCAAGAAGAGCTGGATGAAGGAAAGCTCGTCATTCCTTGGCCGTTCTCGCTTAACAGCCAAGATGCTTACTATATGGCTTACCCAGAACATATGGCTGACCTGTATAAGGTCAAATCCTTTATCGAGTGGATCAAGGCGCGGCTTTAATACGCCTTTATCCACGCAAAGCGGTTTTTAGTGGCAACTACAGGTTGGTGCACAATCATGTTGAAATCAGCGAACTCGCTGAAGCAATGGGTGTGCACAGAAATACGCTTAGCCG
>NZ_REBQ01000196.1 GCF_007692655.1 Halomonas sp.
GGCTGGTAGGCGATCTGTTTGAGCTGCTGCCGGAGCTTGAGAGCAAGCTGTAAGCGTTATGCAAAAGGCCCCTTGGGGCCTTTTGCAGCTTTACACCACAATAATAACCAGCGAGTTGCCTATGCTCACGCGCCTAACCGCCTCGTTAACCCTGCCGGTCATCGGCTCCCCGATGTTTATTGTCTCTGGACCAGAGTTAGTCATTGCCCAATGCCAGGCCGGCATTCTGGGGGCTTTTCCTGCGCTTAATGCCCGCCCCGCTGAAACGCTAAGGGAGTGGTTGCAGCATATTACCCAAGCACTGGCCGACTATGATGAACGCCACCCCCATCAGCCCTCAGCGCCCTTTGCGGTTAACCAAATTGTTCATCCCACAAACGATCGCCTTGATCATGATGTGGCGCTTTGTGCCGAGTTTCAGGTGCCGCTAGTGATTACCAGTCTGCATGCGCCCAATCGCGTGGTGGAGCAGGTGCATGCTTACGGTGGCTTGGTCTTTCATGATGTCACCACGCTGCGACACGCCAAAAAGGCAATAGAAGCGGGTGTCGATGGCCTGATTTTAGTATGCCACGGGGCAGGCGGGCACGCTGGGCGTTTGAACCCTTTTGCGTTTGTCGCGGAAGTTCGCCGCTTCTACGATGGCCCCTTAGTGCTGGCAGGGGCAATCACTAAGGGGGAGCAGATTGTGGCTGCTCAGGCGCTGGGGGCGGATTTGGTATATATGGGTACGCGCTTTATCGCCACTCAAGAAGCCAATGCCCAAGCGGACTACAAACAGATGGTGCTAGACGCAGCGGCGGGAGATATTGTTTATACCAACCTGTTTACCGGGGTGCACGGCAACTACTTACGACAAAGTATTGAGAGTGCTGGGCTCGACCCTGATGCGCTGCCCGAAGGCGATAAGGCCTCCATGCGTTATGGCTCAGGCGGTAGCAGTAAGGCCAAGGCATGGAGAGATATTTGGGGTGCAGGGCAGGGCGTAGGCGCTATTGTAACGCTTAACAGCGTGGCCTCTGAAGTGGCCAAACTGCGTGCGGATTATGATCAAGCCTTGGATGATTTACGCCGGCTTTGACGAAACGCTACCAACCGGGCTTGAAAATCATCGGACGCTTTACACTGATCCTGAAGCTCGCCTTCCAGCACCATGGTATCGCTAAGCGATCGCTGCGCGGCTTCGCGGAGTGCTCGCTTAGTGGCACTTAACGCCGGCGCAGACTGCGCCACCAATGCCTGAGCCAAGGTGCGCGCTTCATCTAATACCTGATCATCCTCCACCACTCGGTTGGCCAGTCCAAGGGCCGCACACTGCTCTGAGGGGATTGGCGTTGCCAGAGCGGCCATCTCAAATGCCTGGGCATGGCCAAGCTGGCGAACCAGGTGCCAACAGGCACCCCCGTCAGGGATTAAGCCGATATTGATAAAGGCAAGCTTCAGGTAAGCCGAACGTCCCATGACGACCATATCGCAGGCCAGTACATAGGAAACGCCAATGCCCGCTGCTGCGCCACTCACCGCCGCTATCACCGGTTTTTCCATTGCCATTAGGCTGCGCAGGGCGGGTAAAAATAGCGTCTCCAATCGTTCACTGGCAGGCTCTGATGTGGCTTTTTCAAACTCTGCCAAGTCAGCCCCTGCACAAAACGAGCTGCCTTCGCCGCGTAGAATGACGCAGCGTATCTGTTCGTTAATGGCGACCGCCTCTAATGCTTCGTTGAGCGATAGGGCGGTTTCTTCATTAAGCGCATTGCGCACTTCTGGGCGTGCAATGGCGACTTCTACAATGCCGTTTTCAATAGCGCTGACAGTGACTAGCGTATCGACATTATCTGACATGCTTCGCTCCTTGGATAGCGGCCTTAGGCGACATTTAAAAGATCGCTGACCGTTTCCATGTGGTAGTCACTGTCGCCCAGGTAGTGATCAAACATCACCAGATGCTTGGCATAGTGAGCCACATAGCACTCTTCGGTCATGCCCATGCCACCGTGAAGCTGAATCGCCTGCTCGGCAATATAGCGTGCTGATTCGCCGCAGTAGGCTTTGGCAGCCGCGATTTTATAATCCCGTTCGCTGGCAGGCAGCTCGAGGCTAGTGGCCGCTAAAATAGCCATGGAGCGAGACTGCTCCAAGTGCAGATGCATGTCCACCATGCGATGCTGCAACGCCTGGAAGGTGGCGAGTGGCATGCCAAACTGTTTGCGTTCTTTTAGATAGGCCAAGGTTTGGTCACAGGCCTCTTCCATGGCGCCGATAGCCTGCGCGCATAGCGCCGCGCGACCCAAAGCAAGCACTTCCGCTAGCGCGTCGGAGACATCCTCGCTCAAGCAGTTCTCCAGTGGCAGCGTAACGTTATCTAGGGTTAAATCTCCCGCGGACTGATCATCCATGGTGCGATAGAGATGTGTGGCGGCACCCTGGGTACCGGCAGGCACAATAAATAACCCAAGTTTGCCATTATCAAACTGCGCCGTAACAAGTGCGGCAGCGGATGCTTCAAGGTTCAGCACCACGTCTTTTCTACCATTGAGCTGCCATTGGCCATCACGCTGGGTAGCCTGAGTGGATACCTCATATGCGTCGTAGCGGGCGTCAAGCTCCTGCCAAGCCAGCGCTAACTGATGCTCACCCTCTAGGAGGGGCGTTAGCCAACGGGACTGCTGTTTGTCGTCGGCAGTGAGCGCTAATAGCTGGCCTGGCAACACTAAGCCAGCCAGGTAAGCTTCGGGCACCAGGCCGCGCCCTAGGGCCTGCATGATGATCATTAAATCGGTGCCATCGCCGCCTAGCCCGCCTACTTGTTCGCTAAAGGGCATATGTAGCAGGCCTAACTCAGCGAAGGTGTGCCATAGCGGTGATGCGGTTGCTGAGGGTGCGTTCAGCATGGCTCGGCGCTGTTCGGGAGAAACCTGATCGCTCACCAAGCGGGTGAGCGTTTCTTCGAGCATGCGCTGCTCATCGGTTAAAGCAAAATCCATGGGAACCTCCTCACATACCTAAAATAGTTTTGGCGACGATACTTTTTTGTATCTCATTGGCGCCGCCATAAATCGACAGCTTGCGGCGATTTAAATATTGGGCGCTAGCAGCAGCGCTTTGGGCGTATGTATCATCCAGGTTGGCGTCTCCATGCAGGAAATCCGGGAAGAAAGGCAGTGCGGCAGGGCCAAGGGCGCGACGAGTGAGCTCACTGAGTTCTTGACGAAGCTCTGAACCGCGCACTTTGAGCAGCGAGCTTTCCGCGCCGGGAGCGCCACCATCTCGGGCAGCGGCAATGACGCGTAGGTTGGTAACCTCCAGTGCCATCAGCTCGAGCTCCGCTTTTACCACTCGCTGGCGGAAGCTGGGTAACTCCAGGAGTGGCTTACCGCGATGCTGGGTTCGACTGGCCAGCGACTTCAGGTGACGCAGCGCCTGTTTGGCATGGCCCAGTCCGGCAATGCCAGTACGTTCGTGAGTGAGGAGAAATTTGGCACAGGTCCAGCCTTGGCCCTCTTCACCGACGCGATTTGCAATCGGAACACGGACGTTGTCTAAAAAGACTTCATTGACTTCGTGGGCACCGTCCAAGGTGATGATCGGGCGCACGCTGACGCCGGGACTTTGCATATCGATCAATAAAAAACTGATTCCCGCCTGCTTCTTGGCCTCTGGGTCAGTACGTACCAGGCAAAACAGCATGTTGGCGTGCTGACCAAGGGTGGTCCACGCCTTCTGCCCATTGACAATGTAATGGTCGCCGTCACGAACGGCGCGGGTGTTGAGGCCCGCCAAATCAGAACCTGCCCCTGGCTCTGAATAGCCTTGGCACCACCAGTCCTCATTGCGCAAAATTCGCGGTAAATAGTACTCTTTCTGCTCGTCACTACCGAATTTCATAATGACAGGCGCTACCATGTTGACCCCAAAGGGCACGACGGTTGGCGCATGGGCGGCAGCGCACTCTTCATCAAAGATATGGCGCTGTACAGGGCCCCAGCCCGGGCCGCCAAACTCTTTTGGCCAGTTGGCTGCCAGCCACCCCTTTTCGCTAAGCGTATTCTGCCAGCGCAGATAATCGTCTGCGCGCAGGTGACGGCCTAAGCGGACGCGTTCGCTAATGTCGTTGGGCAGTGCCTCAGCAAGAAAACTGCGCACTTCCTCGCGGAAGGCCTGCTCTTCGGGACTAAAGGTAAGGTTCATTGTGGTAGGTCCTTGGCGGCAGTCGATGAGAGGGTGGCCTGACGATGCGGCCCGCCTAGGTGGCGGGGGTAACCCATGTCCTCCACCGCAAGCAAATCAATATCACTGGGTCGGTAACAGAAACCCTGCTCTGCGATGCTAATACTTACCTGCTCAAGCGCAGCCTGACGCTCATCGGCAGTGACTTGCTGGGCTGCATGATGCATCACGTTAAGCAGGCTTTGTTGTTGAGTGACCACCACGTCAATGCGCAGCGCTTTAAGCGTGAGGGCGACTCGCTGGTGGGTATGTGCATCGGCATGTCGGTTGAGCAGTTCGTTCACACTGCCGCTGTCAGGGATTATAAGACTCAGGCGCGCCTCTTCATCGGTGGTGCTGCCTAACGCCTGTAACATAATCATGGGCACGTTCGAGGGAGCGTCTGGGCGTTGGGCATTAGGTGCCAGCAGGCATAGCTCGGTAGTGCTATCAGCGGTATTGGTTAACGCGATGCCTGCTCGCGCCGCCGCTTTTTGTAAACGCCCAAACAGAGGATGTTCACCAATTAGCGCCACGTGGCTAAAAGCACTGGCATTCTCAACGTCAGGCACCAGGTGTGGGCTACGTGCGGCAAAAAAGAGATGGATAAGCCCGGCGCGTTGGGGGGAGTCCATGCAGGCTAAAAACAGCTCACGCTCGCGGCGTAAACCTGCTTGAAGTGATTCCGCCGTGGTGCTTACTTGAATGGCTTCGATAATACGAAAAGGTGAGAAGAGCTCAGGGCAGGTGTGGTTGAGCTGTTCCAGCACGGCAGCAATAGCCTGGGGGTTTGGCGTGGGGGCTGGAAGCTCGCCGGTAATACGCACTGTTTGGCTGCCTGCAAGCACTTCTTGAGCCGCTGCTAAGCCCGCTTCAAGAGGTGTTTGGGCCTCGCCAATAGCGTCTATAATACCCGTCTCAAGCGCTTCTTCAGCACTGATAAAGCGCCCGCTGGTGATCATCTCAAGGGCATGTTCAACGCCCACTAACCGCGGTAAACGCTGGGTACCACCGGCGCCTGGTAGAAGACCCAGTTTCACCTCCGGCAGCCCAACGCGAGTACCCGCCAGGGCTACCCGGTAGTGACAACCCAAAGCCACTTCCAGGCCGCCGCCAAGTGCCGTGCCGTGAAGGGCGGCTATTAATGGTTTTGGGCAGGCTTCTAGCTGGCTAATCACATCGGGTAGCAGCGGGGCCTTGGGTGGCTTACCAAACTCGCGAATATCCGCCCCGGCAATAAAGGTACGACCCTCAGCTAACAGTACCAGAGCCTTAGCATCAGCGTCCGCAATGGCTTCATCCAGCGCGCTCACTAGCCCACTGCGTACGGCGTGACTCAATGCGTTGACCGGCGGATTATCGATTCTAATAACGCCTATATCGCCTTGGCGCTGGTAATGAACGGGCAT
>NZ_REBQ01000075.1 GCF_007692655.1 Halomonas sp.
CGATTAGCCGCTTCACCAAGTGGAGCAAGTTGTTCTGTGATTAGGCGAAGCTGACTTTGGATAGGTCGGTAGAGCGTGATGGCCTGTTCCTCTTCGGCGACCATGTTTTGTTCATCCAACTGGGCTAACAGCTCGGCGGCCTGATCTGTGAGTGCGTCTATTGGCTGGCGCTTATGTAGCTGCTCAGCGATCTGGCCTAACAGCTCACCAATGCGTTTTGCCACCGGTACCAGGGTGGCGTCGTCTTCGTCTTCGGCCAACTGATGGCGGTGAGCGCCCAGGGCGGAGAGGTGGCTGAGCAGGGTGTTGGATAGCACCAGAAAACGCAGGCCGTTATCTGCATCCAGCTTACGGTAGTGCCCCGGTTCGTGGAGCATATTGGTCAGCAGCGTGGATAGCGCTGCGTCAGCGTTATGGGCATTACGCCGTGCAAGGCGGTAGGCCAAGTCATCTTGCTTGCCTTCCTCGTACTGGTGAATCACCTCTTCCAAGTAGCGGCGATGGCTGTTCAGTGCGTTGGCAGCCTCACGATACAGCCTGCGCCCCTGCCAATCGGGAAGAATAAAAAAGACTGCTAAGCCCGAGATCAGCGCGCCAAGCAAGGTGTCGAGCAAGCGCGGCAGAATCAGATCATAACCGTCGCCTACCTGGTTGAAGCTGCATAGCACCAGCAGGGTGATGGAGGCAGTGGCGATCACATAGTGCTTTTCGCGGTTGGCAAAGAACGATACCCCGGCGGCCACGGCGATCATGCTTTGCACCAGCGGCTGGGGAAAGAGACTGATCGATGCCCAGCCAACGACCAAGCCCAAGACCGTGCCGACAATCCGCTGGGACAAAAACCGCCGGGTAGTCGCAAAGTTAGGGCGGCACACAAATAGCGTGGTGAGTAGGATCCAAAAACCTTGCTCGGGATCGATCCACTGCATGAGCCCGTAGCCTGCCATAAGTGCAATGGAAAGCCGCACCGCGTGACGAAAGGTGGGCGAGCCAAGGGTGAAGTTCATGCGCACCCGCTTCCACGCTTCTAACAAACTTGATGGTGACCGGTCGTAAAGCGCGCTATCCCGCCTCTCTTCGCTGGCATCGGGGTTATGGGCGCTGGCTAGCTGCGCTTCCAGGGTGGCAAGGTTTTCAGCTAAGGCACTCAGTGGGTAAAGCAGCGGGCGCCATTCCGGCTTACCCCGGTCGCGCAGGTTCTCAATCGACGCGTGTAGATCGGCTAGCGCTTCTTCGCTCTGCTGGTGGTCAAACGGACGGTTTAGCAGCAGCGACTTTGCCAGTTGGCGGCAGGAGCGGCCCTGCTGATCCAGCAGCCGCTGGCAGCGAAACAGTACATCGTGATGGAAAAATGCCTTACTCAACGCGCTGTAGGGGTAGTGGGTGGAGCTGGCACGTTCGTGAATATCCTGGGCAATAAAGTAGACGCGCAGGTAGCGGTTGAGCTTGCGGTCGCCGCGCTGGCCTTCTAAACGCCTAAAAATCATCTCCTTGGCTTGATTAAGCGCATCCACCACCTTGCCGTTCTGGCGCGCTAGCGCCACCCGGCGGGCTTCTACATCCACGCCGCGTACGGGCTCAAACAGCGCTGATTTTAAGATCAGAAATTCGCCCAGGGCCTTATACACCCTCGCCATGCTCTGCTTTACCGGCTGGCGGGAAAACAGCGCGCACCACACGACCGAAATCAGCCCGTACCAAAGCGCTCCGGCCAAGAGCAGCAGCTGGCGAGCCGCCACGTCTTCATCTACCCCGCCGTGCTGCTCAATATTGATCATCGAGTAGATCGACAGTATCAGCGTGCCGGAGGCAATCGTGGCGTAACGCTGGCCGATAGCGCCGAGCATAATTAACGTAAAGGTCGAAATGCCCAGCCCCAAAACAAATAGCCATGGCCAGGGGAACAGCCACTGCACGATAAACGACGCCGAGGTAAAGCACACCAGCGTCACCAGCAGGGCTTGAAAGCGCCCTTGCCAACTATCGTCGGTTTCAGACAGCGCGCAGGCAATAATGCCTAAGAACAGGGGGATGACCAGCGCGATATCGCTCATTAGACCGCTCAACAGCAGCGCACCGCTGAACGCGATAAACACTCGCAGGCTATAGGCGAATTTATCTAAGGTCCAAAGACGCCGCAGTGGCAGAGAAATGGGCATAGAAACTCTTATAAGTAGTTATTAGACTTTAGTATAAGTGGCCAGTATAGAGGGTTGCGCGGGCGTTTGTCGCTATCTGTTCTAAAAAATAGCGCACTAAACCCCTATGATTGGAACGCTAACCTTTCGATACTCGGTGTGACTCTAAAAAAAACAGGATCATTCTCATGGATCTCAAACTGCTGCTGAACTGGCGTCTTCACCTGCTGGTGATTGTGACGTCAATGTTTGCCGAGTGGATAGGCATCGTGCGTATCCCCCTCGGGCCGGGAACTCTGCTCTTACTGCCGCTGTTATACGCTTTTGTGATTGGCGTGCTGTTCAACCCCCACCTTTTTTCAGGCATGGGAAACATCATTCCCAAGCCGGTTAGCAATGCGGCGGGGCCGATCATTTTAATCGCTATTCTGCCGTTTATTGCCAAATTCGGTTCCACTATTGGGCCTGCCATTGAGCAAATTATCGCCGCGGGCCCAGCGCTGATACTTCAAGAGCTGGGGAATCTCGGCACCATGCTGATTGCGCTGCCCTTTGCGGTATTAGTGCTCAAAATGGGCCGTGAAGCGATCGGCGCTACTTACTCTATCGCCCGTGAACCCAATATTGCCATTATTTCAGATCGTTACGGGCTAAGAAGTCCTGAAGGCATCGGCATTATGGGCGTGTACGTGGTGGGTACCATGTTCGGTACGCTCTACTTTGCCTTGTTGGCGGGCTATATCGCTTCCCTGGATATTCTCGATATTCGCGCTTTAGCCATGGCCTGCGGGGTGGGCAGCGGCAGTATGGTGGCGGCTTGCTCGGCGGCATTAGCCGAAGCGGTGCCGGGTTCTCGTGATGAATTACTCGCTTTTGCCGGGGCAAGTAACCTGCTTACCTACGCCACTGGCCTGTATATCTCACTGTTTATTGCGTTACCGATTACCGAGTGGATGTACAAGCGTTTAAAAGGCTCGCGCCAGGAGGTTAGCCATGAAAACCCATGAAAGCAGCGCTAATCAGTTCGACGCTGAAGCATTGAAAGAGCTGCGTCCCGAAAACCAATTAGGCAAAACGGCTCTGGTGCTGGCTGCGGTATGTGTGGCGGCGTGGTTTAGCAATATCGTCAATGGCTCACCCCTGCTAGACGCGCTACCGGGCATGCTGATTTTGTATGTGATGGTGATCATCGGTCTTGTGGTGGGCAGGGTTTGCCCTTTTTACCTGCCCAGCGTGGCCTGGGTGTCGTTGATTAGCATTATTGCGACACTGCCATTTTTCCCTGGCAACGGCTGGATTATCGCGCGGCTGGCGGAAGTGGACTTCCTGGCGGTCGTCACGCCGGTATTGGCCTACGCGGGGCTGGCGCTCACCGGCCGTGAGTTTGCCATGTTCAAGCAAACTGGCTGGAAGCTGGTGATTGTGGCGCTGCTGGTATTTACCGGTACCTTTATCGGCTCTGCCGTTGTCGCCCACGTGCTGCTATAGGAGTTGTGATGACCGTTTCGATTAGCCTACCGGACAGCGCAGCGCTAGCAGCGTGGCGTCACGATTTCCACCAACACCCGGAAACGGCGTTTGAGGAGCATCGCACTAGCGCACGCATTGCAACGCTGCTGGGTGAGTGGGGGTTTGAAGTCACCACCGGTATCGCAGGCACGGGCGTTGTTGCCGCCTTGGATGGCCGGCACGGTGAAGGTAAAACTATTGGCCTAAGGGCCGATATCGACGCCTTGGATATTCGCGAAGAGACTGCGCTTGCCTACGCCTCTAAAACGCCGGGCAAGATGCACGCCTGCGGTCACGATGGCCACACGACCATGCTGTTGGGGGCTGCCTGGGCGCTAAAGCAGCAGCCTGATTTCAAAGGCCGAGTGGTGTTTATCTTTCAGCCCGCGGAAGAGAACGAAGGCGGCGGGCGCGCTATGGTAGAAGATGGACTGTTTGAGCGCTTTCCCATGGATGCGGTGTACGGTCTGCACAATTGGCCGGGCCTGCCAGTGGGGGTTGCAGCGGTGCACGATACCGACGTGATGGCGGCCTTTGATATTTTTAGCCTGACGTTAACCGGCAAGGGTTGCCACGCGGCGATGCCGCACTTAGGTATCGATACGGTGCTAGCAAGCTGCCAATTGGTCAGCCAGCTGCAAGGCTTGGTAAGTCGCGAGACGCCTCCAGACAAATCTGCCGTGCTGAGCATTACCAGCATTCACGCCGGGGATACGTTTAATGTGATTCCCGAGCAGGTGGCGCTGCGAGGCACGCTGCGCTGTTTCGATATGGCGCTTAAAGAGCACTTGGAAGCGCGCTTCAAACAGGCGATTGCCAGCTTAGCCGAGTTTCACGGCTTAACCGTTGAGCTGGATTACCAGCGCTGCTACCCCGCCACCATCAATACCCCGGAACACGCCCAGCACTGCGCCACGGTGCTGGAGCGTTTATTAGGCCAAGACAATGTGATCCGCAATCCACCGCCGAGCATGGCTTCTGAGGATTTCTCGTTTCTGCTGGCCGAGCGGCCGGGGGCTTACATCTGGATGGGCAATGGCGAGGAGTCCGCTTCGCTGCATAACCCGCACTATGACTTTAACGACGCGCTGTTACCGCTAGGGGCGCGCTACTGGGTAGAGCTGGTAAGAGCGCTACTCGTCTAACTCATTATCGTCATTTAACACGCGTTATTCGCTCTCTGATGCCCACTGGGTAGGGGAGCGTCTACGCCAAATATCTACACCGAACATAGCGTTTTGCCATCAATGAAACGCTTAGGGAGTTTAAAGATGTCCTTAACCATTACCGTTATCGGGCTTGGTCAAATGGGCGGCAATATGGCGCTTACCCTTAAAGCAGCAGGGTTTGCAGTCACGGGCAGCGATCTGTTTGAAGCCGCACGCTCAAGGCTTGAGGGCCTCGGCCTATCCGTCGTTGCTCCCGATGCCCTGCCCGCAAGCGATGTTTATCTGCTGTCGCTGCCCACCTCTACCCATGTGCGTGAAGTGATCGAGCAATCACCGGGCCTGCTCACGCTGGCACCGAAGGGCAGTGTGATTGTTGATACTTCCACCAGTGACCCCGCTGTTAGTCGTGAATTAGCTGAAAAAGTCACCGCTGCAGGCCTTCATTGGCTGGATGCCCCGGTAAGCGGTGGGCCCAAAGGCGCGGCCAGCGGCAAGCTGGGTATGCTGTTGGGCGGCGATGAAGCCACCATTGAGCGGGTGACGCCGATGCTGAAAGCCATGTCGGCCAAGCGCACCCATGTGGGCGGCCCTGGTAGCGGCCACGTGGTGAAACTTGCCAATAATTACCTCTGTGCGGCCCACTTGCTGACCACCGCAGAGGCGGTGGCGATGGCAGCCAAAGCGGGTGTTGACCCCGCCGCCTGTTTAGCTGGCCTCAATAGTGGCTCCGGGCGTAGCGCGATTAGCGAGGTGAACTTCCCCGAGTGGGT
>NZ_REBQ01000134.1 GCF_007692655.1 Halomonas sp.
GCTGGTAACGCTTGGCGTCCCCGGCAGCGGATGCGTACTTTACGGTTTCGCGGCCGGGTTGGCAAGGGCTGTTGTGAAATAAGCGCAGAAAATTAACAAAAGCGTCAGATTGATTAACGAAAATGCTCAGCTTTTCGATTTTGCCTTGCGCATAATCGCCATAACCGGACCTGAAGCCACGTAGGCCGCGAACAGTAGCAGTAGCATTACCGATGGCTCTACCGAGATCATTACAAAAGCCAATACAACGGCGAGCAACACAACGAAAGGCACAGGCTTTCGCACATCAAACTCTTTGAAACTGTAATAACGGATATTGCTCACCATCAACACACCCGCTGCGGCCACTACAACCAGCATGAGTAATTTAAAGCCCACCGCATCGGCATCAAAGCTATGGAAAGTCCATACACAGGCTGCCACTAGCGCTGCTGCAGAGGGGCTTGGCAGACCGATAAACCATTTTTTATCAACGCTACCAATCTGGACATTGAAGCGTGCAAGACGCAGTGCTGCACAGGCAACGTAGAGAAAAGCCACCACCCAGCCTGTTTTACCGATGTCTTGAAGAATCCATGTAAAGGCGACTAATGCCGGCGCCATGCCAAACGAGATCATATCAGCCAGGCTATCGTACTCTGCGCCGAAAGCACTTTGTGTATTGGTCATACGCGCAACACGGCCATCCAAACCATCCAGCACCATGGCAATAAAGATCGCGACGGCGGCAGAGGTGAATTCACCATTAATACCAGCGACGACAGCAAAGAACCCTGCAAAAAGCGCCGAAGTAGTAAACAGGTTCGGCAGCAAATAGATTCCTCTACGGCGAATTTTTTTACCGTCTTCTACCGTCTCTTCAACCACTTCGGTTTCACGTAAGAAGGCCGCAGCCAAATCCTCGTTACCGCCCACTTCTGGTTTGTCAGCAGTATCTGGTTGAGTATTGCTGGTCAGCTTTTCACCAGAATGATCTGAGCTTGGCTGCTCTTGATCGCGAGCGTCCTGTGTCATAGGTTTCATCCATTAAAAGTAAATTCGCGGAAACGATGGTTACTTTCATTCTACACGGTGAGTGCTGCTCGGCTAGTCAATTGCACCTAGGCATAGGCAAACAGAAGCGTAAAAGCGAGCACCCATAAAAACGCCGCTCCCATGCAAATCATGAAAGCGGCGCTTTTGCTTCATTTAAAGCCTTGCCCTACTGGCGCTTAGAGCGATAAGACCTTATCACCCCGGGCAATACCAGAAACCCCGGTACGCGCCACCTCAAGAATGCCTACCGGCGCCATCGCCTGGAGGAAAGCATCAAGCTTGCCCGCATCTCCGGTGATCTGCACGGTGTAAAGGCTCGGCGAAACGTCGACGATCTGTGCCCTGAAGATATCCACCGTGCGCTTCACTTCATCACGAGCAGCCCCAAGTGCTTTCACCTTCACCAACATCAGCTCACGCTCAATATGGTTGCCTTCAGTGAGATCCACCAGTTTCACCACATCGATCAACTTATTGAGATGTTTAGTGATCTGCTCGATCACCCGGTCATCGCCCACGGTGGTGACCGTTAAGCGCGATAGCGATGAGTCTTCTGTAGGCGCTACGTTGAGGGTTTCAATGTTGAAATTACGCTGGGAAAACAGCCCGACTACACGTGACAGCGCACCCGGTTCATTTTCCAATAGAATCGAGATGATATGACGCATCAGGTACGCTCCGTTTTAGACAGCAGCATGTCGCGCATGGCACCTAGCGGCACCTGCATCGGATAGACGTGCTCATGGGGATCGACCTTCACGTCAAGGAACACCAGCTCGTGCTTGTTAGCAAAGGCACGCTCTAGTGCAGGCTCTAACTCGTCAAGGGTAGTAACGGTAATTGCGGTAAACCCATACGCCTCAATCAGCATATGAAAGTCCGGCAGCGATTCCATATAGGAGTGCGCGTGACGGGATTTATAGTTCAAATCCTGCCATTGGCGCACCATACCCAAAGAGGCATTATTGAGATTGACGATCTTTACGCCTACCCCGTACTGCTTACAGGTTGAGAGCTCCTGCATCATCATTTGGAAACTGCCTTCACCGGTAACGCACACCACGTCATCATCCGGGTAGTTCTGTTTGATACCCATGGCAGCGGGGAAGCCAAAGCCCATGGTGCCCAAACCACCTGAAGTAATCAGACGATTAGGCTTATCAAACTTGTAGTACTGGGCGGCAAACATCTGATGCTGACCAACATCAGTGGTTACGTAGGCTTCGCCACGGGTAACGCGGCATAGCGCTTCAACGACTTCCTGTGGTTTAAGCGCTTCACCGGGCTTGGAAGGCTCATAAAGTTTGCCTTCACGGTCAGCACGCCAGCCGTCAATTTTCTGCCACCATTCAGTCAATGCTTCAGGATGGGCGATTTTATGCCCCTGCACTAAGCTGATCATCTCATTGATAACGCTGGAAGCCGGGCCAACGATCGGCACATCGGCTCGCACTGTTTTAGAGATCGAGCTCGGATCGACATCAACGTGAATGATTTTGGCGGTGGGACAGAATTTAGACGTGCTGTTGGTCACGCGATCATCAAAGCGCGCTCCAATGGCAATAATCAGGTCGGCGTGGTGCATGGCCATATTGGATTCATAGGAACCGTGCATGCCCAGCCAACCCAAGCACTGCCGATCACTTTGAGGGTAAGAGCCAATCCCCATCAGCGTCGTGGTGATCGGATAACCCAACTGTTTCACTAGATCGGTCAAGCCTTCACTGGCTTTGCCTGTGACAACGCCACCACCGGTATAAAACACCGGGCGCTTGGCCTTGAGCATCATCTCAACGGCTTTTTTGATCTGCCCGGTGTGGCCACGGGTAACCGGGTTATACGAGCGTAGCTTGACCTTCTTCGGATAAACATACTCGTAGCGCTCGGTAGGAGCGGTCATATCTTTAGGGATATCCACCACCACCGGGCCAGGGCGACCGGTCGATGCCAAGTAGAATGCCTTCTTGAGCACTTCCGGGATTTCAGACGGATGACGGATCGAGAAGCTATGCTTCACGATGGGCCGTGTCACACCAACAATATCGGTCTCCTGAAAGGCATCTTCACCAATCAGGTGGCTCGCCACCTGACCACATAGCACCACCATGGGAATCGAATCCATATAGGCGGTGGCAATGCCAGTGACGGCGTTAGTGGCACCTGGGCCTGAGGTGACCAGCACACAGCCCGGCTTACCCGAGGCGCGGGCATAGCCATCGGCAGCGTGGGTGGCCGCTTGCTCGTGACGCACCAGAATGTGCTTCACTTTATCCTGGCGGAAGAGCGCATCGTAAATATGCAGCGCTGCACCGCCGGGATAACCATAAATGTATTCGATGCCCTCATCTTGCAAGAAGCGGGCGATCATATCTGCGCCGGAAAGCAGTTCCACTGTATTTCTCCCCTGGAGGTCTCGAGTGCGATCCGCAGGTGATCCTGCGGTGTCGAGTGCGGCGGTATGCCGCTGCCGGCCCTTGCCGGCACCTGATGCCAAACCCTGGCAGGAGGCCCGGTTAGGGCCTGCACTCTTATCGGGAACGCCGACATATGCCAAACATACATCAGTCGCTCCCTTTCACGGCAGTTCGCCGTGTCGGGGCGTTGGCCAGGTTGGGCGGTTAGCCCAAGCCCGGAAGTCCTTCGGCGGGTAGAGGCCTTCGCCTACCCTTCGCGCGGGGATTAGGGGTTGCCCGTTTAGTCCGCGCCCGCAAATCAGGAACCGACAAGATTCCATTAGCGCCCTCAGCCTGTCAACCTCCGATAAGACCAAACGCAACAAAGGTCGCAGGAAGCCATTAAAAAAGCCCCACCAGCAACGCTCGTGGGGCTTTTTCCCTATTCAATTGCGCAAAAGTGGTGTGAAGATTTAGCCAAACACCAACTTGCCCTCTGCCGCGGTTATATGAATGGTATCGCCGGGCGCAAACTTACCTGCTAGCAGGTCTTGGGCTAATGGGTTCTCAATACGGCTTTGAATCGCCCGCTTGAGTGGTCGAGCACCATAGACAGGATCAAACCCTACCACCGCCAGCTGCGCCATGGCCTCAGGGCTAACTTCAAGCTTCAGGTCGTGTTCAGCCAGGCGTACTTTCAAGCGCTCAAGCTGAATACCGGCAATCGCCTGGATCTGCTCTTGACCAAGGGCGTGGAATACGACTACTTCATCAATGCGATTGATCAGCTCAGGCCGGAAGTGGTTGCCCACTACCTCCATCACCATATTTTTCATCGCTTCATAGTCACTGTCTTGATCACCACTGGGATCGCCGCCCATGCGCTGGATGATGTCCGACCCCATGTTAGAGGTCATCACGATGACGGTATTGCGGAAGTCCACCGTGCGGCCCTGGCCATCGGTCAGGCGCCCATCCTCCAATACCTGCAGCAGGATATTGAAAACATCCGGGTGAGCTTTCTCTACCTCATCCAGCAGCAGTACCGAATAGGGCTTGCGGCGCACGGCTTCGGTTAAGTAGCCGCCCTCTTCATAGCCGACGTAGCCAGGAGGCGCACCAATCAGGCGAGCCACGGAGTGCTTCTCCATAAACTCCGACATATCGATACGCACCATGGCCTCTTCAGTATCGAACAGGAAATTGGCCAGCGACTTACACAGCTCGGTTTTACCCACTCCGGTAGGGCCTAGGAACAGGAATGAGCCGTTGGGCCTATTTGGGTCGGAAAGCCCTGCCCGCGAACGACGCACTGCGTTGGCCACCGCTTCCACGGCCTCGTTTTGTCCAATCACCCGCTGATGCAGCGCCTCTTCCATGCGCAGCAGTTTGTCGCGCTCGCCTTCCAGCATCTTGGAGACTGGAATCCCCGTCCAGCGAGAGACGACCTCGGCGATCTCCTCTTCGGTCACATTAGAACGCAGCAGCTGGTGGCTGGAGGTATCTGCCTCCCCCTCACCACTTTCGGCAATTTTCTTTTCAAGCTCAGGTATCTTGCCGTACTGGATCTCTGACATGCGGCCCAGGTCGCCTTGACGGCGGGCCTGCTCCAAGTCAATTCGCGCTTGCTCGAGCTCTGCTTTGAACTGGGCAGCGCCCTGAATACTGGCCTTCTCCGCCTTCCAAATTTCATCCAGATCGGCGTATTCACGCTCTAACTCGTGAATCTGAGCACTCAGCGCTTCCAAGCGCTTCTTGGTCGCCTCATCGGTCTCTTTCTTAAGCGCTTCACGCTCCATCTTGAGTTGAATCAAGCGGCGGTCAAGCTTATCCATCGCTTCCGGCTTGGAGTCCAGCTCCATACGGATACGCGAGGCCGCCTCATCAATCAGGTCAATCGCCTTATCGGGCAACTGCCGATCAGTGATATAGCGGGTGGAGAGCTTGGCGGCGGCAATAATCGCCGAATCAGTAATATCCACACCGTGGTGCACTTCGTAACGCTCTTTCAATCCGCGAAGAATGGCCACGGTGTCTTCTTCAGTGGGTTCATCCACCAATACTTTCTGGAAGCGGCGCTCTAGCGCGGCATCTTTCTCGATATATTTGCGGTACTCATCAAGAGTCGTCGCCCCCACACAGTGAAGTTCACCGCGAGCCAGGGCAGGCTTGAGCATATTGCCTGCATCCATGGCGCCCTCGGCTTTACCGGCACCCACCATGGTGTGTAGCTCATCAATAAATAGAATCACCCGCCCCTCTTCTTGAGAGAGCTCTTTAAGCACAGATTTCAGCCGCTCTTCAAACTCGCCGCGGAACTTTGCGCCTGCAAGCAAGGAGCCCATATCCAGCGACAGTACGCGCTTATCTTTTAAGCCTTCCGGCACTTCGCCGTTAACGATGCGCTGGGCCAACCCTTCCACAATGGCGGTTTTCCCCACGCCAGGCTCACCGATTAATACCGGATTATTTTTGGTACGCCGCTGTAGCACTTGAATCGTACGGCGGATTTCATCGTCGCGACCGATCACCGGATCCAACTTACCGTCCAGCGCCCGCTGGGTAAGATCCATGGTGTATTTGTTGAGCGCTTCGCGCTGGTCTTCGGCATTGGCATCATCAACGGTGGCGCCGCCGCGTAGACTATTGATGGCGGCTTCAAGGGATTTTCGATTAATTCCAGCGTCCTTAAGCAGCTTGGTAACCGCGGAATTCATCTCCAGCGCCGCCAGTAGTACAAGCTCACTGGCAATGAACTGATCCCCGCGCTTTTGCGCTTCGCGATCGGTTAAATTAAACAGCTTGATGAAATCACGCGAAGGCTGCACTTCGCCGTCGAATTGGCCTACTTTGGGTAAATTATCCAACTGCTGCATTAAACCGTCGCGCAGACGTGAAGGACTACCCTCAGCTTTTTCGATCAGGGCTTTAATACCGGTATCTTTGGTGTCGAGCAGGGCAAGTAGTAGGTGCGCCGGATCTAGCTGATTATGGCCACGACCAACGGCGAGCGACTGCGCCTCGGCAATCGCACTCTGGAGCTTGGCAGTAAATTTATCAAAACGCATGGACTTCCTCCTGGGGGTGCGGTGCGTTTGGACGCACTGCATGTCCCAATAACCTGTCATTAGACGTGCTAATCAGTATTAGCTTGACAAGTTAAATGGCGTCAGTTCCGCGCTTTTCAAGAGGAGAGCACTTAAACCACTGGCTTTTGAAATCTTTTATTAACGCTAATTGATCCAGATCACGCTAGCCATGCGCCCTGTCTTACCACCATCACGGCGGTAGGAGTAAAAGCGAGACTCGCAGGCGGTGCAGAAGTGCCCACCGCTAATATGATTAATCCCCAGGGCTTCTAAACGAAACCGTGCCAGTCGATAGAGATCGGCCATGTAATGCCCTAAACGATAAGGACTATGATCAAAGGCGTCAGCGGTATCTGGGTGAACAGCAACAAAGGCGCCGTAGACCTCAGGGCCCACCTCAAACTGAGCATTGGAAATAGCGGGTCCAAGCCACACCATAATGTCGTCAGGGGCGGTATTCATAGCCGCGACGGTCGCTTCCAACACCCCACCCGCCAGGCCCCGCCAGCCAGCATGGGCCACCGCCACCTGAGTGCCTGCCCGATTACAAAACATCACTGGTAGACAGTCGGCAGTCAGCACCACACAGGCGTACTCATTCGTCGTGGCGATCGCCGCATCTGCGTTGGGGGGCTCCCCGCCTGGCGCATCCGTTGGATAACCTTGCTGTACACGCGCACCGTGGGTTTGGTTAAGCCATAGCAAAGGGCGTTCATCACCAATCTCTTTTTGCAACAGCCGCCGACATAGCGTGACGTGGTCAAGGTTATCCCCCACATGGGAGGCAGGGTTAAACGCTGCAAAATCACCCTGACTAGGCCCCGCCTCACGGGTCGTCACAAAGGCACGCACATTAGCCGGTGCGGGCCAGTCAGGGATTAGTAGCGTTGGCCGTAAATCAATGGCATCGCTCATCGCATGGTCTCGTTATCTTCGCGCAGGTAATCCAGCAACATTAACAAATCATCGGGTAGATCCGACTGAAAGGTCAATGTTTCACCACTTACCGGATGTTGGAAAATTAATTTCCGCGCGTGCAGAGCCTGACGAGGGAATTCACGCAGAATTTCCTTTAGCGGCTCAGCAGCCCCCGGCGGCAACTTGGCACGACCGCCATACATAGGGTCACCAATGAGAGGGTAACGAGCATGGGCCATATGCACACGGATTTGGTGGGTCCGGCCTGTTTCCAACTTGCATCGCACATGGGTATGGGCGCGAAACCGCTCAACCACGCGAAAGTGGGTAACCGCAGGCTTGCCTGAGGTGGTCACCGCCTGGCGCTTGCGGTCTTTTGGATGGCGACCAATGGGCGCATCAATGGTGCTACCGGCAACTGGTTTTCCAATCACAACAGCATCGTATTGGCGTGATACGCTGCGCGCCTGCATCTGATCTACCAATGCAGTTTGCGCAGGCAGCGTTTTCGCTACCATCATCAAACCGGTGGTGTCTTTATCCAAGCGATGCACTATGCCTGCACGGGGCACTTCAGCGATAGCCGGGTGATGATGCAACAATGCGTTTAACAGTGTGCCATCAGGATTACCCGCCGCTGGATGCACCACCATGCCGGCAGCTTTATTAATTACTATTAGCGTCTCGTCTTCATAGACGATATCCAGCGCAATATCTTGCGCTTCAAAACGCGTATCATCCTCAATAGTCGCTTGTAGCACTAACACTTCATGGCCATGCAGCTTGGCCTTCGGCTTGGCTTGAACACCGTCTACGGTTAGCTCACCGGCGTTAATCCAGACTTTTAAGCGCTCACGGGAGTAATCGCTGAACAACTCCGCAGCCGCTTGGTCTAATCGCGCACCGGCTAATGTAGCAGGCACGCGCTGCGTGTCTTCAACTATTCGAGACATGAAAAACCTCTTTAAGACGCAAAAAAACCTGTCTATAAACCCTGGCTATTGTCTTGGACGGCACCTGATGGAACGACGCTAAGCCTGCGTTTTAAGCCGAGGTGTTTTATAGTGGGCGGACTGAGACCTATTCTACCATTTCTACTTATGGCCATCGCCGCTTTTTGGTGAACGAGGCTTGTTTGCAACGAGGATGATGATGCGCGTTTTTTCAGCTGCCAACCGCTTTGGTGCTTTAGCCCTAAGCCTTGCCCTTTTAGCGGGCTGTGCGAGCAATAACTCAAGCGAAGACGATGATGAATTTGCTGGGGTGCAAGAGCGTGAGCTCTACGAATTGGCTCGGACGGCCCTCGACACCAATCGCTTCCCTATCGCGATAGAGCGTTTAGAAGCACTCGATACCCGCTACCCCTTTGGTGCGCACGCTGAGCAGGCCCAACTTGAATTAATTTATGCCTACTACGAAAACCGTGACTGGGAAGAAGCGCGGGCGGCAGCCAGCCGCTTTATTCGCCTTCATCCTGACCATCCCCAAGTGGACTACGCCTACTATTTACGCGGCCTTTCTGCATGGCAAGCAGGCCGTTTCAGCCTAGAACGCCTACGCCTGATTGATATTTCAAAGCGTGATATTGGGGCTTCACGGGATGCTTACAACGACTTCCGCGAGCTGATTCAGCGCTTCCCGCAAAGCGATTACGCTGCTGACGCTCAACAGCGGATAGTCTATCTACGTGAATTGCTGGCCCGCCACGAGCTGCACGTGGCTGATTATTATTTACGCCGTGGCGCCTACTTGGCAGCCGTTGAGCGCGGCCGGTGGGTCATCGAGAACTACCCTGAATCCAACGCCACCCGTGATGCTTTGGCAACAATGGTAGAAGGTTACCAGGGGCTAGGCATGGAAGACCGCGCTAGCGAAGTGCTGGCGGTGTTGCGCGAGAACGCTCCGGATCATGCGCAGCTCCAAGGCAGCCGCTTTGTGCCTAAGCACTAATGCAAAAAAACTCATTCAAAAAGTTCATTCAAAAACCAGGATCCAGGCACTAATTGCCCAGTACTGACCTCCGAGTATGGTCTTCCAAGTACTGTTCTCTAAGTACTGTTCTCTAAGTACTGCTTTCTAAGTACTGTTTTTAAGTACCATGGAAAATTGACAGAGCCCTACCAATGTAGGGTCTCTGAACATAGACGGATGCTACTTAAGCTTTGCTCCTGAAACCCTGCAGCCGTTAAAACTTGTACAGAAACGTTCCATCAAACCACGCTTCGGCGTGGTTTTTTTTGCAAAAAATGATGAAAACCACCTTTTTAGTCGCAATCACTCCATACAAAAGGGTGAGTTTTTTATAAAAAATATAAGATTATTTCTGTACACTACTTATACAGAAATTGTATAGTTCGATTCTCATACATTATAAAGCGCCTGAACGGCGCCTAAGGGAAAGATCAATGTCTATGTCCGGTACTAAAATCAGTACTCGCTTAATTGCAGGCTTTTCCGCACTTTTGGGTCTGCTGGTTCTATTAGTAGTCGTGGGCGTTTATCAGGTTAATCAAATTGATCGTGACCTGACGACCATTAACGACGTCAACGGCACCAAGCAGCGCTTTGCAGTGGATTGGCGCGGCAGTGTTCATGACCGTGCCATCGTGCTGAGAGATATAGTGCTGACCGCAGGAAATGGCAATCTCAGCGCATTGGAAAGCGAAATGGAGCGCCTGCGTGATGCTTACCGAGTTGCTTCAACCGGTATGGAACAAGTGACTAGTCAACACGCTGGCACTTCTCAAGAACAAGATATTATTAATGGTATTAACGACCAAGCCGTGCTCGCTCGAGAGCTAACTGAACAGGTGATTACTGCTCGCCAGGCCAACGAAGCTGAGAACGCACAGTCACTACTGCTTGAGCAAGCAGGCCCCGCTTATGCTGAGTGGCTAAACCGAATTAACCAGTTGATTGACCTTCAGGAAGAGATAAATAACGCCACTACCGCAAGCGCCCGCGATACTGCCTCAGGTTTCCAGATGCAGATGTTGGGATTAACGCTATTGGCACTACTGTTGGGGGGGTTGATCGCAGCGTTGTTATCCCGCCAGCTACTGCGTGAGCTGGGTGCTGAACCCCAGGAGGTTAAAGCGTTCGCAGAAGCGATTGGTCGCGGTGAACTTACCAGCCAAGGGCGTCTCAAGAAAGGTGACACCCGCAGCATTATGGCGTCTCAGGTGGCTATGGCGCGCCAGCTACAAACCATTGTGACCCAGGTTCGCGCTTCTGCAGAGGCTGTGGCTAGCAACAGTGAACAAATTGCAGAGGGAAATAACGATCTTTCCTCGCGTACTGAACAGCAGGCAAGTGCGCTAGCAGAAACGGCTTCTGCCATGGAGCAGCTCAACAGCACCGTTAAACTCAATGCAGAGAACTCTGAGCAGGCCAGCAAGGAGGCGTCAAGTGCATCGGGTACAGCCACTCGAGGCGGTAAAGCAGTCCATCAGGTGGTTGAAACCATGAACGACCTGAATAAAAGCTCACAGGAAATTGCTGGCATTATCTCAACCATTGATGCCATTGCCTTTCAAACCAATATCCTAGCCCTAAATGCATCCGTTGAGGCCGCCCGCGCAGGGGAACATGGCCGTGGTTTTGCAGTCGTGGCAGAAGAAGTTCGCCGGCTTGCCCAGCGTAGCGCCGATGCAGCTAGGGAAATTAATGATCTGATCTCCAGCAACTTAGAACGTGTTAACCATGGCAACGCACGTGCCGAAGAAGCCAGCAAATCAACCGAAGAGATTGTGGCTGCCATCGAACGCGTGAACAGCATCATGCAGGAAATTAGTCACGCTAGCGCTGAACAGAGTGCAGGCGTGCAAGAGGTTGGGCAAGCAGTGACCGAGATGGATCAAGTCACTCAACAGAACGCCGAGTTAGTACAAGAAAGCGCTACCGCGGCCAATAGCCTGCGTCAGAATGCTCGCAGCCTGCTGCAGACCATGGAAGTATTCAAACTGCCCAATGCCCAATCCTCGTCATCCACTCCATTAGCACCAGCAAGCGCTTACAGCAATCCATCACCATCACTACCCGTCGCAAAAGCCAAGCGCGCGGAGCCAGAGTGGGAAAGCTTCTAAACTTGCAACGGTTTTGGCCGTTAATTGATTTAGAGAAGCACGGTGTCTATCTCAGAGACCGTGCTTTATAGATTGCTCACGAGATAACTATGAAACCCACCCGAAGCCTGTTGATCGTTTTTTTGCTGCCTATACTAATGGTGCTATTACCTTTATTCCTCATACTGGTGCTTGCGACACAGGCGATAAAAGCGCAGTCGCTTCAAAACTACCAGCTGCAATCCAATGATTTGAACACCCTCGTTCAAATGGCCACCTTTGACCGCAAAATTAGTGATCTCCACCAGCGGATCACGGAGGTGTTAAACCGAGTGGCCGTCACCAATTTAAGCGCCATGCAGCGCTACACCGAATACAACTTTATCAATCAAGAGCTTAATAAAGTTGGCCAGAGCATTGACCAACTGGCTACATCGCCGCTTATTTTAGACCTTAGCCCAGAAAGTGCCGTGACGTTACAGCGGGCGTTTCATCAGTATCAGCTTTTTATCAACATGGCCAATGGGGCGGCGACCCTCAATCAGAGCGATCCAGGTTTTTTCCTCCAGGAAGCCCATAACCACTTCAGCACCTTTACGCTATTTTCACAGCAGGTTTTTGAAGAGTTAACAGAACGTGCCCGCGACCGCCACAGAGACTCTTATCAAGTTTTAATAGACTTAAGATTAACTACGCTTTGGATCGGCGTTGGTATTTTGGCACTGCTGATCAGCACGGCAGCCTTAGTTGCTTGGCGTATCAATAACCGCTTAATGACGGTAGGCGACGCCATTCTAGCGCTCTCCGACAGCCATAAAAAATTGCCTGATTTTCATGCTATAAAAAGAATGAGCCAGCGACGCAGCGGCTCTCTAAAGCGTGTTGCAAAAGCGCTAATGACGTTTCGTGATGCTGAACTGCAGCGCCGCGAGGCCGAACATAAAGTTCACCGGCTCGCCTATTACGATACGCTTACAGAGCTCCCCAACTGGCAGCTGATGAAAGAACATTTAGCGCGTTCGCTGGAAACCAGCCAACAAACCAGCGTCTATGGCGCGCTCATTTATATCGACGTTGATGATTTTAAGCGCATCAATGATGGTAACGGTCATAGTGCAGGCGACACCATTCTCCAGCATATCGCCGAACGTTTAGGTAACCTTGAACATGAAGGCTGTACGGTGGGTCGCATAAGCGGCGATGAGTTTGGCATCATCATTGATGGTCTAGCCAGTGATCAGCATGAAGCGGCAGGAAAGGCCGAACTATTTGCCGAACAGGTGTGCCAGTTACTCACACAGCCCTATTATCTCAACGGTAATTACCACTTCCTTAATATTAGCCAGGGATTAGTGCTATTTAGCTGCCCAGGGAAAAGTGTTGATGATCTTTTCCAATATGCAAACGCAGCGGTTCATATAGCCAAAAAAACTGAACGAAACGCCATTCGTTTTTACGACCCTGCCATTCAAGCAGAACTTGAGGCGCGCGCGGAACTCGAACGCGACCTGAGGCTTGCCATCGAGCAACAGGAGTTTCTGCTGGTCTATCAAATGCAGGTTGACAACCTCGGCCGCCCCATTGGTGCTGAAGCGCTCATTCGCTGGGAGCATCCAAGCCGCGGACGTATTTCTCCTGGAGTATTTATCCCCCTTGCTGAAGAGACCGGCTTAATTGTGCCGATTGGCAGCTGGGTACTTCGTGCCGCCTGCGAACAGCTGGTGGCTTGGCAAGCCTTTGCCCATACAAAAGAGCTGGTGCTTGCTGTGAACGTCAGCGCCAAACAGTTTCAGCAGCCCAATTTTGTACAAGAAGTTTCTCATGCTTTAGAGGCTAGCGGAGCCACCCCTCACTTGCTTAAGCTGGAACTCACAGAGAGCACGGTACTTGGCAAAGTAGAAGAGACCATTGAGCGCATGCACCAGCTGAAAGCACTGGGCATTAGCTTTGCCATGGATGACTTTGGTACGGGCTATTCATCGCTACAGTACTTAAAACGCCTGCCACTGGACCAAATAAAAATTGATCAGTCGTTCGTACGGGATCTGCATCAGGATACGGACGATAGGGCGATTGTGCAGACCATTATTGCCATGGGCCGGGCGCTGGGACTAAGCGTCATTGCCGAGGGAGTAGAAACAGTGGAGCACTGGCGCTACTTAAACGAGCACCAGTGCCATGCCTACCAAGGCTACTACTTTTGCAAGCCCGTCGCGGCAGAAGAGATGGCAAGACTATGTCTTGCACCTCCTCCTGAGCTGGCCTGACATTTGCCGGAGTTACTCGCCGGGCTGCCAGCCATTCACAATAGGATAGCGGCGGTCCCGGCCAAAGCCGCGCGGCGTCACCCGCACGCCAATAGGCGCCTGGCGGCGTTTATACTCGCAGCGGTCCACCAGTTTCACGACTTTATACACGTCCTCATGGTCAAAACCGGCGGCGATGATTGCTTCAGCGCTCATATCGCCTTCGATGTAGCGCACTAAGATAGCGTCAAGCACGTCATAATCGGGCAATGAGTCGCTATCCTGCTGGTCCGGCGCCAGCTCAGCGCTGGGTGGGCGCTCAATGACGCGTTCAGGAATCGCTGGGGATTGCGTATTGCGCCAGCGGGCGAGGCGATACACCCAGGTTTTATAGACGTCTTTAATAGCGTTGTAGCCGCCCACCATATCGCCATAAAGCGTGGCATAACCCACTGCCATCTCACTCTTATTGCCGGTAGTCAGTACCATCAGGCCCTTTTTGTTAGAGATCGCCATCAGCAGCACGCCACGACAGCGTGACTGCAGGTTCTCTTCCGTGGTATCCCGCTCGGTGCCTGCAAAGCTTTCCGCCAGCGTGCCCATAAATGCATCGACCATGGGCTCTATGGGCATCGCTTCATAGTGTACGCCAAGCATGGTGGCCTGCTCGGCAGCGTCTTGCTTGGAGATATCCGCCGTGTAATGGTAGGGCATCATTATCGCCTGCACCCGCTGAGGGCCTAGGGCATCAACGGCAATCGCCAGGGAGAGCGCGGAATCAATACCGCCAGAGAGTCCCAGCACCACGCCCTCGAAGCCGCTTTTGTTGACATAATCACGCAGACCTGTGACCAGTGCACAGTAGAGACTCTCTTCAGGGTCGACCTCCGGTTCAATTTCACCGGGCTGGGGCTCCCAGATCGTCGCGCTGGTTTGTAAAAATTGCACCGGCATGAGCCCAGCCTGCCAATACGGTGCCAACACCTGTAGTTGACCGCTAGCGTTCACGCAGCATGAGCCGCCGTCAAACACCAACTCATCCTGCCCACCGATAGTATTCACATACACAATCGGGCGATTGACGTCTTGAGCATGCTGCTCCAACAAGCGCATACGCTCAGCAGGTTTGTCCTGATGGTAGGGCGAGGCATTCAAGGTGATCAGAACTTCGGCCCCTGCTTCAGTGGCGGCCTTAACCGGTGCGCCATCCCACAGGTCTTCGCAGATCAACAACCCCAGCTTGGCGCCTTTGTGCTCATACACCAGCGGCTCAGTGCCTGCCGTGAAGTAGCGCTGTTCGTCAAATACTTGGTAGTTGGGCAGTGCCTGTTTGGCATACTCCCCTTCCCACTGCCCGTTGTAGAGCACCCCTGCCAGGTTGTAACAAAGGCCTTCGCGCACCCCGGGGTAACCAATGATCACTAACACATCCCGCGCGACTTTCGACGCCATAAGAGCACGAGCTTCCCGCAGGCGGGTTTCCATGGAAGGACGCAGTAGCAAATCTTCCGGCGGATAGCCCGATAAAAAAAGCTCAGGAAAGACGACAATATCCGCGCCATGCTCAATCCGTGCCTCGCGTACCGCCTCGATTGCGCGGGCAGCGTTACCGGGAATATCCCCGACCAAAGGATCGAGTTGGGCCATTACCAGCGTTAAGTCTTGCATGGGCGTCAAAATCTCTTGAGAATCTTTAGAATAGGGTTGCACCGTCATACTCGTATTGTCCCGCAAGGGCTGCCAACTGGCAAAGGCCGTGCGCGTACTCCATTGCCTAAATCCCCATTTCGGGAGACAAATAAGGATGAACCTCTTGATTATTCGGCTGATTATCTTCGCCGTTGTATTTTACGTCGGCTTAAAGCTTTACGGCATTTATCGTCAACGCAAACTCGAGCATGACGAAAAAAATCAAAAAATCCACCGTCACGAGGGTGGCAAGATGGTGCGCTGCCGCTGGTGCGAAGTACACGTACCGGAAGACGAAGCACTTCGCGACCGAGAGCAGTGGTTCTGTTCCAGCGCCCATCGCGATCGATTCCTGCAAGAACAACAGGATAAAGATGGTACGCCTTAGCCTGGTTCAGGTTAGACGTCCTCAAAACGCTGTTCGGTGGGCTGATAAGGCGTTGGATCAATGAGCGGCTCACGCCCCAGCAGTTGATCAACCAGCAAGTGGGTTGAAGCAGGCGCTAGCACGAGACCATTGCGGTAGTGTCCTGCATTGACGAACACATTGGGCCACTCAGGCAGCGCGCCGATAAACGGCACCCCATCAGGGGAGCCTGGTCGCAAACCGGCCCACTGATACGCCACCGGGCATTGCGCTAAAGCGGGCAAGATGGCTTCAGCACTCTGTTTTAAGGAAGCCAGTGCCGCACTGTCGGTAGTCTTATCGAACCCGGCTTCTTCCAGGGTAGAGCCGACTAATAACAGGCCATCTGCTCGCGGGATAATATAGCGCCCATCTTTTAACACCACGCGTTTTACCAGGCCTTTGGGGGCTTGGTAAGCAATCATCTGCCCTTTAACGGGCCTTACTGGTAGCTGCACATCAAGCCGTGCCAAGAGCTGCGCAGCCCATGCGCCGCCGCAAATGATGATGCGTTCAGCGGTTAACCCTCCCTTGGCAGTCTCCACGCCTTCCACCCTGCCCTGCTGGCGAATAAAGCCGGTGACCTCACACTGCTCTTGCAGAGTGACCTGCGGCATAGCCGCTAGTCTTGCCTTCAGCGCTTTGGCTAAACGCGGATTACGCACGCTGCCAAGCGTCGGCATCCACAGTGCGCTTTCGCCTACCATGGCAATATCAGGCTCTTTATCCCGAACAAAATCGGCCCCCACCCGCTCTAGCGGCTTGCCCAGTTGCCGCGACCAGTGCAGCGCTTTATCGGGATCCTCCACGTTCAAGTACAGCAGCCCTTTTTGACGATATTCGGGATCAATCCCCGTCTCTTCCAGTAAACGCAGCGCTAACGAGGGGTAAACCCCTTCCGACCAGCGTGAAAGCTGCGACACCGCCGGGGCATAACGCCAGGGATAAAGCGGCGAGACAATCCCCCCACCGGCCCATGAGGCCTCTTTACCGCACTCACCACGCTCAACCAGTGTGACCTGCTGGCCAGCATCAGCTAGCTGCAGCGCCGTCATCATACCGATCACGCCGCCACCAATAATTAAGAAATCGCTCACAAAAATGTCCGTTTTGGCTTACATAAAAAAAGCGTCGTGCCGCCTAAGATGACCTAGTCATGCTGCCGTGTTCGCTGCTGGCGACGGAGAGTGAGCATAACGCGGGCAAGAGTAAGGTCAAGTGAGGAGAGGTGATGAGCAACGGCCAGAACGATATCCCCCCGGCGTTTGAAAGCGGATTCACCCTGTTTGAGCTACTGATCACGCTACTGCTGGTGGGCATGATAGCGGCTTGGGGGCTGCCCAACTTTCACGCTCTTGGTGAGCGCACCGTGCATACCAGCGCCATCAATCGCCTGCAGAATACGTTTTCATTAGCGCGAAACACGGCCATTAGCCAGCAAGGTTCAATCACACTTTGCCCCGCTGCTGACAATCGCACGGCCTGCGTTGACGAGTGGAGTGGAGAGCTAATCATTGTGCGAGGGGATATAACAAACGAGATTCCAGAAGAGGCTATTTTGCGCATCGTTCCCGCCCTGCCACACACCCAAGTCGTTTACAGCCGCGGCTGGTCATACGTGCGCTACAACGCGATGGGCTACACCCGTGGTTTTAATGGCAGTTTTGCCATTTGCTCAACCAACGGCGGCCTGGGCGCCCAGGGAAAAAGGCTGGTACTTAGCCAGCTGGGGCGATTGAGGGTTGATGAAGCGCCTATCGACTGTTAATCCATTCGGCGCTTCAAAGCTCGACGAACGTTACCCGGCAATGCCGTCTAAATAGCGCTCTGCATCCAGCGCCGCCATGCAGCCGCTGCCCGCTGAGGTGATGGCCTGGCGGTAAATGTGATCCATGACATCGCCGCAGGCAAATACACCGGGCACACTGGTAGCGGTGGCATTGCCTTCAAGGCCTGAATTCACTTTGATATAGCCACCGTTCATTACTAACTGGCCCTCAAAGATACCCGTATTAGGGCTATGGCCAATGGCAATAAACAGACCCGGCGCATGAATTTCCTTGCTTGAACCGTCTTTGGTGGATTTCACCCGCACTCCCGTCACGCCGGAGTTATCGCCGAGCACTTCTTCCACTTCCTGAAACCACTCCAAGACGATTTTGCCTGCCTCGGCTTTCTCAAACAGCTTATCTTGCAGAATTTTTTCTGCTCGCAGGGTGTCACGACGGTGCACCAGAGTGACCTTTGAAGCGATGTTAGAGAGGTACAGCGCCTCTTCCACAGCGGTATTGCCACCGCCTACCACGATCACTTCCTGGTTACGATAAAAGAACCCATCGCAGGTGGCGCAAGCTGACACCCCTTGGCCCATAAACTGCTGTTCGGTGGGCAGGCCCAGGTAACGCGCGCTGGCACCGGTAGCCACAATCAGTGCGTCGCAGGTGTAAGTGCCGCTATCCCCTTTTAAGGTGAACGGCTTTTCACCTAAGCTAACCTCATTGATGTGATCAAACAGCACCTCGGTATTGAAACGTTCCGCGTGCTGTTTCATACGCTCCATTAATTCTGGACCCTGTACGCCTTGAGCATCCCCCGGCCAGTTATCCACATCGGTGGTGGTGGTCAACTGACCGCCCGCCTGGATACCGGTAATCAACAGCGGCTTCAAATTTGCCCGTGCCGCATACACCGCAGCCGTGTAGCCTGCAGGGCCGGACCCAAGAATAATCAAACGCTCATGACGATTTTCCATGACACCACCTTGTAAAGATTTGACTGATAGCTGTGTAGATAGCTTTTAAATAAATTTGCGAAGAGTCTGCCTGAAATGGCGCCAAGTACAAGCTATTGCAAGGTTTCGTCTACGCTATTAGGCGAAGAAACCTTGAAAGCCACTGCGCAAACACCCATGTGTTATTACTAAATAATCGCCATACTGAGGGTTAAAGCCATACTGAAGGTAAGCCAGACCATATTAAGAAAGAACAGCGGTGACCGTCGCGCCTAGTGAATGTTAAGTCACGAAACGCCAAGCAATCAGAGGAGAATGGCATGAGTAAGATACCCGATACGCTAAGCACGTTAGAGGTTGGCAGTACCACGTATCACTACTACAGCCTGCCCCAAGCTGCAGAGACCCTCGGCAATATTGACCGACTTCCCAAAACCCTCAAAATTCTACTCGAAAACCAACTGCGCTTCGCCGACGACGAAAGCGTAGCCCAAGAAGATATGCAGGCCCTGGTCGACTGGCAGTCCGAGGGCAAATCCAGCCGCGAAATAGGTTATCGCCCCGCGCGGGTATTGATGCAGGACTTCACCGGTGTTCCCGGCGTGGTGGATTTAGCCTCCATGCGCGCGGCAGTGGAAAAACTGGGCGAGGACCCGGCAAAGATCAACCCGCTCACCCCGGTTGATCTCGTGATCGACCACTCCGTCATGGTCGACAAGTTTGGTAACGCCGCGGCTTTTCAAGAAAACGTTGATATCGAAATGCAGCGCAACCGCGAGCGTTACGAGTTTCTGCGCTGGGGCCAGCAAGCGTTTGATAATTTCAGCGTTGTTCCCCCCGGCACCGGCATTTGCCACCAGGTCAACCTGGAGTATCTGGGCAGGACGGTGTGGACCAAAGATGAAGAGGGTAAATCCTTCGCCTACCCCGATACGCTGGTAGGTACCGACTCTCATACCACCATGATTAATGGCCTGGGCGTACTCGGCTGGGGCGTTGGCGGCATTGAAGCCGAAGCAGCCATGCTGGGCCAGCCGGTGTCGATGTTGATCCCCGAAGTCATCGGCTTCAAGTTAACCGGTAAACTGCGCGAAGGTATTACGGCGACCGACCTGGTACTGACCGTTACCGAAATGCTACGTAAAAAAGGCGTCGTGGGTAAATTCGTTGAGTTCTACGGCGACGGTTTGAAAGATCTACCGCTGGCCGACCGCGCCACGATTGCCAACATGGCCCCCGAGTATGGCGCTACCTGCGGCTTCTTCCCGGTGGATGAAGAGACCCTGAACTATATGCGCTTAACCGGGCGTGAAGATGACCAAGTCGCCCTTGTTGAAGCCTATAGCAAAGCCCAAGGGCTATGGCGCGAGCCCAGCGACGAGCCAATTTTCACCGACGCACTGCACCTGGACATGACCGAGGTAGAAGCCAGCCTGGCGGGCCCCAAACGTCCACAGGATCGCGTAGCACTCCAGGATATGGCGTCAGCGTTCGATAAGTTTATGCAGGAAGACACCAACGCGGATGCGGCTGCCGCGGGAAAACTCTCCTCTGAAGGCGGCCAAACTGCCGTAGGCGTTGAGCGCAGCTTTAAGCACAACACCAGCCAAACCGTTAAGCTGAATGATCAGGACTTCAGCCTCGACCCAGGGGCGGTGGTGATCGCAGCGATTACATCCTGCACTAACACTTCTAATCCCAGCGTCATGATGGCTGCAGGCCTGCTGGCCCGTAAGGCGCGGGAAAAAGGCTTAACGACGCAGCCCTGGGTGAAAACCTCCCTGGCGCCTGGCTCCAAGGTGGTAACCGACTATCTCGAAGCCGCCAATTTAAATGACGACTTGGATGCCCTTGGCTTTAACCTGGTCGGTTACGGCTGCACTACCTGTATCGGTAACTCCGGCCCATTGCCTGAAGAGATTGAGAAGGCAATTAACGATGGCGATCTTGCTGTTGCGTCTGTGCTTTCCGGTAACCGCAACTTTGAAGGCCGCGTTCATCCGCTGGTGAAAACCAACTGGCTCGCGTCGCCGCCCTTAGTCGTGGCTTACGCGTTGGCTGGCAACGTTCAGCGTGACTTAACCAAAGAGCCGATCGGCGAAGGCAGTAACGGCGAACCCGTCTATCTAAAAGATATTTGGCCCAGCCAGGCGGAGATTGCCAGCGCCGTCGAGAAAGTGAACACCGAAATGTTCCGTAAAGAGTACGGGGCAGTGTTTGAAGGTGACGACGTCTGGAAAGCCATTAACGTGTCAGAAAGCAAAGTGTACCAGTGGCCTGAATCTACCTACATTCAGCACCCGCCCTTCTTTGAAGGCATGGGTCGCGAGCCAGATGCCATCGAAGATGTGCACAGTGCTCGCGTGCTGGCGATGCTGGGCGACTCGGTCACCACTGACCATATCTCCCCTGCAGGTGCCATCAAACCCGATAGCCCGGCTGGGCGCTACCTGCAAGAGCACGGCGTCAAACCGGTGGACTTCAACTCCTACGGCTCCCGCCGTGGTAACCATGAAGTGATGATGCGCGGTACCTTCGCCAACGTGCGCATCAAAAACGAGATGCTGGATGGCGTGGTCGGCGGTGAAACACGCCATGTACCCAGCGGCGAGCAAATGGCCATTTATGATGCGGCCATGAAGTACAAAGAGGAGGAAAAGCCGCTGGTAGTGATCGCCGGTAAAGAGTATGGCACTGGCTCTTCACGGGATTGGGCAGCGAAAGGCACCCGCCTGCTGGGCGTGCGTGCCGTTATCGCCGAATCCTTTGAGCGCATTCACCGCTCTAACCTGATCGGCATGGGCGTTGTACCACTGCAGTTTGCCGAGGGCGAGAGCCGCCACACCTTGGGATTAACGGGCGATGAAGAGATTTCTATTGCGGGTTTAAGCGACCTGACGCCGGGCGGCACGGTCAAGGTAGTGATCAAAAATGCCGACGGGGAGCGCAGCGTTGATGCCAAGTGCCGAATTGATACGGTAAACGAGCTGGCTTACTACCGTCACGGTGGTATCCTACACTACGTGCTGCGCAAAATGATCGGCGCAGCCTAGAGGTAAAACCTTACCAATGCTTGCATACCCCCACCTCGGTGGGGGTTTTTTTTGGCGTTTACTTCGATCACTGCCGCTTAGAAGGCACGACGACGATAAGTACGGTAATCCGGCGTCCAGGACGCTTTTTCAATTAGCTCCCGCAGCGTCGTACCGCTGGTTTGCAATGCAACGCCGTTCTGCTGAGCCTGTGCGGCCACCTCAAAGGCAATCGACTTGCTGATGTGCCGTATACGCGATAGCGGCGGCAACAGCGCGCCTTTACCCTCTTTTACTAACGGAGCCTCACGGGCAAGTGCCCGCGAAGCACTCATGAGCATCTCATCGGTAACGCGAGTGGCGCTTGAAGCAATCACTCCCAAACCAATACCGGGGAAGATATAGGCATTGTTACACTGAGCAATAGGATAAGTACGACCGTTGTAGACCACCGGCGCAAAGGGGCTACCGGTGGCCACCAGTGCTTGCCCGTCGGTCCAGCGAATAACATCTTCCGGGGTCGCTTCTGCCTGGGAAGTCGGGTTGGAGAGCGGCATGATGACCGGGTGCTCGCAGCCCGCGTGCATGGTGCGCACGACCTGTTCGGTGAAAATACCGCGCTGACCGCAAACACCAATCAGTACCGTGGGTTTGATTTGCGCAATCGTCTCTTCAAGGCCCTGACCATTCCACTCAACCACCAGCGAGGGGTCGTGGGCTAATCGGCGCTGGAAATCCCGCTGCCACTCTTGGTCGCTGGTCATGAGACCATCGCGATCAACAACGAAAATACGCGCCCGGGCTTCGCTCTCGGTCAAACCCTCCGCTTCCATTGCCACCACGACCTGCTCAGCAATACCACAGCCCGCGGAACCGCCACCCACGAACACCACACGCTGTTGTGCAATGGTCTCTTCCCGAGCCTGGCAGGCCGCCATCAGCGTACCCACCACCACCGAGGCCGTGCCTTGAACATCGTCGTTGAAGCAGCACAGCTCATTGCGGTAGCGCTCCAGTAGCGGCACGGCGTTGG
>NZ_REBQ01000249.1 GCF_007692655.1 Halomonas sp.
AGATGATGTTCTTGGGCAGGTCGACGGAGATCATCATGCTGCCGGTGCGGTCGGCCAGCTTGTAGGTCACCCAGGCCATGGCGAAATAGAACCCCACACTGACCCCTTCCGCTACGCCAGCCACCAGCTTGCCCAGCCAGTTGGGCATATAGCGGTAGAAGAACTCCACCATGATGTGGGTGCCCTTGCGCACTGCCATGGCGCTCCCCGCGAAGCCGACGATGATCAGCAGATAGCGAGCAATTTCCTCGGTCCAGGTCGTCGAATCACCGAGCACATAGCGGGTAAAAAACTGCAGCGATACGACCAGGATCAGCGCCCAGAACACGACCAGGGTGAAGTAGTCCTCGATGGCGTAGTCGCTAAACCGAAACTCGTCATCCTCGAAGGCCGACTCGAAATTGAGCATCGGATCGACGGCATCATCGAGGCCATCGCTCTGTTTTGACATGACACATACCTCCTGGAGCCCACTGCATGGCAGTGAGCTCCTCCGTCACTGTCCGCTTATTGGCCGATGGCCTGCAGACGCTCGTAGAGTTCTTCATCCCAGTTGGCGTCATCGCCGAGGTGGTAGGGCACGGTGATTTCGCGGAACGGCGTGCGGTCCACTTCATTGACGGTGGTGCCCTGCTCCTCGAACCATTCGGCGAGCTCTGCCTCGGCCTGGAGGATATCGGCGGTATTGTTCTGCGCCGCCTCCTGCAGCACCTCGCGGAAAATCTCCTGATCTTCTTCGGAGAGCTGGTTCCAGCGCGTGCCGCTGACGATAGTAATCAGCGAGTCGGTGACGTGGCCGGTGAGGTTGATGTAATCCTGTACCTCGTGGAAGGCCATGGCGCGGATCGCTGGCAGCGGGTTCTCCTGGGCATCCACCACACCCTGCTGCAGCGCCAGATATACCTCGCTGAAGGCGATCGGGGTCGGATTGGCCCCGGCGGCGCGCGGGAACATCATGTAAAGCGGCGCACCCGGCACGCGAATACGCAGACGCTCCATATCTTCGGGGACATTGATCGGGTCGTTGGAGGTCACATGACGCTCGCCGTAGTAGTTCAGCGCGATCGGTACGTTACCGGTGGCGTCGCGATAGCCGTCGGCAATCTCCTGGAACAGGTCGCTCTCGGCATAGGCCTGCCAGTGATCGAAATCACGGAACATATAGGGCGCCCCGGCGATGCCCATCGGCCCATAGGCGTGGCCGGCGAACTGGGTGCCGGTGTAGATCATGTCGACCGTGCCCAGACCTAGCCCTTCATTGATGTCCTCCTCACTGCCCAGCGACGATGCTGGATGCACACTGATGCGATAACGGCCCTCAGTGCGTTCCTCGATCTCGCCGGCAGCCCACTCGGCCCACTGGTGGAAGGGTTCGGAAGTTTCGTAGACGTGGGCGAAGCGGAGATTTTCAGCGGCCTGGACAGCCGCAGTGAAACTAATACCCGCTGCGATTAGCGAGGCGGTTAGCAGGCGGGCCATTTTGATGTGGCGTTGGCTTTTGTGGCTCATCGTGTACTCCTCACAACCATTAGTTTTGTTGTTGGTTATTGTGATTTGCTGCTGTTAATTGTAATGCCTTGTTTATTATTTAAGCGGCGGCAGCCAACGTAACCGATCATAGAGCTGTATACGTATCATACCACCAGATTCAAACCTAGTTGGTCGACTGCAATCGCGCAACCATTCAGATTATGATTTTAGTAGTGGTTAAAGCGCCCCATGCGCTAACTTGAGCTGATGGTGTAAACCTACCATCAGTTGCGGATCGCCAAAGCCACCTGCTTTGGTCATCACTCGTTGCCGCTTATCCCCATCCACATACCCCAGCGCGACGCCTGGCGACCATTCAGTCTCTACGTTGATATAGCCCACACCCAGCGCAGAAAGCACCGCCATGGCGATATCACCGCCGGTTAAAAACAGCAAATGCTCCTCATTTTGCCGCCAGTTGGAAGTAATCGAGGCCACTTGGGCAGCCATTGCTGTGGCGACTTGGCTGGCCGTACGCTCGTTATCCTCTCCAGGCACGACCACACAAGCATTCAAAGCGTGGCTACGTTCCAAGGGAGTAGCCGAGCACGCTTTAATAACAGCCAAATCTGGCGCGCGATGGCGCAGCAGTTGGAGCTGCTCGACAGCACGAGGGCTTCTAGACCCAATGGCATAAAGTACCGCATTTACGCTATCCAATCTTCGAAGCGACGCCTGAGCCTGCCCAGAGTAGTTCTGCCGAAAACAGTGCTGGGCGATAGCCGTTGCCAGTCCCGCCGCACCCGCCATGGCTCGCCTGCCGCCAGCATCAAGCGTTAGGGAATAGAGCGCTGAAAGTTCCTCGTCACTTTTAGCATCAGCAATGCAATCCTCGCTAGGGAACGGCACTTCACGTCCAGGGTGATAGCGCTGCAGCGTTAGCCCGCTGGCGGAAAACGCATGATCAATCGGGCCAATCAAGGGCGTTGATCGGGCATCCAGTTGATAAGCCGTTGCTGCTAGCGGAAGCCCATCGACCCACACTTCGGCATCGCGCACTGTCCGCCCCTGGGACGGTACTGCGGGGGCCAGCAATAGAGGGACACCAAGCACTTCTCGCAGTGCCGTGCACTCTGCCACTACCTGGCCACGCAGAGTCGAGTCGATTTTTTTAAACCACTGCTGGGGATTTGTTTGTTCTAACAATCGAACCGCTGCGTTTACCCTTAACGCCGCCTGCTCGGCTTCCAGATGGCGGGATTCGGTATTAACAGCGATAACCTCCGGCCACTGGCCTTGCCACGCCTCAAACGTTGCCGCTAATGCTTCCATGCTGATCACCACGCGGGCATCTGCACCCCGCGCGGCAAACGGGGCCGCAGTGTCCAACGCGCCGGATAAGTCATCGGCAATAATTGCCAAGCGGCAGCCGCTCATGCCTTTCCGCCACTGGCCAACCGCCGAGCATAGGCAATCGCTGACCCCATGTTGGTAGCATCAGCTTTGCCCTGCCAGGCAATATCAAAAGCGGTGCCGTGATCCACCGAGGTGCGCTGAAGCGGCAAGCCGAGACTAACGTTCACCGTGGTATCAAAGGCGATAAGCTTAACGGGGATATGGCCCTGGTCGTGATACTGAGCAATCACCAAGTCGAACTCACCTTTCGAAGCGCGATAAAACACCGTATCCGCCGAGATAGGCCCGCTCACATCAAAACCCCGTTCCTGCAAACGCTCTACCGCCGGGGCGATACAGCGGCTATCCTCGTCGCCAAAGATACCGCCTTCTCCGCAGTGGGGGTTAAGGCCAGCAATGGCAATGCGCGGTGCCTTCATACCCAGGGCAACCAAGTGCGCCTGCCCCGCCTCAACGGTGGCAATAATGCGTCCAGGCGTCACCCTATCAATGGCTTCACGAAGCGATACATGGGTAGAGACATGCAGTGTCGATAGCGTCTCAGATGCCAGCAGCATAAATGACGAAGGCGCGCCGGTCAGCGAAGCCAGCATGCCGGTGTGGCCGTCATAGTGGTGCCCGGCTTTATGCAGCGCCGCTTTGTTCAGCGGTGCGGTGACAATCACCTGTCCCCGCCCCGCCTGCACCAGTTCTACGGCTTTGTGTACACAGCGAAACGCCATACCACCCGCAGCCGCGCTGATTTTACCATCGGGAATCTCTACTCCTTCGGGCACCTCGACCACGCCCACCGCCACACAATCTTTGCCGCTCTCAACTTGCTCGAACGGCACGAACTCAATCGCGGCTCCAATACTCGCCGCCGCCCGGCGATAAATAGCCGGGTCACCGACCACCATGGCCGTGGCGCGCTCGGCGGCGGACATGGCACTCAAGGCGCGACAAATAATCTCCGGGCCGATGCCAGCAGGGTCGCCCATGGTGATGACAATTTCATAGTTTGGTTTACTAGGAGTCATGTTTTTCATGGCATTAGCTGTCCGCCGTTGACCTCGATGATTTGGCCAGTGACATAGCCACTCAGCGCGTCTGTGCCGAGAAACACATAAGCACCCACGCACTCTTCCGCCGTGCCCAAACGCCCCATGGGAATCGATGCCCGAGCGGCGGTTAGATGGACTTCGCTGGAGTGGCGCTCGTGAAAATCGGTGGCAATGGTGCCCGGAGCGACGGCGTTAACGCGGATATTATCCCCGGCTAACTCCTTGGCCATATTGCGCGTGATGGTACTCACGAAACCTTTTGCTGAGGCATATAAACCGCCACCACTCCCACCGCCATTGCGCGCGGCAATCGAGGTAGTATGAATGATGTTACCGCCCCCTGCGCGGCGAAAATGTGGCAGTGCAGCGCGGCTAGCCATCAACACTGAGCGCACGTTGAGATCCATGACCCGGTCATACTGGTCATCGTCCATCTCTTCCAAACCCACCCGTCCCAGCATGTCGCCAGCGTTATTGATTAAAAGTTCCAGACCGCCCAGGCGCTCGGCGGCCTCGTTCACAAGCTGCTGGGTTTCACTGCTGTGGCTAACATCCGCTTTAAGGGTAAAGGCGTCTCCACCGGCGTCAAGAATTGCTTGAGCCACTGCTTCAGCGGGCGCCTCACTGCTGTGATAGTGCACCGCGACGTGTGCTCCCAACGCACCGAGTTGTTTAGCGACAGCCGCGCCAATACCACGGCTCGCCCCGGTGATCAGTACGCGCTTGCCTTTCCACTCATCTAACATGCAGTTCTCCTTAATACTTTTTGTTTTTGAAGGCTTTTGCTCTCTGGCATCGCTTCCCTACTAGGCACATTTACCTATCGACCTGAAATAGAACGGTGCGCTAGAGTAGGCAATGAACTGGCATACCTGTCATACAAAACAACATCCATAACATAATAGGCGATGACGTATTAACCGCCAATCGCTTACCACCGATAAGCGCTATCTTTCTTTTAACAGCCGTATTTTCAGAGCCATCTGTTAACCACTATTACCAACAACAATGTTTAACACCACCTTGGAGGCGACCATGAACCCACTATCCCTTACTGACTCACTACCTCATGACCTGGATAACGCGCTACTGGTTGGCCGTGTATGGCTGGAGGGAGCGAACCCTGGCCCTGCACTGGTGACCGTGCATGATGGAAAAGTCATTGATCTCACCGCGTTTGGCCCGACCATGGCAGACCTGCTAGAACGCGACGATCTGATTGATGTGGTGCGCCGTGGGGAAGGCGCTAATCTGGGCAGCGTTGAGTCACTGGTCGCGAATTCGCAGATATCCCCTCCGCAAGCGCCCTACCTGCTTGCGCCCTGCGATGTGCAGGCCGTTAAAGCGTGTGGTGTCACCTTTGCGGTTAGCCTGCTGGAACGGGTGATTGAGGAGCAAGCGGGCGGCGATCCAGCCAAGGCCGTTGAGTTGCGCGATGACCTACAAGCGTTGATCGGTACTGATCTTTCCAAGATTAAGCCTGGTTCTGATGAGGCGATGTCGCTTAAAAAGGCGCTTCAGGCCCGTGGGGGCTGGTCACAGTACATGGAAGTAGGCATTGGCCCCGATGCGGAGGTGTTTACCAAAGCCCAGCCGCTCTCCTCGGTAGGTTTTGGCACCAC
>NZ_REBQ01000100.1 GCF_007692655.1 Halomonas sp.
ACCAATCTGGTTAAAATCGTTAGTAAACAAAACCGTATCAATGGAAGTGTCCTTAAAAGCCAAATTTTTAACAACGTCTACTTTGCAAGGCATTCCCTTTGCATCTACATCCACAATCCAGGCTAGAAAACCGTTCGAAAACTTAGCCAGGCTGCCGATGGGGTAAAGACCAAAGTGCTGAATATACTCAACCAGCAATGACTTTTCATACGTTTCAGGACGGCTATTGACCCAGCGATAAGCATCCAGAGGTTGCTGCGGGTGCTGTCCATTGCGCTCATGGGTCAGCTTGTTGATTATTTTGATAACACTCACTAAACGGACAACGTCTGATAACGCTTCTGTCTGCTTTCCCTCGGGGTAGCCGCTGCCGTCGAGTCGTTCGTTAGCATTGAGAATAATGTCGCTGCACGTTGGGCTAGGTGTCCAGTCGAGAACCGACAGTTTTTTGCTAAGGGCATGCACATGCTGCTTGAGTATCTCCGCCTGGGACGGCGACATATGTATTTTCAGTGAGGGCAGCTGTTCATTAATGAGCAGTGGTTTACCCATGGTATGCACTAAAGCGCCCGCGACTGCTTCGCGTGTTTTGTAGGCATAGGGGTCGCGGCTAATCAGTATCATGGCGAGCTGGCTACCCACCTGGATGGCGTGGCGCACCCACTCCGGCTCCTCGTTCAAATAAGTCAAGGCATACTGTAGGGCTTTACGGTCATGGTTGACCATATACAGGATGCTATCCACACACTCATATAAAATTTCTGCAGGTAATAAATGTTTATTTTTCATAAACATCAACATGATTTGCAGCTGCTGGGCTATTTCGAGGACGCCTCGCAGTAAGGGGGTCTGTTGCGCACTTACTAGCTGGTCATGCTCTTCTTGATGCTGCATTTTTTTCTCTTTCGCATCGGCGATAAACAGTTTTGATCTTGCCCGCGAGCTATGTTGAGTGCCCGAGCGTAAAGCGGCCTCGAATTCAGCTTCAGCAACGTAATGGAACAGCATCTCCGTTGAGGCGGGGCTGATGTCAATGAACTCTATGCCAACGGCGGCATGGCCATGATTACCGAAAGGGCGCATATGACGTATGCGACCTTGGGTATTAAATGCCTCTCCATTTGGAAACTTGAGCGCTACGCCAGGAAGTAGCTGATCGACAGAGAGCGCAATGCTGTCTTCGAGGCTTACATCCACCATACAGCCGCCCACTGAAAGGTTGCGTACTTTCCCCTCTATATTGAGCTCATGGGCAAACACTTCCAGGTAAACACGGGCCTGCATGCCAAGAACAAAGGGGACTCTTAGCGCACCGCGGTTATCTGAGGAAAAGATGGAGTTAGGCAGCTGACACTCTAGGTGATAAGTGTGAGTGTCTATTTGAATGATATGAGCAGGAACGTGCTCGATATTATAAATTTCATCTGAATCATGCCCATGCCGCGAAGTCTCTATATCAAACGATATGGTGTCGTTATTTAGGTAGGGAGATAGCGAAAGACCCGAGTATTTTATCTCTAACGTAATTTTTCTGTTATCGGGCTCAACCTTAATCGCTGTCGCCGCTATGGAGTGAGCCGCTTCCTTAGAGAAAATCGTAATGGCGTGCTCTTTATTGAACAATGACTTAATGATTTGGCTAGTACTATTTTGAATGGTTGTGTCGATAAGCATGCCAATCCCACCGTTTGTATTGTTCTTGTAAAATAAGGTGACTTTTCTTTATCGATGTTTATTAACGTCGGTAAGAAATATTTATGAAATATCTACCAATAAGTAATCAGTTTATTAGCTAGTATTCTGGAAGTATTTGCAAACTCATATTGATTTATTTTGTTTATTGATGGGTTTTTCTTGATAGTCTTTTTGTATTTTTAGCGTGCGCCTAGATGAGATAAACCTGGATGACATTGAAAACCAATGTGTTGCAGCATAAAAAGGGTGACCAGCGTTAGATGGGGTGCGACTAAAGGCCATTTTGCTGAGATGGAGATAGGTTGATAGGGAGATAGGAGCGATTTGTATGCTCTCTGTTAGGCTGAGAAAAAACATGAGGCTACTACCATGCATCTTGACGAGTACCAGCAGTATGACGCGATGGGCTTAGCCGAGCTAATTCGCCGCCGTGAAGTCAGTCGGGAGGAGGTGCTGGAAGCGGCCTTAACGGCTATTGAGAAACTTAATCCTTCATTAAACGCTGTGGTACGAAGGCGTTATGAGCGCGCCCGACAAGAGAGTCAAACACTCCCGGCTGACACCCCGTTCGGCGGGGTTCCCACCTTAAGTAAAGACCTTTTAATGGGGCTGGCCGGTGAGCCGCTGGCGTTTGGTAGTGCGTCGCTGGCCCACTGGTGCCCAAAGGAAGATGCGCTATTGATTCAGCGTGTACGCGCTGCTGGCTTGGTAGTCGTGGGGCAGACAGCCACTCCTGAACTTGGTTTGATGGGGATTACCGAGCCGCAAGCTTTCCCACACCCCCAAAACCCGTGGCGGGCTGGATACTCTCCCGGAGGTTCCAGCGGTGGCGCCGCGTCAGCAGTGGCTGGCGGTATCGTGCCGATGGCCCTTGCCGGGGATGGTGGAGGCTCTATTCGGATTCCTGCCAGTTACTGTGGGTTATTTGGCTTCAAACCTTCGCGAGGGCGGGTTCCCCTCGCGCCTGCCCATGGTGAGGTATGGCAAGGTGCGGTGATTGAGCATGCTGTGACGCGTAGCGTACGCGATAGTGCTGCCCTTCTTGAACAGATCAACGGCATGGCGGCGTCGGGGCCCTATCCGGTGCCTAGGGAAACCGGCTATTTGGGAGCGTTGTCAGTTCCGCCGCCACCGTTGCGCATTGCCGTGTCGCTGGGTGAGCCGCTAAGTAGAGGCCTGGGGACGACGTTAAGCCGTGAGGTTAGTTTGGCGGTTGAGAAGGCGGCTGCGGCGCTGGCAGCGATGGGCCATGAGGTCGAGTGGTGTGATCCACCGGTTGATGGAGAGGGGCTCGCCGATAGTTATCTCACCCTCTATTTGGGCCATTTGGCCGCGGATCTTTCTTGGGTGAGTCAGCAAACCGGGGTGCCTGTACGGCAACTCGATATTGAGCCTTCGACGCGTGCCATTGGTCGATTGGGCGCAAAACTTTCCGCGCGGGATTACGAATTGGCTAAACGCTATTGGCATGTGGCGGCGGAGCAGATGAGCCTGTTTCATCAGCGCTATGACGTCCTGATAATGCCGGTGGCCGCAGATTCAGCTCCCAAAATTGGCGAGCTTTACCCGTCAGTAGCGCGGGAACGGATGATGGGCCTGTTGGCGATTCCGGGGGTGCCATCGTTGGCGTTGAAGGCGGGGATGTTGAAGCGTTTGGCGGTAGACGCGCTCAGCCGAACGCCGTTTACCCAGCTAGCCAATCTCACCGGGCAGCCAGCCATGTCAGTACCTATGCATATAGCGGCCAACGGCTTGCCGGTTGGCGTTCAGGTGGTGGGCCGCTTTGGTGAGGATAAACAGCTGCTTCAGCTTGCCGCTGCCATGGAACAGCACGATGGTTGGCAACACTTCTTACCCCAGCAGGCGTTTCGCGCATAAGCAGGGTAAACTACGCCGCTTTGATGCGACGCTTGGTCTTATGCATGCACCCCAACGATAAATTAATAAATGCCGAATTTAAAAACTACCAGTTAACCCAGGCTGGCGATCGCTACTTTGACGGTTTAGCCGAGAAGTTTTCACGTTCGCTCTATCAAGCGCCGCGTGGCGAGCTGCGTTTAGCCATGCTGGACTATCTGTTGCCGCAAATGCTCACTTTGAGCCACCAGAAAGTGCTCGATGTCGGTGGTGGCCTGGGTCAACAAGCGGCATGGTTTGCTGAGCGGGGGCATGACGTTGCGATGGCGGAGCCCTCAGCGGATATGTTGAATTATGCGAAAGCCTGGCATCAAGATGCCAAGGCGTTGCCGGAAGGGGCGCTCACTTATTTGCAGGCGCCCCTGCAAGAACTTACCGATCAGGCCCCAGGTCCGTGGCCGCTGATTATCTGCCATGCAGTGTTGGAGTGGCTAGGTGAACCAGAGGCTGCGTTAGCCGCCTTGAGTCAGTTAATGGCACCGGGTGGCCAGCTAAGTTTAATGGTGTTTAACCGCGATGCGCTGCGCTTTTCTAACGCGGTAAAAGGCAATCTTGAGAAGGCGTTGAGTGACCGCTTAGCCGGTAAGGGCAAGCGGCAGCGGTTGACGCCCATTTCCCCCGTGAGCCATGCAGAGATTGAGCAGTGGAGCGCGGCAAACGGTTTGCGAATAGAAGCCGTCGCCGGCATTCGCGTCTTTCAAGACTATTTGCGCCAACCGCCCGCGACGCTCGGCGAGCGTGAAACGCTGCTGGCACTGGAGAAGCAGTACTGCTTCCATGATCCGCATTGGCGCCTCGGCCGTTACCTGCTTTATACATTAACCAAACCGGAGATCGCTGAATGAGTGCCTATGCCCCCGCGTGTCAGTTATTAGAACGCCAGCAAGACAGCTATGCCGACTTATGGGTCGTTGGCCCGCCGATTGATAGCTGGCTCATTGATCAGTCGGCGGGTGTGGTAAGTGGCGATTACAAGGTGCTGGATGAGTGGCGCGCTAAAGGTAAGCAAGCCAGAAATCCGTTTGATAGTGACGCCAGCGGACCATTTGGAAACGAGGTGGTGTTGTTTTGGCCCAAGGCTCATCAGCTGGGGATTTGGTGGCTGAAATGGTTGTGCGAACAACTACCTGAAGGGTCGCCCATTGAAATTGTCGGCGAGCACCAAGGCGGCATTAAGCGTGTTCCCAAGATACTCGATGAGCTGGGGCTGCCCTGGGACAAACGTGATAGCGCACGGCGCTGCTCTCTATTCGCCACGCATACCGTGGCATTGGATTCAGACAGCGACAGCGCTTGGCAAACCTTCGAGACGCTAGGCCTAACATTAGTCAGCCACCCAGGCGTATTTGGCCACGGCAAAGTGGACGAGGGCACGCTGTTGATGCTGGAGAGTATTGAAAATAGTTTGCCCAAAAAGCCGCTCAAGGTGCTGGATATGGGCTGCGGTGACGGCATTGTGAGCGCCTGGTTAGCGCAGCGTGGGCATCATGTGACCGCCGTGGATATTAGCGCTTTTGCGGTGGAAGCCTGCAAGCGCACCTTGGCAGCCAATGGACTTGAAGGGCGTGTGCTCAGTAGCGATGTGTTTAGCGCGCTGGAAGGCGAGCAGTTTGATTGGATTATCAGCAACCCGCCCTTCCACAAAGAGCGCGATATTAGCTACGGCCCAAGCCAGCGATTGATCAGCGCCGCACCGGAGCATCTCATCGCTGGCGGGCGTTTGGTGATCGTGGCAAATGGCTTTTTGCCCTACCCAGAGCACCTGCAGCGCGCGTTCCAAGACTTTCAAACCCTGGCGGATAATCGCCGTTTTAAGGTGTATGGCGCCACTAAACCATCGCGCTGAGATTTGCC
>NZ_REBQ01000190.1 GCF_007692655.1 Halomonas sp.
CGGCTTCGCCGGAGAGATCGGTGTAGATGCCTGACATGTCGGTCAGCACGCCGATTCGCACTACATCGTCAGAAAAGCCGTTGCTGGCCATGGCGCCGGATGCAGCGCCCAAGGCAAGCGCTGCAGAGGACAGAGCGAAGGCTTTAAGTGGGGTCTTGGCTGACATGTTAATCTCCTATGCTCGTTTCGAGCTGTTGTTATAGTTGGAGTTGTAAGAGTGTTTTCTGTTATGTGTTGCTGTTATTAGTAAGGGCTAAAAAGAGTGATTCCGCCATGGCCTCAGAACACGACTACCTATCCGAAACCCACATTGTGGGAGACGATACCCAGCAATGGATCGTGCGCGTGGACGACTGTCAGGCGCTGCGCGAGCGACATATCTCCCACGTCGGCGTCGGCGACGCTGCCGTGCCCTACCGCATTGTGCGCACGCGGCTCAGCGGCGCCTATATCCATGGTTCGCTGGGTGGCGAAGGGCGTATGCTGCTGGACGGCGGCTGGTGCAGCATGCGCCGAAATATGACCTCCTTTGCTCCTGCCCATGGCCTTCACGCCTTCCACGCCGTGCCCGGCAGCCGTTGGCAGTACTGTTGGGTGCGCTATCTCCCCAGCGCACCGCGCTCGGTGGTGGGTACCATTGCCCCGATCATGCAGCACTTCGACCCTGAGCCCTTGAAACATGCCATCCTGGGGCTCTACAGCGAGGTGTTTAACGGTCAGGGCGATGCTGCCAGCTGCGAGATGTGGGGAGATACCATCGAGCGCTACATCTCGCGTTTCGCCGATCCCTGGCGTCGCGATGCGCGTATCGTGGCGGTGTTTGACGCGGTGATTCCGACTTTGGAGAAGCACTGGACTATCGAGGAGATGGCGGAGATCGCCCACGTCAGCAGCGAGCACCTGCGCCGCATCAGCCGCAAGGTGTTCGGCCGCAGCCCCATGCAGCAGCTTACCCAGCTGCGCATGCAGCACGCCGCCCACCTGCTGGCCACCAGCGGCCTGCCGGTGGAGGAGATCGCGGTGCGGGTCGGCTATCAGAGCCCGTTTGCCTTCTCCAAGACCTTCAAACGGATGAAGGGCGTTTCGCCATCGCATTTTCGTCACCACTCCCAGGAGTGAGGAAAAGGCGTCTAGACGCCGAGGCGGGCCAGCAGGGTATCCACATTGCGCTCAATGCTCTCTCTATCGTAGTGGGCAACTACCTGGCCATGGTCGACCAGGTAGTGGTGGTCGGCCACGGACATCGCAAAGCGTAGGTTCTGCTCCACCAGCAGAATGGTGTACCCCTGCTCCTTGAGGCGGTGGATAGTGTCGCCAATCTGCTCGACAATCGCCGGTGCTAACCCCTCCGTTGGCTCATCCAGCAGTAGCAAACGGGCACCTGTACGCAGAATACGGCCGATGGCCAGCATCTGCTGTTCACCCCCGGACAGGGTGGAGCCGGGGCTATGCAGGCGTTCGCGCAGGTTAGGAAACAGGTCCAGAATCTGCTCGGTGGAGAGACCGCTCGAGTTGATACGTCGCGGCAGTTCGAGGTTTTCGAGCACGTTAAGGGTAGCGTAGATGCCGCGATCCTCGGGGCAGAAGGCGATCCCTTGCCGGGCGATTTGGTACGGGCGTCGGTTAATGGTCTCGACGCCCTGCAGGGCGATGCTGCCTTTGCGCCGGGGCACAACCCCCATAATCGATTTCAGGGTGGTGGATTTGCCAGCGCCGTTGCGCCCCAGCAGCGTAATCACTTGCCCTTCGGGCACTTCAAGATCGATGCCGTGAAGCACGTGGCTCTCGCCGTACCAGGTGTTCAGGCCGCGGATGCTGAGCATGGCGGCGGGTTGTTGGTTGAGGGCTGGTTCACTCATGGGCGAGCACCTCCGATATAGGAAGCGATAACCCGTGGGTCCTTGGATACTGTGGCGTAGTCGCCCTCCACTAGAACCTCGCCACGGGCTAGTACGGTGATTCTGTCGCATAGCTCAGCCACGACCCCAAGATTATGCTCAACCATTAATACGGTACGGCCCTTGGCCACCCGGCGAATCAAGGCGGCAATACGGCTGACATCTTCGGTGCCCATGCCTGCCAGGGGTTCGTCGAGCAGCATCACCTGGGGATCCAGGGCCAGGGTAGTGGCCAGCTCCAGGGCGCGCTTGCGTCCATAGGGTAGTTCGGCGGCAGGCGTGTCCACCACATCGCCCAGCCCCACGTCATCCAGCAGTGATTCGGCGCGCTCACGTTGATGATCCAGGCGGCGGTGGGAAGCCCAGAAGTCGTAGGACTCACCCCGCTGGCGCTGGAGTGCTAGCTTGACGTTCTCCAGCGCCGTCAGCCGGCCGAACACCGCCGATATTTGAAACGAGCGCACTAACCCTAAACGGGCAATCTGGTCCGGCTTGAGGGCGGTGATATCTTGACCCTTGAACAGGATCTGGCCGCTGGTAGGGCGCAAAAACTTGGTCAGCAGATTGAAGCAGGTGGTCTTGCCAGCACCGTTGGCGCCGATCATGGCGTGTATGGTGCCTGGCAGCACCTTAAGTGAAATATCGTTGACCGCCTTGAACCCTTTGAAGCTCTTGGTCAAGCCGGTGGTCTCGATGATTGCCTCTGGCATCGCAGGCGTCTCCATTTTTATCGTTATAAGTAGGTAACGGTAAGCACGACATAGCGGCAGAACGTCAGTTTTGCCGGGCTACTAGTTTTTCCTTACTGCTAGCGTTGCCTTACCACTAGCTTTGCTTTACTAACTGGGGTGGTTTATTTGGCTGTGGTCTATTTAGTTATGGTGCATTAATAGGCTGAATGCCATGGCCATAGCACACGATAGGCTATCTGAAACCCACCTTTCTGTTGCCAGGTTGGCGTTTCCATAAGCGTGCAAGGATAGAAAAAAAAGATGGATTTCAAGAAGCTCCAAGCCGACCACCGTTACAGAGCTGCTATCCTAAGAGCACGTTTTTTATGCGATCAACGCTACTTTCAATTGGGATGCAAAAATGCACACAACGCCGGGATGGTTACCCACCATTAGTAATTTTCTGATCGCATTGCTGGTGGGTGTAGTGCTCGGCAGTGTGGTTCAAACCCAGATTAATCTCGCCGCTCTTCAGGGCATGGGAGTGGAGCTGCCCATGATGCTACGCCTGGAAACCACCCTAAAAGACATCATCACTTTTGCACCTATCTACACAGCACTCTTCGCAGTGGGTTTTCTGCTTTCACAATTCGCCGCTGTGTTGATGTCACGCTGGTTGGGCGGTAGGTTTCTGGCACTGCTATGCATGTCTGTCGCAGCGTTGGGGTTACTAGTGACATTTGAAGTTGTTAACGTTTTTGCCCCGATGCCAACCTTAGTAGCAGCCACCCGGGAAGTGCCAGGTTTGATGGCCATCCTAGTAAGTGCGGCAGTGGCCGGATGGCTGCATGCGCTATTGCGTCGTCGCGCTTTAAACGCTAGACGCCCACGCGGTTTTTCCGGCTTTGTGTTAGTGCTATCCGTCAGTGGATTAGCCACCGCAGCGCCCGGTATCACCTCCACCGCCCAGGCGCAGGAGGCGCCTACAGAGACTCAGCCCTATGACATTAAAACCCTGGCAGGTGATTTAGAGCACCCTTGGTCGCTCGCTTTCCTACCCGATGGACGCATGCTCGTCACTGAGCGCCCAGGACGTTTACGGCTGTTAAGCGCTGAAGGTGAAACCCTGGTGGCATCGCTGGATGGCGTACCGGACGTCTATGCCTCAGGCCAGTCGGGGCTTTTCGATGTGCTGCTATCGCCCCAGTTTGAAGAGAATCAGCAGCTCTATCTCAGCTATACCTGCGGCAGCGCAGAGGCTAATCACACCTGCCTTGCCACCGGGACGCTGGCTGAGAACAGCCTGGAAAACGTCTCAGAGATCTTCCGTGTTCAGCCTGCCAAGCAGGGCGATGCACACTACGGCGGTCGCATGGTTTGGCTGCAAGACGATACGCTGATTCTCACGCTGGGCGATGGCTTTGATTACCGCGAGCAAGCGCAGAACCTGAGTAACCATATTGGCACTATCGTGCGCCTTAACGGCGACGGTAGCGTGCCAGACGATAACCCCTTTGTAGACCGGGACGATGTGCGTCCGGAAATCTACAGTTACGGCCATCGCAATCCCCAAGGCTTAGTGTTTGATGAAGCAAACCAGCGCTTGATCGCCCATGAACACGGCCCGCGCGGTGGTGATGAAATAAATATCATCGAAGCGGGCGCTAACTACGGCTGGCCGATCGCCACGGGTGGGCTGGATTACACCGGCGCCCGGGTCACGCCGTTTAACGAGTACCCAGGGACTGTGTCGCCCTTATTCGAATGGACGCCCTCCATTGCCCCCTCGGGGCTAGCGCTATATAGCGGAGAGCTATTTCCCGAGTGGCAGGGTGATTTGCTGGTCGGCGCGTTGGTCAACAAGGAAGTTCGCCGTGTGCGTTTATCTAGTGACGGCCGCGAAGCCGAAGATGTAGAAGGGCTGTTCGGTGAGCTTGAAGAGCGCATTAGGGATGTGCGGGTTGGCCCTGAAGGTGCGGTTTATCTACTAACCGATAGCCCTGATGGCAGGGTGGTGCGGGTAACGCCACGAGCCTCTGAAAGGTAAAGGTTCCTCGCCGAAGGGTTGAATTATGAGCATGTGCCTGCACTCATTCGAGTAAAGCAATTCACAAGGAAAGGAGTCGTTATGACAACGTTAGTGATTGGCGCGAATGGACAGATCGGTAAACAGTTCTGCGAACTTGCCCAACAAGCGGGCACGTCTATTAAGGCGATGATCCGCAGCGAAGAGCAGGCGTCGTGGTTTAAAGAGCGCGGTATCGAGACCGTGATCGCCGATTTAGAGGGTGAGTTTGAACACGCCTTTGAAGGCTGCGATCAAGTACTTTTCACCGCTGGTTCCGGCCCGCATACCGGGCCAGACAAAACGTTGATGATTGACCTTTATGGAGCCATCCGGGCTGCCGATATCGCCAAACAAAAAGGTCTTTCACGCTACATTATGGTGAGCGCCATGCGGGCAGAAAAGCCATTGGAGGCGCCCGAGAAAATGCGCCCCTACATGGCCGCAAAATTTGCCGCCGATGCACACCTGAGTAACAGCGGCGTTCCCTATGTCATTCTGAAACCGGGAAGGCTAACCGACGAAGCCGCTAGCCAGCAGTTTGCCAGCACGGTGGAAGAGTCTGGCGATAACCAGATCTCCCGCGCCAATGTGGCTCACGCACTGCTGCATGTGGTGCAAACCCCAGGCGTGGTCAATCAAGAGTACCTACTACTGGATGGTAAGCGCTCGATTGAAGAGGTTATTGGCTAGCTTACATTTAAAGCAGAGACTAGGCTTTGTCTGAAAAGTCGGCGAGCGAAGGCCAGACAAGGCAAAAATTGGCGAAAAGACGGAGTTTACGTGGTGTAAATGAGTACTTTGA
>NZ_REBQ01000125.1 GCF_007692655.1 Halomonas sp.
ATGACTGGATCGACACCTAGCCCTAAAAACGTCAGGCTGCTCTCCAACAGAATATTATTGGCGACATTAAGGGTCATCAGCACGATAACCGGGCCAATCAAATTCGGCAGCAGATGCTGGAACAGAATACGGATATCCTTCACCCCAATCGCTTTGGCCGCCAGAATAAATTCCCGGTCACGCAGTGACAGCACCGAGCCACGGACAAGGCGTGCGTACTGCACCCACTGGGAGATAATCAGCAGGATGATCATATTGGTTAGTCCGCCACCAATCACCGCGATAAAGGTAATTGCCAGCAGGATAAAGGGTAGCGCCAGTTGCACATCGGCAAAGCGCATTACGATCATATCCAGGAAGCCACCATAGTAGCCGGATACTAAACCCATAATGATGCCAATCACCACCGCACCAAGGGCGGAGTACACCCCCACTTTCAGCGAGATTTCACCACCAATAATAACCCGGGCCAGCACATCCCTGCCCAGCGGGTCAGTACCCAGCGGGAACATTGGCTCTACCAGCGGAGGCGTTAACCGATAGGCTAGATTCAGCTCCGAACCACCACCGGGAAATAGCCAACCGGAAAAGATAACTGCAAAACCAATCCCACCGACGAGTAGCACGCCGAGGATAAACTCCAGGTTTTTAAAGCGTTTTAATTTGTTGCTTTTGATAGCTGCCGTCATGGTTATTCCTTGCGCACCCTGGGATCAACTAAGCCGTAAGCGATATCAACGAGAAGGTTGATGGAGATGATCATTAACGAAAGCACGGTTATAACGCCCTGCAAGACGGGATAGTCTCGTGCCGATACGGCATCAAACGCCAAGGTGCCGAGCCCCGGCCAGTTGAATACCCGCTCCACCACAACAATACCGCCCAGCAGACCACCAAACTGCAAACCAAAATAGGTGATCAGCGGGATAGCACAGTTGCGCAGCGCGTGTTTGTAAAGCACCACGCTATTGGAAAGACCTTTTGCCCGCGCCACCATGATGTATTGAGAGCGCAACGTATCCAGCATGGTAGTGCGTACCAAACGCACATTAGTGGCGGTCAAAATGATCCCCATCGTTGCAGCCGGCATAATAAAGCTGGCGAAGCCCTCCATACCGCTGGGCGGTAGCAGATTGAAGGTGATGGAGAGCAGCAGCACCAGCATAATGGCCAGCCAGAAATTGGGGAAAGAGAGACCAATCAGGGAAAAAATCCTAATCATTTGGTCAGGCCACTTTCCCCGTGACACCGCCGCTTTAATACCTAGCGGTATGGATACCACAATAGATATAAACAGAGAGGCAAAGGCCAGCGCTAGGGTGGCTGGAAGAGCACGGCCAATCAAATCGCTGACCGGTGTTCCACCCATAAAACTGCGACCAAAATCACCCACCACTATTCCACGCAAGAAACCAACGTACTGGGCCAGAAAAGATTGGTTCAAGCCTAAGGCTTCACGAATTCTTTCCAGATCAGCCTCGGTAATACTACCCGCGCCCTGGGCTAGCATTACCGCCGGGTCACCGGTGAGGCGAATCGCAAATGAGACGATCAGCGTCACGGCAATCACCACAAAGATGGCCTGCAGTACTCGATATAAAAGAAACGTTGCCACTATGACCTCTTCACTTTTGAGCCCGTCACGCCGTTAGATGGGATTTCTGCCTTAACGCTTTACGGCCGCTATCTTTCAAGCGGCCGGGTTGCATGGCTGTCAGTCGGCAACATCCACATCGGTTAGGCGCATCCGATTATCCGGGGCTGGCTCAAAATTCAGCACTCGATCACGAACGCCGTAGAGCGCATTGATACTATAAAGCGGCATTTCCAAAGCGCGATCCTGGGTGTACCTCGCGATGGCCTGAAGCAGTTCTTCACGCTCATCCTGGTCGGTGATGCCACGCTGGGCTTGTAGCATTTCATCCAGCTCTTCATCGCTGTCGTAAGGGTTCCAGCGTTCGTCTGTGTGGTACATGAGGTAAGCCGTATTATCGAAGTCGAATGTCCAGCCACCCCACTTCTGCTGGAACATTTCGCCTGTGCGGCCCGCCGGAATAATGTCATTCAGCAGCACGTTGGTTTCATAAGGTTGAATAGAGGCCGTAATACCTACGCCTTGCAGATAGGAGGCCACGACTTGAGCAACTTCCCCGAACGTGGCGTCGTTGCCGCGCACATCGATCTGAACGGTGGCACCGGGTTCGACACCCGCTTCATCCAGCAGTTGACGAGCCTGTTGGGGATCAAACGGCAGCGGCTCCATATCAGGGTCGTTACCGAATGATTGCGCTCCCTGGAAGCTGGCGATCATTTCGCCCTCGCCCGCCAGGATGGAGTCGATAATCGCCTGGCGGTCCACGGCCATGATCAGCGCTTTTCTGACACGCTCATCGGCGGTGATACCCGACTGGGTGTTAAAGCGAATGGCTTCCACCGTAGGCGACGGCACGCTGACAATACTCGCCTGAGCATGGTTATTAATCGTGTCAATCATGCCAATGGGAATAGTGGGAGGAATAACGATATCGACACGCCCTGCCTGAAGCTCAGCCACGGCAGTGGAAGGCTCTGAAATAAACCGGTACGTCACTTCATCTAGCTTGGGTGCGCCGCCCCAATGATCGGCATAGGCTTCCAGTTTGACATTCTCGCGGGGATTGTAGGCCACCAACTTGAACGGCCCGGTGCCTACCGGATGGGTGTTGAAGTGCTCATCACCATGCTCCGCCAAGTATTCCGGCGGCACGATCATGGCGCCATAGCCAGCCAACTTTGTCAGTAAAACAGGATCAGGGCTATTAAGATGAAAATCGACGGTGGTCTCATCAATCACTTCCACGCTTTCAATCGCCGTGTAGTTCGAGCGCTGCGGCCCTTGAGCGCCTTCATCGCCTAACAGTCGATCAAAGGTGAACTTCACCGCCTCGGCATTGAAGGGTTCGCCGTTATGAAAAGTGACATTTTCTCGTAGCGTAAAACGAATGCGGGTGCCGTCATCCAACTCCTGCCACTCGGTGGCCAGGCCGGGCACTAATTCCATATCAGGCCCACGATAGGTTAAACCATCAAAAATATTGGTGGCAACAGCTGCCCAGTTGACCAAGAAGGTGTCGATGGGGTCCCAGCTCCCTGGGTCTTGCGGCGAGGCAATCGTTAACGAACCCGCCTGAGCGGAAGCGGAAAAGGCAACGCTCAGTGCGATACCCGCGATGGCGCTATTGAGCACGCGTTTGGTTCTCTGCATGGGGGCACTCCTGTTTTTGTATCATTAACCTTGCCACTACTGGGTAGCTAACAAAGCGTTTTTAAGGCACAACCGTCAGATCATCGTGTTCTTTTTGGTAATCAGCTAAGACGCCAAACGCTGGACACTGTCCGCTTCCTGAGCAACGAAATGTCCTTCCGCCACCCGTAACAATGGCAAATGTTCCGGCTCATCTCCCACCTTGCGGATAGGGCTGAGAATATCGCCCTGCAGCAACACGCGTTCACGCCGCGAAGCTGGGTCAGCCACAGGCACTGCACTCAACAGCTTTCGGGTATAAGAGTGGTGAGGCGTATCAAACACCGCTCGACGCGAACCTAATTCAACCACTTGGCCCAGGTGTAATACCGCCACGCGGTGGCTCATCTTTTCCACCACCGCCATATCGTGGCTAATAAATAAATAGGCCAAACCTTCGTCTTGCTGCAACTCCATGAGCAGATGAATGATCTGTGCTTGAATGGAAACATCCAGAGCAGATAGCGCTTCGTCTGCAATGATCAACTTAGGTTTGGAAGCCAACGCACGAGCGATACAAATGCGTTGCCGCTGGCCACCGGAGAACTCATGAGGGTAGCGCTCTGCCTGGTCGGCACTCAGGCCAACACGCTCCAGCAATTGATCGACACGCTGGCGGATTGCCTTGGAGCCGTGCAACAAGGCGTGGGTGCGAATAGGCTCAGCAATCGAAAATCCTACGGTTTTACGCGGGTCTAGTGAAGCAAACGGATCTTGAAAAATATACTGCACTTCTTGGCGTAAGCGCATTTTTTCCGCTCGCGACATATCGGCGACGGGCTTACCGCCAAAGCGTATCGTGCCACTGGTGCTTTCCTGCAACTGCTGGATGGTTCGCCCAATGGTGGACTTACCAGAGCCAGACTCGCCTACTAGGGCTAACGTTTCACCAGGAAAAATAGTGAAGCTGACATTTTCGACGGCATGCACACGATGGCTAACACCACCCAAGAAGCCTTTGCGGATATCGAAACGGGTAACTAAATTTTCCACTTCCACCACCGGGGCGGCATCGGTTCTAGCGGTATCCTGCTGGCGACTTTCGCCCCGCGTATGGGCAACATCACCCACCAGCTCGACCAGAGGGTCCATCCGCGGCAGGTCTTCACCCTTCATACTGCCCAGCTTAGGCACCGCAGCTAACAGCGCTTGGGTGTAGGGGTGCTGTGGTCGGGCAAAGATTTCCTCTACTGAGGACTCCTCCACCTTTTCACCATGACGCATCACCACCACTTGGTCGGCCATCTCTGCCACCACCCCCATGTCATGGGTGATGAAGATCACCGCCATCCCTAACTCCTGCTGCAAGTCACGCATAATAGTGAGAATCTGCGCCTGAATCGTCACATCCAGCGCCGTAGAAGGTTCATCAGCTACGAGCACTTTGGGTCGGCAAGCCAGCGCCATAGCGATCATTACACGCTGGCGCATGCCGCCTGACAACTGATGGGGATAACGTTTCAATAACGCTTCTGCATCGGCCAAACGCACCAATTTCAACAGTTTTACCGCTTCTGCACGAGCCGACACTTGGGTGAGCTTTTCATGCAATATCAGCACTTCGGTAATCTGATCACCGATGGTATAAACCGGATTTAGCGACGTCATCGGCTCCTGGAAAATCATGGCAATTTCCTTGCCACGTATCTTGCGCATCGCTTTGTCAGACAGCTTGGTTAAGTCTTGTGGTTGAGCGCCGCTGGCGTCACGGTGGAAAAGTATCGAGCCGCTCGTAATTTCGGCGTTCATATACTCCACCAAGCGCATAATAGCCAGGGAAGTCATAGATTTACCCGAACCAGACTCGCCGACAATCGCCGTTGTTTTGCCTGGATAAACATCAAAACTCAGGTTCTTCACCACTCGATTGGAACCAAAATTTACGCTCAAGGAGCGAACCGATAGCGCGGGTGTCGTTGTCACAAGATATTATGCCCCTTGCCCATGGAGAATAGGGATGGGCACAGCACTTACTGCGCCATCCACCTTTTTCTTCGTTTTCTAGGTCTTCGCTTTCTATCCTGAGCTTTTCTAAAACGTTAGTCGTGTATTGCGTGTCAACTCAAACTACTCATCCTGATAAACTTTTGTCAATACATCCCTATTAAGCGCCCACTAATTTATTTACTG
>NZ_REBQ01000071.1 GCF_007692655.1 Halomonas sp.
CCCGCACCGTTATCCGTACCCAAAGCCACAAGGCCGAAGGCTTCAACGAGCTGCGGTTTGAAGACGAAGCTGGCGAAGAGCAAATCAGGCTTCACGCCCAGAAAGATTTAGAGCTGTTAACCCTGAACGACCGCACCGAAGAGATCCAGCGCGACAGCCACCTCAAAGTACACAACGACCGCATCAGTGAAATTGACAACGACGATCACCACACGGTGCACGGTAACCGTCATATGAAGATTGATGGCGACGACCACCTGGTGATCAGCGGTTCCCGCCATAAAAAAGTCGGTCAAGCCCAGTTGTTAGAAGCTGGACGGGAGATCCATCACAAAGCGGGCATGAAAGTAGTGATTGAAGCAGGCGCTGAAATCACTCTAAAAGCCGGCGGTAGCTTTCTGAAAATCGACCCCAGTGGCGTCACTATCGTTGGCCCGCAGGTCAAAATCAATTCCGGCGGCAGCCCAGGCTCGGGTAGTGGGCAGGCAGTGGAAAGCCCGTTATTGCCAGGGCACGCAATGGCGGAGGAGGCTGCTCACGTTACCTTCAAGGCACCCGCAGCTTTGCTCAAACAGGACTACGTATTGCACGAGGCCGCAATGCTGGGTGAAAGCGTCTGCGAAGTTTGTGAATCTAAGGGAAGTGCATGATGGCGGATCTCGTTACTTGGTTTATGATCGATGGCAAGCTTAATCCAAAAGCAATTAAATCCTTATATGCCCCAGGGATGGCTGAAGAAACCATCATATTATTACAAGGCACGGCCTATGAGCCGATTGCGGCCTCCGGTCCACTACTGGCGCGTGTATCTTCAAATAGCGAGCTCTATGGCTATTGGCAAAATAATGATGCACCTCTCCATCTTTCCTGGCAGTTCACCAGTGCTTTAACACCCTATGACTTAGCCGCTTATTGGCGAAGACGTCTTCTCTTCAATGCCCCTATGGGCAGGACACTATGGCTTCGCTATGCCGATAGTCGCGTCATTGCTCGATGCATTGAACAAGAGACATTTCCAGAAGGTTTTTGGCAGGGTATCGCAACATTACGCATTTCTGCCCAGCACCCAGAGTGGGCCCCTCCCTCAATGAAAAATCCGCTCACATGGGAAGAACCCAAGAAAGATGAGCTACGGGCTTTTTTCACCTTCAACGAGCGTCAATTGGCCTCTCTCTCGCCTGTGGAGACTGTTTCATGAGTGCGATTCAATGCCCACTGCTAGCTGCCATTATTCCTGCACGTTATGCCATCGGACATGAAGGGTTAGAAAGTCCTTGTTTGGCGGGTATCGGACTGCCTGAGCTTGAAGGCACCATTATTAAAGCCGACGATGACTCTCTCAGTAGTTCTCTAAGCTATGTGGCCAGGCCATTACGCGATGGCTGGTGCTATGTCTGGCTCAATAGCCAGCAACGCTTGATTGAATACCAAGTCGAAGGCGGCGCCTTGACCGAGACCTCCCGTGCGGGGGACCCCATTATGCCAGGCAGTGGCCCCTACTTGTTTATGCCCTGTGGGCAACCAGCGGCCATCGCTTGGTCGCCTGTGCCTTGGAGCGACGAGTACTACGATGCGCTGATAGCAAACAGCGAACAACGCCAAGCGTTAATGCGTGATTTCACACCTGCCCAGGGGCCTAGTAGTGGCCCTCTGGAATGGATCGTTGAGATTCCAGAGCTCAATGCATTGAATGAAGATGCCTTCGCCTGGAGCTTTGAGCCTAACGCCTCGTTGCCGCGTTGGGAGTCATTAATGCCAACGCTACTAACCCACGCCGAGGTGCCAGCCGTTGCTATTGTGGATGATCCCTGGGGTGTGGTGATTGAGCTGGCTCATCTTCAGCGACAGGGGTTAGCACGCAGAGACGAATGGTTTGCTGTAGAAGGCGAAGAGCGGACACTAGCGCAAAATATTCTTACCTTGGCGAAACAGAACCGGGAGTTCTGGTCCAAGCTTCCAAGCCTCTCAGATCAAGCGCGCATCGAAGAAGCAGCAAAACGTTACGATGCAGAGATTGAGGCCCTGGAGTCAAGGCTCGCCTCACTGACTCATGATTGGCAGCGCTGGATGGATACATTCTGGGATGAGAGTAATCCCGCAACACTAGCCGCCGCACAGAGCCATTTTGATCCTTCACGAAGCGACGACCATGATGCAATGGAAACGTTGTGGAGCGCGGCACTGTTAGGTGCCACCCAAAGCCAAGTAGGAGCCATGATGGTGGAGAAGATGCTTGACCCTTCGCATGGGCCTGCCTTCACATACAGTGGCCATTCCCTGTGGGGAGCTCTCTTCGGTGTGATGAACCATATCCAAGTTAGCGATGTTCAACGCATATTAAGTCTTCCCGACACGCTGCCACTACATGATTTGGAAACCTGGTCGAATGGTATTAATCAACTTGCTGCGCAGCTAGGAAACGGCTTAACGACTGCTCGGGAAGGGTTGTTTTTAGCGCTAGCCACCACAGTCGGGCCTATCCTAAAAGAGTTAGGTGCCGCTTCGCTCAATCAAACATTGGTTGCTGGCTATTTTTCGGCAGCCCTTGCGCGTAGTGGTCAAACCCTCGTTGCAGAAACCGTATCGGGAAGAGAGATATTCAACTGGTTCAACGAGCCGAGTGCCCGCATAGCAGGTGCTCCGGCCGCTTTGTACCAACTGCGTCCTGAACTTTTCCCACATTTGGAAAATCGTCAGATAACCGTGGTACGCATCGCTGCCAACGACGCCACAGCGCCGCAACAAAGTGGTTTTATCGCGCGCGCTCTTAATGATGCACCGCTGAAGAGTGTATTGGTGTTGCTAAACGGCTGGATGCTATTCTCTGCAGGAAAAGATTTTGCAGAAGGAGACAACTCGACAGACAATAAATTATCAATTGGATCAGGTCTCTTTGGTACAGCAACGGCCACTGCAGCTATCTTCCAGCATTTTGCCAAAATTGATGGACAGCACCACTTGCGTTTATCGGAGGAAATGTCGCCCGCTTGGAGAAGAAAGTATGGTCATTATTTAGTGGCTGGACAATTAACCAATGGCGCGCTGAGTGTGGCTACTCTAATGGATGTTGTCTATTTCGGCCGTATGGCTTGGGATCGCTACGGCGAGGGTGATATTGATTCCGCTGCTATTGCAACCGGGATGAGTGCCGCCAGTGCGGGACAATCCGCGCTTGCCGCCCAGGCCTTTCTCCAATATCGCCGCGCCCAGGGGGCGCTAAACCATGGTCGAATGGTACAGGCGGCCAGTATGGCATCACGGGTCGGTAAGCCTGGGCTGATGCTCGCACTGACGCTTATGATCATCGCCGGGGCGGTTAGCCTTTACTACACGCGAGAAAACCCTCTCGAGCAGTGGCTGCGTAATACCCGCTTCGGAACCCGCCCGGCAGCCTGGGCAGGGGATTTAGAACAGGAGCTGGGCGAACTCTACCGACTGCTCTATCAGCCACGGATAAGCATCGAGCGCAAGCACGTATGGAACCATCGCCTGAATACCCGGCATACGGCGGTGTGGCTCTATGTAGAATTCCCCGCTGCTGAACGTTTTCCCGGCATGTTCACACTGGAAGCCACCGAGCGCTGGCGGGCAGGCTGGTGGGGAGGCGAGCGGCGCCAAATTCTACTAACAGAGCAGGACTTCGAGTTGGATATTGGTGGCCGCAATCAGCAAGGTCACCCTGTTTACCGCAAGGTTTATCACGCCACCCCGGAAGACGAAACCCTAATCAGTATTTCAGGGACGCTCCACTATCGGCCTTTCCCGGATTTGACCCTGTCCCCCATCGATATTGAGATTAGCTAGGCTATGCAGAGTATCAAAAATTACTTCGCCACTCTCTCTCAGCAGTTGGGCCTAGCCGATGAATTGGTCGAGTTATCCCCCAATCGCCAAGCGGCCAAACAGCCCATGCAACTGGGCGAAGTGCAAGATCAAACCGAGCACTATCTTGACCTTACCAGCGGCGGTGAAGAAGGCAAAGGGATATTTACCGGGTTATGCGGCATGGGGGCAGTGTATATGTTTTTGATTATGTCGCCCGTTTTTGCTCAAGGCAGGGGGGGCGAAGTACTAGGCACTGCGGCCGTAACGTTCAGCATAACCTTAGCAGTATTTCTCTTAGAAGTTTTTTGGCCTTCCTCCTCCGCCATACGCTTTAACCGACGTACGCGAGAGGTCTATTTTCAGGATAAGGATAAACTTTATCATGCCCCCTGGGATGACGCGGTCGCGTGGATGCAGGAGAGCCGAACGGTGACTCAATATACGGGCGCCATGACCGAGACCCCAATGCAACTGTTGCTACAACGCTATGGTCATCCAGAAGAAGTGATTGCGCTGCAATTGAACCTACCTATGGGTCGCACTGCGGAAATCCAGGGCATGTTATGGGAATACCTGCGCTGCTATATGGACAACGGCCCTTGGTTCGATAAACAGGGCAAGCCGCAAGCGACCTCTAATCGTGAAGAAGTACTGGAGGGCTACCGGAGCATGCAAAAGAAGGCCACATTAGATCTGAAAATGTATCAAGAATCAGTAAAATCTGGAGCAACCCCTCGTTCTCGCGCCTTCATACTAGTGACTGGACTTCTCTTATTTTATCCATGCTTGTTTATCCGTGACATTACAGCTAAATATGCCCGCCAGCGTGCAGCCAAAAGTCAATGGAATACCTTAGTTAAGGAACGCTGTCGCCCGGATGGCCCTTCCACGCGCTTATATGACCTGGAAGTGGCCAATGGACTGCATAAAGACGCGGTTTCTGAATCGTCCTCTAGCAGTGCTGGGGATAGTTAAGTAGTAATTAAAACCACATTAAAGCAATGGCAATTGGAGTAAGTGCAATGGAGTTTTCTAGTTCATTTAGGGCTAAGCCGATCGATAGATTAGTGCAACCTACAGGTGGCATTATCATGATTGTTTATTCATTGTTGATGCCAACACTTCCAATGGAAATGCGGTTGTTCTTAATAGCGGTTGGCGCTATCGCAATAGTTTTCGGTCTGCTTTATCATCTTCATAAGGTTTTTAAGATTTACGATGATCGCTTTGCGTTTAAAAAAACACCTGTTTCCCCGTCGTTAAAATTTCGTTACGAAGATATAGAAAGCGTTGAGAGAGTGGGTGGCAGCAAGCTGAAGGTTCTTCACATGCATGATGGAGAAACTAAAAGGCGCACACTCTACATCGGTATGTTAAGTAAAGATGAGCGCGACAAACTAATAGAACAATTGGGTAATCGAATTCCAGCGATGCCAAATAAAGACGAATAGCTTTTTAACGTTGGTAGGCGCCTGCTGTGTTTTATTCCTAGCGACGCCGCCAGCGCTGCCAGCCAATCATAAGTAGATGCACAGGCAGATAAACCA
>NZ_REBQ01000253.1 GCF_007692655.1 Halomonas sp.
CTCTATGGTAAAAAAACAAAGCGCTATACACAAGAACAACCGCCCGTGACCATAGTGGTACGAGCAATATAATTTTTTGATATTCCAATAAAAAACGCCCAGGTCTAATGACCTGGGCGCTTTTGCCACATTGCCTAAAATTAACGCTTAGAGAACTGCGGACGACGACGTGCTTTGCGCAGGCCGACTTTCTTACGCTCAACTTGACGCGCGTCACGCGTTACGTAGCCAGCGGCACGTAGCGAAGGACGCAGATCTTCGTTGTAATTCATCAGTGCACGGGTAATACCGTGACGAATAGCACCTGCTTGAGAGGAGCCACCGCCGCCAGCAACCGTTACAAAGATATCAAACTGGTTCAACGTCTCGGTCAGCTCAAGGGGCTGACGGACAACCATACGACCCGTTACACGACCAAAGTACAGGTCAAGGTCTTGGTTGTTGACAGTAATTTTGCCAGAGCCTGGCTTCATAAACACGCGAGCGGTGGAAGTCTTGCGGCGCCCGGTACCGTAATACTGCTGTGTCATGGCGAAGATTTCCTCAGATGTCTAGTTCAAGCGGCTGTTGGGCAGCATGCGGATGCTCGGCACCGGCGTACACTTTTAGTTTCGTGTACATGGCGCGACCCAAAGGACCTTTCGGCAACATGCCTTTTACGGCTGACTCAATAATGCGCTCGGGCGCATGATCAAGCATCTTGTCGAATGTCATAGAGCGCAGACCGCCCGGGTAACCAGTGTGGCGATAGTAGGTTTTAGCCTTCGCCTTATTGCCGGTCACATGGACTTTCTCTGCGTTGATCACAACGATATAGTCGCCGGTATCAACGTGAGGGGTAAATTCGGGCTTATGCTTGCCGCGCAGGCGACGAGCAATCTCGGTGGCCAGGCGACCGAGCGTTTTGTCCTTAGCGTCGACAACATACCAGTCGCGCTGGACGGACTGCGGCTTAGCACTGAACGTCTTCATGGATAAAATCACCAGATTAAATGTATTGGGTGACTCACGCCGTCAAACGGCGAAGCACCATCCCTATTTTTTTTGGTTGCACGCATTCACGTGCAACATGTTGCGAGCGGCATTCTACAATAAGGGGAGCGACAAGGTAAGCCATATCTCGGCTTTTTTACATCAATCCGGCTCAGATCAACGTTTATGGCTTGTGGGGTAACCCTAGATACTCCCTAGACTGCATCTCTTGCAGACGCGAAAGCGTGCGCTGAAATTCAAACGTCAGCTTTCCATCCCCATAAAGCTGCTCAATAGGCACTTCCGCCGACATTAACAACTTCACACCGCGATCGTAGAACTCATCAACCATATTAATAAAGCGGCGGGCCTGATCATCTTTTTTGGCATCCATGTAGGTAACGTTGGAAACCAGTACCGTGTGAAACTCACGGGCCAGCTCAATATAGTCATTTTGGCTACGCGGCCCATCGCATAGCTCTAGAAATTCAAACCACGCAACGTCTTCATGTAAGCGCCGCGTCTTGAGCACGCGATGGTTAACGTCGAGGGGCGCATCAATCTCACCTAAATGACCTGAAATCTCTCTGAAACTCCGCAGCAGCTCCTGCTCTGCCTCTTCATCTAACGGGGAGTGAAAAATAGCGGCGCGCTCCAAGGCGCGCAGTCGATAATCAACGCCCGAATCAACATTAACCACCTCGCAATGGCGATTAACAAGCTCTATCGCTGGCAAAAAGCGGGCACGCTGCAACCCATCTTTATATAAGTCATCAGGCACGATATTAGAGGTGGCTACCAAGACGACCCCACGCTCAAACAGCGCCTCCAGCAAATTAGCCAGAATCATCGCATCGGTTATATCTTTGACAAAAAATTCGTCAAAACAGATCACCCTTGCTTCGGTGGCAAATTTACCCGCGATAAGGGTTAGCGGATTTTTCTCTCCCTTATAATGTGTCAGCTCGTTATGAACGCGCTGCATGAAGCGGTGAAAGTGGGTGCGCATTTTATCTGGAAAAGGCAACGCCTCGTAAAAGGTGTCCACTAAATATGTTTTACCGCGACCCACGCCCCCCCAAAAATAGAGCCCTTTTATGCTTGGCACCGGAGGTTCACTGGCAGATGCCCTCTTTTTACCCATCAGCCCTGCCACCCTGGCCTTAAGCCCTTTACTAGCCACTAACGCTTTTGGCATCGTAGAGGGGGTGGCTACGAGCTCATCATACAGACGCTGAAGATGTTTCACCGCTGCTTCCTGGGCTGCATCGTACTGAAAGTCATCGCGGTTTAAATCGGCATGGTAGCGCTCTAGAGGCGTTGCAGGGCGCGCAGCTGAGCTCGCACCGCCCGCTGATATTGATGACATGCACTGGTCTCCTGCAGCCTGTAATGTAGAAGCCAGCATGGGAACTGGCCGCTTCCATAAAGGCATGATTATACCTGCAGCAAAGAGTTAACGCATGAGCGGATTGACCCAACCGGCTGACTGCCGCCTATAATGGCTGCCTGTTTCATTCATAAGCTGCTGGCTAATGCAGTCTATTGTAATTTTATGGCGCCAGGGAGAACACTGTGGACCCAAGTTCATCATTAGTATTTGCTGTCATTGGCCTTATTGTTGGCTTTATTGCCGGAATGGGCTGTTACCGCCTGTTCAGCAAAAGCCAACGACAGGCCGCAGCTATGCGACAAACGCTGCTCGAACGTGAACACCAAATCGCAGAAATAAAGAATAGCGTAGGAGACCACTTAACAGGCATCTATCAGCGACTCAACAACATTCGCAACGAAGCAGATCAGCTGGAACTTCAGCTTAGAGAGGACGCCGCAGCGTGGAATATTCGCGACGTATCTGCTCAATCCAATCTCGACCTTAGCGGCATTCAGGCTAAAAAGGATCAACCGTCGAGCGCCAATTCGATCGCCCCACCGTTTACCCCGACAATACCGCGAGACTACGCAGACGGTGAGGGAGGAACCCTCTCCGAAGATTTTGGCCTGAAAGATAACGAGGCAACAACGCCTCAACCACCCCGTTACTAGCTCGCTGCTTTACTGAACCAAGCAAATGATCCCGTCGAACGATGGAAACCTACTGGGCTAAGCTAGCTTAGCCCAAAATAGAGTATCACCACGAGCTACGGCTAGGCGGGATTATCTATATCAACAAAACGGTGCTCAATACCATATTCATCAGCCAGCCACTCACCTAACGCCTGAACGCCGTAACGCTCGGTGGCATGATGCCCAGCGGCAATATAGTGTATGCCCATTTCCCGGGCTAAATGTGTCGTCCTCTCAGAAATCTCACCAGACACAAACGCCTGCGCGCCTGCATCACAGGCCGCTGTAATCATGTCTTGGGCACCGCCGGTGCACCAAGCAATACGCTCTACTTCGCCCACTCCGGGTGCCTCAATCACGAGCGGCTCTCTTTTTAGGGTGAGGGCCACCTGATCGGCAAGTGCTTGAAGGGTACACGGCTGCGCTAGACGTCCATGCCACAACAAACCTTCCCCCATCTCACCGTCAAGACAGCCCTCCACCTTCCAACCTAAACGGCGCGCTAGCTCAGCGTTGTTCCCCAATTCAGCATGGGCATCGAGTGGTAAATGATAAGCCAACAAATTGATATCATTGATAAGCAGCGTTTTAATTCGCTTTTGCTTCATACCGGTAATCGCAACCGGTTCGTTTTTCCAAAAGAAACCATGGTGAACCACCACCATATCCGCCCGCCAGGCAACTGCTTCATCAAGCAATTCCTGACAGGCAGTCACTCCCGTCATCACCCTTTCGACGTGCGCACGACCAGCCACCTGCAAGCCGTTAATGGTAAAATCTTTAAATTGCGTTGCGCGGAGCTGATGATCACAGGCCGCCACTAATTGATCCCGCTGGATCATATTGCCCCCTTTTACTGATTTAATTGCATCCGTGAGGAACTCGCTAAGAAAGTGTTACCATAACCTCATTGTAAAACTCGCTTGTATTTATCGCGAATGACGAGCCCAACACCCGCTAAGGAATCTTTTGCATGCATCGCTACGTGCTGCCTTATCTATGGCCTGTTATCACTGGCGTGCTGCTCGCTATCATCATTTTATTTCTACTCCCAGAGCAGTTGCCAAACCCGTTTCGAGAGTCGCCATCACCTGCACCCACTACACCCTCTGTAGTACCGACGGCCATAACACCGACACCTAACCGCCCTGCCCCTGAGGTGCATCAAGCGGCTCCGCTGTCACGTAGTCAAGGGCCTACTAGCTACGCCCATGCCGTCGATCAGGCAGCGCCTGCGGTGGTTAATATATACTCTTCGCGCATTGTCGAGCGCGATCAACACCCATTGATGTCCGACCCTTTTTTCCAGCAGTTTTTCGATGACCAAGGTGGCGATACCACCACCCACCATCGCATGCTCTCAAGCCTGGGCTCTGGCGTTATCGTCAGTGATGACGGCTATGTGCTTACCAACCACCACGTCATCAATGGCGCAGACGAAATCCAAGTGGCTTTACGTGATGGCCGAGAGACGCTTGCAGAAGTTGTAGGCACTGATCCAGAGAGTGATTTGGCGGTCTTGCGCATTAGTCTTGATGACTTACCCGTCATAGAGTTAACCGACTCGGCTGACGTCGCAGTAGGCGACGTCGCATTGGCCATCGGCAACCCATTCGGCGTCGGCCAAACCGTCACGATGGGCATTATCAGCGCGACGGGGCGGAATCATTTAGGGCTAAATGCCTATGAAGATTTTATTCAAACAGATGCAGCCATCAACCCTGGCAATTCAGGCGGGGCGTTGGTCAACCCTGAGGGTGCGTTAGTCGGGATTAATACCGCCATTTTCTCACGCTCCGGCGGATCCCAGGGCATTGGATTTGCGATCCCCGCCAACCTTGCCCACAGCATACTGGATGAACTGGTTACTCAAGGACGCGTTATACGGGGCTGGCTAGGCATTGAAGCTCAGGCGCTATCACGTGAATTGGCCGCCTCGTTTGGGCTGCAAACCCCCCAGGGGGTGATCATCGCAGGGGTGGTCAACGACGGCCCCGCAGCGAGAGCAGGATTGGAGCCGGGGGATGTACTCCTCGCGGTTGATGGCCAGCCTATTTTGGATGCCCGCGCCACGATGAGTGAAATCGCGTCGATTGCACCCGGGACCTCTCTACCGCTCACCATCGTACGCAGTGGAGAGCGAATGAACATGACGCTAGAGGTTGGTGAGCGCCCGCTGCCACCGCCAAGCAATGATGGAGAAATACCTCATCAGCGCGGCTCATAGCGAGAAGCACATGAACTATCAAGATTTAAGCTATCTAGTTCTAAGCTATCTAGATCTAAG
>NZ_REBQ01000143.1 GCF_007692655.1 Halomonas sp.
TGGCGGCATATCAAACCCTGACCCAGGGCGGGTTGGGTGAGGCGTTAGAAAATGCCAAATAGACATTTTTAATGCGCTTTAATAACGAGAGAATGAGCTAATGCAGACAATGGCGCTAGCGGTGGATAAAGGTGGTGTGGAATTGGGTTCAAACCTGCTATCAGGCGTCAGTTTGCCTGCTGCCGTGGTGCATGAGGGTCCGCTGGCTCATAACCTAGAGTGGATGCAGCGCTTCGCCGAAGCTCACGGTGCCCGCCTGGCGCCCCACGGTAAAACCACCATGACCCCGGCACTTTTCCATCGCCAGCTTCAGGCGGGGGCGTGGGGAATCACCCTGGCGACCGCGCCCCAATGTCGAGCAGCCTTTGCAAACGGCATCAACCGGTTATTGATGGCCAACCAGCTGGTTGGCCAGGCCAATATGGCCATCATCGCTAGCCTGATTGAGCAAGGCGCGACGTTTTACTGTGTGGTGGATAGCCATGAGAACGTACGTCAGCTGGGGCGGTTTTTTGCTGAGCGTGGTTTGCGTTTATCGGTACTGATTGAGGTCGGCGTAGAGGGTGGCCGCTGTGGCTGCCGCAATCAGCAGGAGATTGTTGCGCTGGCAGAAGCGATTGCTGATGAGCCTGCACTTTTATTGGTGGGGCTTGAAGGCTATGAAGGGGTGGTTCACGGTGATAACCCTGAGTTGGGTATTCGCGCTTATGCTCGCTATTTAGTTGACGTTGCCGTGGAGCTTGAGGCCGCTCAGCGCTTCTCCGAGCCCAACCCAATAGTGACAGCCTCAGGCTCAGCTTGGTATGACGTGATCGCAGAAGCTTTCCGTGGGGCGCCGCTGCAGGGGCGATTTACCCCAGTGCTTCGCCCTGGCTGCTACGTGGTTCACGACCATGGCCTGTATCGTGAAGCGCAGAGCGCCGTCATGGCGCGCCGCCCCGATTTGCACCAGGGGCTTGAGCCTGCGCTAGAGGTGTTTGCCCAGGTGCAGTCGCTTCCCGAACCTGGGCTGGCGATTGTGGCGCTGGGTAAGCGCGATATTGGTCATGACCAGCTACCCGTTGTCCTGCGTCGATTCCGGGAAGGAGGTGCCCCCTCGCAATCATTGCCGGTCACAGATTGGAAAGTGACCAAAATCATGGATCAGCACACCTTTGTGCGCCTTCCCGATACGGTTCAGGGTGTCGAGGTGGGTGATATCGTCGCTTTTGGCGCCTCCCACCCCTGTTTAACCTTCGACAAGTGGCGCCAGCTATTACTCGTTGATGATCAACTCACCGTTAAGGAGCGTTTCGCCACCTACTTTTAAACGCCGCCTGGCTCCCTCCAGCCGCTAAGCGGGAGTGGTTGTCGATAAGCGTGCAATAGCGGCGGGAAGTTCGCTGGCGTGGTGGATACCAATGGCGCCTGTAGGGGTTACTTCTTGATTAGGAAAGTGGTTGAGGTGAATAACATGCATACCCGCCGCCAAGCCTGCCTCCACACCCACCGCCGCATCATCGATCACCACACACGCTGCTGGTGAGTAACCCATGGCGGCGGCGGCTTTTAGATAGAGCTCGGGGTCGGGTTTCCAAACATTCAGGGTATAGGCGCTAAACAGCCTGCTAGCAAAATGGTGGCCTAGCTCAGTGCTCTCCAGCGCACAGCGAATTTTGCGTTCAGGGCCATTGGAAACCACGGCTTTGGGATGGCTGTTTAACTGTTCCAGCGCATCGGGCATGCCTGGAATGGCCACCAGCTCGGCTCGCATGCGCGCTTCCATACGCGCCCGCATACCCGCTTCAAGCTGTACAAATTGGCCCTCTTCCAATGCCTGAAAACGGCTCTCCAGGGTTTGCACGATGGTATGAAAACGCACCCCGCGAAATTCATCCATATATTGCCGTGCTGAAAAGGGTAAACCGAATTCGGGCAGAATCTCACCCATCACCTCGGCAAGTAGTATTTCGCTATCTACCAGGGTGCCATCGCAGTCAAACAGTAGGCAGAGAGGTGTGGTCGTATTCATCGCAGAATTCATTGATAGACTTCCTCGTTGACTAAGCTGATAGGGCGTTCACCCTGAAGCGCCAAGCGAATATTGTCCACCGCCCGTTGGGCCATGGCGTCGCGGGTTTCATGGGTAGCCGAGCCGATATGGGGCAGGGCAACCACATTGGCCATTTTGGGCAGCGGTGACGAAGCAGGCAGTGGCTCCTGCTCAAACACATCCAGTCCGGCGGCTTGAATCACACCGTTCTCAAGGGCGTGTATCAAAGCGCTTTCATCGACGACTCTGCCGCGGGCGATATTGATAAAGATGCCCGAGGGTTTCATTAGCGCAAACTCTTGGGCGCCGATCAGCTGTTCGGTTTCGGCGGTCAGCGGTACCGTCACACAGACAAAATCAGCCTCGGCTAACAGTTCGTTGAGCTCGCGGCGCTGGGCGCCAAGCTCTGTTTCGAGGGCGGGTTTAGGGGAGGCGTTGGCGTAGAGCACCTGCATGCCAAATCCCAGGGCGCCGCGTCGGGCTACCGCCTGACCAATGCGGCCAAACCCCACCATGCCGAGGGTTTTGCCATGCACATCGCTACCAAATAGGCCGGGGCCTACACTGGCTTGCCATTTGTCCGCTTTAACCCACTCGGCTAATTCCACCACCCGGCGGGCGGTGGCCATGATCAGCGCAAAGCCGGTGTCGGCGGTGGTTTCGGTCAGCACATCCGGCGTATTGCACAGCATAATGCCGCGTTGAGTGAGTTCATCAACGGGGATGGTGTCATAGCCCACCGAAATAGTGGCGATGACTTTCAGGTTGGGCGCTGCGTCCAGTAACTGGGGGGTAATCGCCAAGCCGGAGCCAATCAGGCCGTGGGCCTCGGCCAGCAGAGCGAGATTGTCAGGATCATCCAGGGCGGTTGATTTTGCCAGCACATCCACCTCAAACAGGTCGCTAAGCGCCGCTATCTGGTCATCGCTGAGCCGTCCTTGAACCACGAGACGCTTTTTCATTGTTATCTCCTTGGTGAAAAGCCTGTTATTAAACACCTGTTATTTAAAACTTTGATTACAAACCCTTTATTGCCAGCTCTTTATTAAAAACTCTTTATTACCAGCTTTTTATTACCAACAAGCACGGCGAGTTAGGCCATGGGCAGCCCGGCTTCAAGCGCTTGGAGCTGCTCGCGGTTAGGCAAGCCCTCCATATCACCCACTACCTGGATAGCCTGAGCGCCAATTAAGTTGCCGCGCTGGGCTGCCTGGCGAGCGGTACCTCCGTCCAACAGCGCACTGATAACACCGACCGCGAAACCATCGCCAGCACCGACAGTATCGACTACCTCAGCTACCGGGCAGCCAGCGACGGTAAAGCTCTCCTCTTGCCCATCCAAGTTGCCGCGGTAATAGCTTCCTTCCGGCCCCAGCTTGATGATGACCGCTGAGGCACCCTGATCCAGATAGTAGCCTGCTATGTCGTAAGGCGTCTTCTGTCCGGTCAGCAGTTGGCCCTCGGAGAGGCCTGGTAATACCCAATCGGCGCGGCCGGCGAGTTCATTGAGGGTCGCGCGCATAACGTTTTCACTGGGCCACAGTGATGGCCGTAAATTGGGGTCAAAGGAAATAGTAGCGCCCTGGGCGCGGGCCTGTTCCATCAAGTGTTTGCTTAGCTGGCAGGCGCTCTCAGATAACGCCGGGGTAATGCCCGTCGCGTGAAGGTGGTTCAGCGCCTGAAAGTCGATACCCTTTGCATCATCAATAGTGAGATGGCTGGCAGCACTGCCACGTCGAAAATACTCTACTCGCGGATCGGCGCCGCCCTGGGCGCGCTCTTTGAAGAGCAGTCCGGTGGGGTGCTCTGCATCGGTATGAATATAGCGGCCATCGATACCTTCCGCGGTTAAAGCCGCCTGAATAAAATCCCCGAAGCTATCGGTTCCCACTCGGCTTAACCAGCCGACGTGAAAGCCTAGCCTTGAGAGGCCGATAGCGACATTGTTATCGGCGCCTGCCAAACGGCGGTGGAAGCGCTCGATACCGGATAAGTCGCCCGGCGTATCAGCCACAAGCATGGCCATGGCTTCGCCAAAGGTAAGGATTTCTGGTGAGCTAGAGAGGGTGTTGGGCATGGTCATAATCTCTTGGTGTTGTTAATGTTAAACGTATGGGAACGATACCATTTGGGTGCATGTTTTTTTGTTCGTGCTCTAAAAATTATAGCTGGGTGGAGCCGCGTTTGATCAACTCAGGAGCAAAGCTCAGTGCTGTCGGCATCGGTATGGTGACCGGGGTGATACGGTGCATCAAACAGTGAATCGCCGTTTTGCCGATCGAGTCGGTGGGCTGGGCAAGGGTGGTAATGCCGGGAGGGATTAAGGCGCACCAGTCCAGCTCATCGATCCCCATTAAGCCTACCTCACCAAGCTGCAAACCAAGCTGCTGGAACAGCCGGGTCACAGCGAGGGTGGCATTGCCGTTACCGCATAAGACCGCGCAGGCGTGGTGTGGGTGGGTGGCTAAGAAGTTGCTTAGCGCCTTGAACACATCAGCCTCTTCTGATGGATCAAGCAGTAAGGTGGCATGGCTCAGCCCACGCTGCGCGGCAGCGCGGTGAAAGCGCGACAAACGCCTTTGGCGCGTGGTGGACTGCTCAGGCGCTTCGCTAACATATAGCACGGCTTGGTAGCCCTGGTCAGCCAAGTGTTCGAGTGCCATATCCACCGCTAGATGGTTATCAAGCCCGACGACTTCTGCTTCCACATGGTCGACCTCGCGGTCTAGCAGTACAACGGGCGTCCCTTGGCTGATAAATCTATGCAGCTGCCGCTCGGGGCTGCCAGACGCATTCACCACCAAACCCTCCACTTGATAGGCGCTAAGTAACTCCAGGTGCCTGCGCTCTTGCTCTGGGTCGTTGTCGGTATTACACACTACCAACGAGTAACCATATTGATGGCATGCTTGCTCTGCACCGTGAGTGATGGCCACTGAAAATGGATTACGTATATCGGCAACCAACATGCCTATCAGTTTAGAGCGCCCACCCTTCAGCCCGCGTGCCATTTGATTCGGCTGGTAACCGAGCCTATCGGCCGCATGGGCAATGCGGGTTTGAAGTGGAGCCGATAGCCGTTGACGCTCATCGCCAAAATAGCGCGAGACGCTGGTTTTGGAAACGCCTGCCAAACGGGCGACTTCAACAATGGTGGAACGACGTGGGGTGGAAGGCATAAACCACTTAAGGTAGTGATGGTATCGGTTCCATTTTGAGCAATCGTAT
>NZ_REBQ01000194.1 GCF_007692655.1 Halomonas sp.
CCTTTTCTCTGTCTTCGCTAAATATTGGCATTTCAAAGTCGTTAAGGTCGATTAATGAAATATCTGCGTCGTTGATTTGTTGTGCTGCATAAAAAGCCAGCTTTTTGTTGATGGAGCTTTTGCTGTTGCTAGCGCCGAAGGCAAGTACTTTCATTTTAAAATCCTCTGGGTTGATTTTTTCAAGGGTGTTGTTGGTTAGGCTTTAGAAATACTCTTTTTTAATAAAAGGTTATCTCAGGCGGTGAGCTTGAGGTGGCTTTGACTTAGGACTATTCTGATACCTCAACTTAAGTTGAGGTCAAGAGAGAGATGAAAAATAAATGTATGCCTGAATGGATATCGGTAGGTGTGTTAAGTGAAAGGACAGGGGTATCAGTGTCAGCGCTGCATTTCTATGAAAGGAAGGGATTGATCAAAAGTCATAGAAACGCCTCTAACCATAGGCAGTATCCTAAACATGTCATTCGGATCGTCTCTCTCATTCAGGTTGCTCAGCGTACAGGCTTCTCTCTGGAAGACATTTTATTTGAACTTGAAGAGCTTCCGAATCATACCCGCGTCACCCTTGATGATTGGGAAAAACTGGGTTCTAGGTGGCAAGGTGAGCTCAACAGGAAGATAACGCAGTTAATCGAACTGAGAGATATGATGACAGACTGCATCGGATGTGGTTGCCTTTCTCTTGAAAGGTGCAAGCTTCTTAACCCTTACGATAAATTAGGCGAGAAAGGAGCCGGCCCTCGGCGTATGACTGAATAAAATGTGCGTCTCGCATCCTGGGTTTAATCCGGGCAGTCAAGGTAGGTGCTTTGACTTGTTACGTGGTGCCAACGTCAGCACGGAGCGTGGGCATCGCTAACATCTATGAGCCTTCATCCTGTCAATTGATAGTGTTTTTTTATTGGCCGCCGTCTTTATCCGATATATTGCTAGTGGCTACGTATCGGAGGCAGACATGGTTGATTTCGCATCCCTATTAGTAGTGGCGGGCACGTTCTTGATTGCAGGAAGCGTTAAGGGCGTGATTGGCCTTGGACTCCCGCCGGTTAGCCTAGCGCTGCTTACCGTCGCGCTGGATCTGCCAACGGCCATGGCGCTGATGCTTATTCCCTCATTTGTTACGAACATTTGGCAGTCAATGGTGGGCGGAAACGCAAGAGCACTCTTGGTTCGACTTTGGCCATTTCTGGGGATGGCTACTCTTACTGTCTGGATTGGTGCAGCAGCACTGACGCGCGTTAATCTCACGTATCTGACGGCGCTCTTGGGCAGTTTGCTGATTATTTACGCTGTAGTGAGCCTGGTCGGGATCAAGATTGTTGTGCCAAGCCGCCATGAGCGTTGGGCAGGGCCGTTAATTGGTTCTGCGAATGGGGTGCTTACTGGAATGACGGGCTCATTTGCTGTACCGGGCGTGATGTTCCTCCAAGCCATTGGGCTGCCACGGAACATGCTGATTCAAGCGATGGGCATGCTGTTTACTGTCTCCACCGTGGCGCTTGCGGCGGCGCTGCAACAGGCCAATTTCTTGACGTTCCAAACTGGCGCAATGTCGGCAGTTGCGGTGCTTCCCGCGCTCGCTGGGATGATTCTCGGGCAGCGAATAAGAGAACATTTGTCCGAGAAAATGTTTCGCCATGTATTCTTTATTTCACTTCTCATTCTGGGCACTTACATTATGGTTAATGCCCTTCAAAAGCTTTAGCAGGCGCGCTACCGCTTAAGTCGGACGCTGGCTTTAGGCTTAAGTCAGCGCCCAACCTGTTACTGCAAAAACGCCCGCAGTGTATCGCTGGCTTGATCAATGGATAAGACACCATCCAGGTGGCCCCGATTGCCTTCCAGGGTTTCAAGGGTCACTTCAGTGCCATCCGCTTCAATCAATTCTGCAGTATGGCGCACGCCTTCGGGGGAGAAGACCAGATCGTTTTCGCTGTAGAGCATCAGTGTCGGTGCTTCGATGGCGGCAAGGCCTTCCTCTAACGAGTCGCCGTGGCCTGCGATAAAGGCTTGGTTGGCGCGCACCAGGTAGAGCAAGTGGTTGGCATCGGAAAGCTCAGCACGGGCGGCGGCGATGTCATCCAGGGTTTGCTCAATGGCGTAGCGGGCATGGATATCCTGGGCTGGGTCGCGCTCTTCATCGGCCCAGTCCCGGTTAAAGGTTTCGTTGGCCCACTGCCAGTGGTTGGCGTTGAGTGTGACTAGCTTAAGCGCTTCCTTCAGGCCGTCGGTGGGTGGCTCGCCGTCGTAGTAGTTACCCTCGTTCCAATTGGCATCTAACCGTATCGGCGCTGCCCAGGCGCTTAGTGTGGCCAGCAGCCAGGGGTCGGCCACGCCGCCGCCGATGACGGGTATCAGGCGCTCGACTCGGTCAGGGTAGGCGCTGGCCCACTCTATGGCCTGCAGTGCGCCCATGGAGGCGCCCATCACCGCATGCAGGGATTCAATGCCTTGGCTCTCTAACAGCTCGCGCTGCACCTCGACAAAGTCACGGATGGTCACCACGGGAAAATCCATCCCCCAGGGTTCGCCGGTCTCGGGGTTGGTAGAGGCGGGCCCGGTGGTGGTGACGTTGGGGTCGTTGGCGCCGAGGTTGACCAGGGTATCCGAGGAAATAATGTAGTACTCATCGGTATCTAACGCTTTGCCGGGGCCAATGATGGCATCCCAGTAGCCGGTGGGTTCGCCATCGGGATCATAGCGGCCTGCCGCATGGCTGGTGCCTGAGAAGAAGTGGGTAATTAGGATAACGTTATCGCGGGCGTCGTTTAGCTCGCCGTAGGCCTCCCAGCCCACGGTGACCTCGGGAATGGTCTCTCCCCCTTGGGTAGTGAAGTTCTCCATCTCAAAGGTCTGCTTTTCTACCAGACCGTCCCAGGCCATTAACGATGAGGAGGCAAACAGGCTGAGTCCGGCAAATGCCGACACCGTTAGTAACGAGGTCCGTTGTGTAAGCGCCATAGGGTTTCCTTATAAGAGGCTTCATTGTGATTGTTATCGACCACATCATGGTCGTCCTCTTAGCGTAGACCTGTTTAGCGCATTTTAAACGGATTCAACCCATTGGCTTGCTGCATCATCATGCGCTTGGCGAGGGGGAAGCGTTCGGCGAGCTGCAGACTTAAATCGCCCAGCTGACGGAGCGTTTTGGGTCCGGTGAACACATGGTGAAAGCTATCGGTGGCGGCGATCATCGCTTGGTTTGCCACCCGGCGTTGGCACTCGAAGCGGTGCAGGTTGATGTAGTCACCAGGGTCGCGGCCTTTGACGATAATGTCGGCCAGGGTATCGGCGTCGTGGAGACCAATATTTAACCCTTGCCCTGCCAGCGGATGCACCACATGGGCTGCGTCCCCAATCAGCGCCAGGCGCTTGCCGATGTAGCGCTGGGCGTGTTGGCGTTTAATCGGAAAGCTGGCCCGCGCGACGATGCGGGTGAGGTTGCCCAGGCGTTTAGGGAACGCCATTTCAATCGCTGCTTTAAGCGCCTCATCGTCCAGCTGTTCACGGGCCTTGGTGACGTTGTCGCTGTCATACCACACCAGTGATGCGCGGTGGCCGGGCAGTGGCAGCATGGCAATGGGGCCTGTGGGGGTAAAGACCTGCCAGCTTACATCCTGCTGGGGCAGCTCGGTTTCCACATTTACGATCAAGGCCCGCTGATGGTAGTCGTAGCTCGTCACGCTGATCCCCGCCAGCTCGCGCAGCGTTGAACGCGCGCCATCGGCGCCAACTATCAGGCGGGCGCTCAGGGTTTTGCCGTTATCCAGCTCGAGCATGCGAGCAGCGCTTGTTGCGAGGGTACTGAGTGGCTCGCACTGGGTATAGCAGGTCACGCTGGGCAGCGCTTCCAAGCGCTGCCAGAGCGCATATTGCAGGGTAAGATTTTCGATAAAGATACCGAAGTCTTCCATGTCGCTATCTTCAGCAGAAAACAGCGAATGCCCCGTGCCGTCCTGATTGGAGACATCAATATGGCGAAAAGGGCAGCTGCGCTCTTCCGGCAGGTCGGTGCCGCTGGCCTTGATAAACGCCAGTGAACGCGCGTTCAGCGATGAGATTCGCAAGTCATAATCGTCGCTGGGCGGGGAAGGGGCATCGCCCTGTTCAACCAGCCCGACAGAAATGCCCGTATGGCCTAATCGAGCCGCCAGTGCGGCACCCACCATGCCGCCGCCGACAATGATGACATCATGGTCGTGTTGAGAAGAACGTTGTTCAGACTGTTGCATCAGACGCTCCTTAAAATGAGGTGCCTTTGCGTGTTGCGCGGATGTTGGTTGTCGTACAGTATCGTTTACTTGTCACAATATTGCCTAGGGTGATTCATTGACGCAGGCCGTGGAAAAAGTAACCAGTGTTGTGCAGGCGGGCGAAGAGCTGGCTGGTTTTATTCAGCAGCACCCTAAACTATGGGTGATTACCGGCGCCGGTGTGAGCACCGATAGCGGCATCCCCGATTACCGCGATGCGGATGGCCAGTGGAAGCGGCCGCCACCGGTACAGCATGGCGATTTTATGGGCTCCTTTCCGGTGCGTCAGCGCTACTGGGCGCGGGCATTAGTGGGTTTTAAAGCGATGCGGGAAGCCCAGGTGAGCGGCGCGCATAAAGCCCTGGCGGCGTTGGAGTCCATGGGGTTTATCGAGCTGCTGGTAACCCAAAACGTGGACCGCCTACACCAGCGGGCGGGCTCCAAGCGGGTGGTTGATCTCCATGGCAGGGCGGATATTGTGAAGTGCATGCGCTGCGATTACACAATGATGCGTCATGCCATGCATAGCCAGATGGCCACGATGAACCCCTACTTTGCTGGCTTGGATGCACGCCATGCCCCGGACGGCGACGCAGACCTGGAAACCGATTTTAGCCCTTTTAAGGTGTTCGACTGCCCGCGCTGTGGCGGAATCTTGAAGCCGGACGTGGTGTATTACGGTGATGTGGTGCCTCCAGCCCGGCGATTAGCGGCGCAAAGGGGCCTTGATAATGCGAGTGCGGTATTAGCCGTCGGCACCTCATTGATGGTGTTTTCCGGCTACCGCTTCTGCCGCGCCGCCCATGAGCGGGGCATGCCATTAGCATCGCTTTCCCTGGGCGTGACCCGGGCGGATCCACTACTCACCCACCAATGGAGGGCGCCCCTAACGCCGGTGCTTGAGCAGGCGGTAAAGTGTTTACAGGGCACTGAGCACACCTAGCGCGCCTTTGAAACCCAAGGATTGCCCTCAAACCAGAACCGCCA
>NZ_REBQ01000159.1 GCF_007692655.1 Halomonas sp.
GTGACGTACTGCTCATCAAGTAGGTTGGAGACCCCAACATTGGCCTTGCCAACGGGCAGTTGGTAGCCCACAGCAGCATCCATCAACAGATAGCCATCAAACTCACGATTAGCTTCATCGAAGGTTTTATCGAAAGCATAGTTGCCCTGCACAAAGGTGGATAGATTATCTGTCCAATTAGCGGACCAGCTAGCCGTCAGACGATCCGGTGACACATCCAGTCCCGACAACTTGGCATCTAGGTTGCCGTCGTCGTTGCTGTCGTAACGGCCTTCCATGCGTGAATACGCCAAGCGGCCAGCATGCTGATTGTTAAACTGATAATCCACCGATGCTTCGAGGCCTTTGATCTCAGTCTCCTGGCGCTGCATATAGAAGACATCGTCTACCTCTGTTAAGCGACTGCCGAAGTCGGAAGAAGATTCGTAATAGCTAAGCTCAGCGGCCAAGCGTCCATTCTCAAAGCGCACCCCTGTCTCAATATTATCAGTGACGATTGGGCTCAGGTTATCGATGTTATTGACCGACTGCCCTGGAGCACTAATTCCTCTCAATGCGCGGCCAACATCTGGAATAGAAAACCCCTCAGAGTAATTGGCAAACAGGCTCCAGTGGTCCACCGGCTTCCACACAGCACCAATATTATAAAGCGTTTCATTAAAGCTGGGGTCACCTCCCTCAACAGCAACGCCGTTATTGGCCGCCACAGTTTGATAGTCATCAATACTCAACTTAGCGTATTCATAGCGGGCGCCAGCGGAAAGCAGCAGAGAATCTACCGGACGCACATCAACCTGCAAGAAAGGTGACAGGTCTGTATATTCGGTGGGCGGCACGTAGGTGCGATCACTTTGATACAGATACTGTTCGGTTTCATCGAACAAGGTATCAAAACCAACAGTCACCTTCAGACGCTCATCCCACATGTCATCTTTGGTCAGCGAGAATTTGGTACCGAACTTGCTGGTGGCTGCCATGGTTTGGTCATAAAACGTACCCACGGGGGCAATCGCTGGATCCTGGAACGTAGCCGAATTGGTGGCACCGAACAGCGCTTCGTAATCTTGATAAAACGCCTGTGCGCTCAGGTGCATACCGGCTAAATCGTAGTGATCGTAACTTAGCCCGGTCGTCCACACGCGGTTATAGGGTGCATCACCCTCAGGCGTACCACGCTCTGATGTGGTCACCACGCCATTGGCGCGATCCCCCGTTACGCTGACGTAGTTGTTGTGCCCCTCAATATTGTAATGATTCAGAGTAAACTGCAGCCGCTGGTTTTCATCGAACCAATAAGCGAGCTTGCCCAAAATATCGAATGAGCGGGCATCCATTAGGTCTCCCTGAGTATTGTCCACCCCCACAGGGTCACCATTGCCATCCAGGAATAGGCCTTGGTCCTCAAGGCTGGCCGAAAACAGATAATCAATATCGCCGCTATTACCACTGACGCCGTAGGTAGTTTTATAACTGATCGTGTCGCTGTCCAGCTCACTGGTGGGCGTTGTGACCTGTGCTTCCACATGCTGATTAAACGATCCAGGCTCTGGACGTTTAGTAATCAAATTGATAACACCGCCCGCCGCCCCTACCCCATTGGTTGCGTTGGCGCCTTGAATCACTTCAATCTGCTCCACCATGGAAAAGTCGATGACATGGGCTTCACGTCCGGTAGGGCGCAGCGGATTTGATTGCGGTATACCATCAATCAAAATCAATGGCGTGCGCCCACGTAGAGTTTCACCACTACCGCTCATTTTTTGGCGGCTAGGCGAATAGGAAGGCAGCAAGTTACTCAGGATTTGCGATGAGTCGGTGGTAATTTGCAGCTGTTGAGTAATCTCTTCCTGGCTAATAATACGCACCGTCTGGGGCGAGTCTTCCTTGGTGGCACTGGTACGTGAGGCGGTCACTACCACTGTTTGTTCAGAGCCACCTCGCCCACTTTGCACATCATTCGCTGTCGTTTCCTGCGCAACCCCCTGGGTGACTGCTATTAATCCCGCTAGCGTTACCGTCGGCCAAACTACCTGGCGTTTATTGACCCGCATCTTTTTTTGATCCCTTATGAGTGAACTTTACATGCAAAACGTAATACACATACAAATGATAATGATTGTATTATGCATATAAGTTTCTTAAGGTCTACCCGGAAGCAACAACGCGTTCGATATAACGACACTCTCTTTCTTACTCATCCCGCTTAGATGCCTACAGGTAGCGAACTGAGTCTCGCCCTGAAAACAGCGAATATTGAAAATGAGAATGCTTTGCCTTACCGTGCGGCCTGTTTCGTCAACCATAATGAGCTAATCCATGACACTCCCTACTGACCAGCAGCAGCGCCTGACAGGTGAATGTCTATATGCGGGCTATGATGCTCAGTTAGTGTTGAATGGCGTTGACATCCACATTGAGGAGGGCAAGTTAACGGTGTTACTAGGGCCAAACGGGAGCGGCAAGTCGACGCTGCTGAAAACCCTTGCCCGCACGCTTAGACCAAGTGCCGGACATGTCTATTTAGATGGTCAGGATATCCACCGTAGCAATACCCGTGAGGTGGCCAAGCGCATGGGAATTCTTCCCCAAGGGCCGGTTGCCCCGGAGGGGCTAAGTGTGAAACAGCTGGTGGGAATGGGGCGTTTTCCCCATCAGGGCTTGTGGCAGAGAAATACCAAGCAGGACGCCGATGCCATTCGCGAGGCGATGGCGTTTACCAATGTGACTACGTTTGCCGACCGCAGTGTCGACACACTTTCCGGTGGCCAGCGCCAGCGCTGCTGGATTGCCATGGTGCTGGCCCAGCAAACCGACCTGATCCTGCTTGATGAGCCCACTACCTTTCTGGATCTGAAGGTACAGGTTGATTTGCTGGAGCTACTTTCGCGCCTAGCCCATGAAAAAGGCCGCACCCTGCTACTGGTGCTCCACGATCTAAACCTGGCCGCCGCCTATGCCGATCAGTTAGTGATGATGTGCGATGGCCGTATCGTCACCAGCGGCGCACCTAGCGAGGTCTTTACCTCGACCAATCTCAAGCGCGTATTTGACCTTGATGCCCATATCATCCATGACCCCGAAAGCGGCAGCCCGATTTGTGTGCCGCATAAGCGTTGCCAATCCATTGCGGAAACGGAGATAGTTGTGCAATAACGCCGCGGATCATAAAAGTATAAGCCGCCTTAAGCAGGGGGAGACGATAGCTAGTCGACACGTTTTGGCAACGCTAAATCCAGCCCGCCCTCAGTGGCAAAACGCTGATGAATACGACTTCCCAACCCACCCTTTTGCGGCTTTACTAGCGTATTGCGAAGAATATTTTCTTCCATAGAGAACCCCTGGTTCGCCGCTTGAACGCGGAGCTGCGCTTTGAGTCCATCATCTAAATTACGCACCGTAATAGTTGCCATTTTCACACCTTCCTCAATGCTATCACTGACATCATTGACTGCAATGATAGTACATAATAAAAAGACGGAGCGGCTGGCAGTTCTGGTCTAAGGGGCTTTCTCCAACAAATACTCAGCTACCGCTTGATAGGCTGGGAGCGAGGTGGGGTCGTTGGCGGCATTGGATGCCATTGGATGCGATGCAAAGCGCACTATTACCATCTCGGCGGTGGGGTCAATATAGATAGTCTGCCCATGCACGCCCCGGGCAGTGAATGCTCCATGGTCGTTATGCAGCATCCACCACATGCCACGGTAACTGCCGCCAGGTAAAGTGCGGTAACCTGCAGTGGCAAACGCTTGTCTGTCGCCACCTTGCCGGATGCGCTCTACCGCAGCAGCTGGAAATAGTCGCTCGTCGTCAATCATGCCTTCATTCAGCACTAACTGCCCTACTCTGGCCATATCCCGCAGGCCCGCGCTTAAACCACCGCCAGCAAACGGTGTTCCGATGGAGTCAACGGTGAAGTAAGCATCTTGCTCAGCACCTATGCGTTGCCAAATTCGTGACGACAGCAACGACGTCACCGACTCGCCCGTGGTGCGCGCAATTACCCAACCGAGCGCATCGGTATTGATTGTTTTGTAGCCAAACACCTGGCCATGCTCACCTTCCGGCTGTACGGTGGCTAAATACTCATAGTACGTGCGTGGCCCAGAGTAGCCTTCTGGTTTTGGGAACGGGCTTGCTGCTGCGTTGTACGCCCAGACCTCCGCATTGGGATCGCTGTAATCTTCGCTATAGGCCAAACCTGTCGTCATTTCTAGCAACTGCTGCACGGTGGCATTGCCAAAAGCGCTATCGGCTAGTTCTGGCAATATGTCGCCAACAAGCGCTTTTTCATCCAATGCGCCTTCAGCGACCAGGATCTCTCCTAACAGGCCGGTCATCGATTTGGTTACTGACATGGCCCCATGCTTGCCAGCTTCATCTAAGCAACCGGCGTAGTATTCATAAACCACTTGCCCCTGATGCAGAATCAGCACGCCATCGGTGTAATTTTCGTTTAGCGACGTCTGCCATGACATGGGTTCATTACCGTCAAGCGGGGTAAACATCACCTCATTGATAGCGTCATCCAGTGCGTAGGCGGGCGGCACAGGCGCGCCTAATCCTCTACTTACCTGTTTGGTGGGTAGCAATTCGCGGAAGTGGCACACCGTCCAGCGCATTTTAGGGAAGCTAAAGTAGTTGGCGTCAGGTTGGCCAATGACCCGTTCAGGGGCAGGAGGAAAGCCTTGCATCCAGCCTAGCCGGTTGGGGTCTGATTCTTCTGCGATTAATACTTCACTGTTGATTGCCTGCGCGGCGGCCAGTGGTGCCCAACCGACTAATACAGCGGGTAGCACAAACGTTAGGATACAGATGGATCGACGGGGTAAATGTGGCATGACCTATTCCTGAGTGAGCTGATCTGCTCAAAGGTGAGCTGCCAGCATCCTCAGTATAGGTAGAAATGTGTGACACCTTATTTAGATATACCTCAAAGCCCCAAGGCATACCCCAGATATGCAAACGCCCGCTAGTACGACCGGGCGTTGGGGGTTGCAATCGGCTTTACCAGCTATATTTCACACTGCCGATCACACTGCGGGATTCGCCGTAATAGCATCAGTATTCACAGCTGGCCACATACTCTTTATCGTTCAGGTTGTTGACGTTGATCTGCGCCTGCCAGCCGTCGGCGAAGGCATAGCCCACCATGGCATCCACCTAAGTTTAGCGCTGATATCAATAGAAGAGTGCAAGAAAAGAAGCGATAGCTTGATTCCTTGCGGC
>NZ_REBQ01000129.1 GCF_007692655.1 Halomonas sp.
CCATGTTTACAACAACCTATGTTTACAACAGCCTATGTTTACAACAACCTATGTTTACAACAACCTATGTTGATACCGCCTAGTGTTAACACTAATGAGTGTAGACCCGACCCCTAGTGTTATGTCATTACGTTTTATCTTATTGCTTGCTGCTTAAATGTGTTACGCCCCAGCGCTTTGCCCAGCCTGCCAAAATACTCCCCAAACGCGCCATTGATCCTTTTCCGCTGCTCGCCCTGGGGATAGTGGAGTTCAGGTTTATACGTAGGTTAAGCAGCGGTGCCCTGGCTGAGCAGTTGAACCGGTATGAATAGAATTATGTCTTGGCATAAAATACGCTAGAGTAGTCTGATAGCAGGGCTTTTAATAAGGCTGCCCAGTATGTCCGCTTTGAAGAGGGCTACATGAATAAAGAAGAGACGTTGCGTCTATTACACGACCACAAGCCGATATTGACTGAGCAGTTTAATGTGAAGGAGCTTGCTCTTTTTGGTTCTATGGCCCGCGACAACGCTAATGAGGATAGCGACATTGATATTCTTGTGTGTTTCGATGGCCCTGCAACCTCTGCGCGGTATTTTGGCGTGCAGTTTTATTTAGAAGATTTGCTCGGTTATCCCATCGACCTTGTGACTGACAAGGCCCTTCGCCATGAATTGAGGCCCTACGTTGAAAGTGAGGCGCTGCATGTCTGAGCAACGCCCACAGCGAGAATGGCGCTTCTACATTGATGACATGATCGGTTTTGGCAAAAAAGTGCTTTCCTACACAGAGGGACTGGATCAAATTAGTTTCCTCAAACATGACCTGACCTACGATGCCACGCTACGTAATTTAGAGCTTATCGGAGAAGCGGCGACTAGAATCCCTGAAGAAGTAAGAAAAAAATATCCACAGGTTCCTTGGCGTTTAGTTATCGCAACGCGTAACCGATTGATTCATGCCTATCTCGGTATTGATGACGATACGATTTGGAGCATTATTCAGGAAAACGTACCTGAACTTCTGGAGTTATTGGAAAGCATTAGGCGCGAGAACCGAGAGGCTGCTAATTCGAAAACAGATTCCAGCAGCCCCTAAATCTCACGCCCCAGCGCTTTGCCCAGCCTGCCAAAATACTCCCCAAACGCGCCATTGATCCTTTTCCGCTGCTCGCCCTGGGGATAGAGCCCTTTTTCTGCTTCCGGTGACGCTTTGGTGCCTTTAACCAAGAAGTGATTAGTGATCGCTGCGTCTTGTACAAAGGCTTCAAAAGCGCGGGCACAAAGCTCTTCGGGTTTGCTGTAATAAAGTTGGCCGAGAGTTTTATCCATCTTCACCGAATGCTTGAACAGCTCGCTGGGTTGATCGCCGTCTGGCTGGAGCAAAATGACGTTAAAGCAGCGCATCAGTAAATGATTAAGCGGGTGAGGTACAGGGGCTGCATCGGTTAGCCAAGCGGCGGAAGCGAACATGCCGGCAGGGGTGCCACGGAAACATTTATCGGCGATGTAGTGATCGAAGGCATGAAACCACTCGTGAGCAATGCTCCCTGGCCCCGCATTTTTGGCGAGCGAAAAGCTGCGTTGACGGGGATCGTAATGAGCAGAAACGCCGGGGCGACCACCACTGCCATATTGCAATGCCAGTGAGCCACGTAGCGAAATCAGCGCCTCTGGCCCTTGTAGAATAAGCATAAGATCGCAGAGGGCATCGTGAAATAGCGTCGCTGCTCGGTCACGCTCGGTGCTGGTGACCCAGCGGCCAATCTCTATCGATCGAAAATCGAACTGGCGCCTAACCAGCGCAAAGCTGCTCGCTTGCGCTTGGCGATGGTTAGGTCCATTGCGGTAAAAATCACGTGCTTCAATGCTCACGGTTTTTACTGCTCAAAGCATGGCACTAAGGTAGCGCCACTTTGCATAGTAGGCATAAGCTATCCTGGGTAAAACAGCGTCATTTGCCTGTTTCCCGCGCTTGAATAAAATGCTCACGTAACCGTGCCAGCTCCTCGTCACTCCATCCTTCTGGCTCGGAAAGAGCCACCCAGGCGTCAATATAGTGCTCGGCGGCTATTTCATGGCCAAAGCCGGGAGGTGCCGTACCGGTGGCAAGGTCGGCCAGCAGTTGCAACATAGTCACTATGGGGTACCAACGTAGATCTGGCGAAACATCTGGGGCGCGTGGCTCGCGCATCCAGTCAGGTTCACGCCAGAACGCAGCGGGTTCAAAAAAAGTAATCGGATCACTCGCGTATTGCAGGTAGGCAATACGGAAGTCGCCCCACTCGGCGGCTGGTACATCTAGCCCCTGGTCTTGGTTCATAAAGCGCACGACGGAGCCGCCACGGAAAGTAGGTAGCCAAGCGGGTGTGCCAGGATCACGACCGGTGGTCGTGGTGCGCCAGGTTTCGCTACGATAGGGTGGGCCACTCCACAGCGCGCCGTGAAAAGGGTCATCAATAATATCGTAAAGATCAAAGGAGAGATCTGAATTTAACGCCCCCAGGCTCAACCCGAACAGATATAACCTTGGGCGTTCATCGCTGGGTAGCGTTCTCCAATAATCGTACACAGTGGTGAACAGCGCACGGGCATTTTCGACGCCATATTCCCCTTCTGCCAGCAGTGAAAGATGGCTGGGCAAGTAAGAGTACTGGGCTGCAATAGTGGCGATATCGCCGCGATAAAGATACTCCACCGTATCCTGAGCGGCAGGATCCACCCAGCCACGTCCAGTAGGGGTCGCCAGTACTAATATTGAGCGTTCAAATCCGCCCACGCGGATAAGTTCAGCTAATGCAAGTTCGGCTCGTTCAGCAGGGGACTCAGCAGCGTTTAAACCAACATAGACGCGTATAGGATCCAGTGCTTCTTCACCTAGAAAATTACCTATTTGTTCTCCGCTGGGGCCACGGGTAACAAAACGACGTCCTCGGCTGCCTAACGCCTCCCAGCTAATCAGCGACTCAGCACTGCCGGGCCTCATTGGGTCGCTGGGAGGTGAAAGGTCGTCTTGTATGAGCTCATCTACCTGTTGGTATGAGCGGTCGGCTGCTTGTAGGGCAAATGAAACAATTACCCCTTCGATGACCGACCAAAATAGCGCTACGGCAGCTAACGTGCCGAGTACATAGGAAACTCGGCGGGGTAAAAAATGTGCCATACGGCGTGATAACAAACGGAAAGTACGCTTAAACAGCTTGGCAAAAAAAAGCAAGGAGATAAAAATGGCCAAGGCAATGAGCCCAATGGAGAATGGACGCGTGCCGCTGGCCGGCTCCATTGCCATTAACGTGCGAATACTCGTTTGCCACTCAGACGCTTGCCACAAGAACATGCCCGCGACGACAGCACAGATGGCTGCCGCTACCCACTTGATTTTTCGCTCAACGCGTAGGCTGGGTTCGGGGATATGCAGATACGCCCACATCCAGTGAAAGGCGACGCCAAGGGCGTAGCCAGCGGTAAAGCTAAGCCCGGAAACGACCCCCTGTGCCACCAGCGGGCGAGGTAGCAGGCTTGGCGTCAGCGAAAAGGCAAACAGCAGTGTGCCCAGTACAAGGCCAACCCCAGACAAGTGTCGAAATAGATAGCGGAGCCGTTGCCTGCCTTTGTTAATGACCATCCTTAACCTTATTTAGATAGGCTCCTTGGTCGAAAACGTGGAACCGTTAGAAGCTGTAGTTGAGTGATATACCGGTGATAGTTTGCCACTCACTGCCGAGATCTTCCACGATTGGGCTATCGGATGCATTAGCCGTCAGGTAGCTCGCTCCTACGAAACCGGTTGCCGACCATTCAGGTGTTAAGGCATAAGTGAGGCTGCTGCTCAAACCCAGGCGCCAGTATCCACCGCCCGGATCGTAAGTGGCTATGCCGCTACGTTCGCTGTCGTGTGCAGAAACGCCGAACAGGGACTCGGTCCACTTTTCATTTCCGTAATGAACACTTGGCGAAACAGACAAAAACAGCCGTTCACTAAGCGGTGCGCGCCAAGCGCTAGCGACTTCAAACTCTGTCCCGTCCATATCGCCAGTGATAGGTGTGCTAGCCGCTATACTGTGGTACCACGCTCTTTGGGCATAACCCACGCGTACCCCAAGAGTTGCACCCCCATCCACTTTTTCAAAGGCGCTAATGTCGCCTTTATTGTTACGCCCAAAGGTGTAGCCAATAAAAGGTGATACGGTCCAACTACCGTTACGGATAGCATGCCACTCAATACCGCTGCGTGGACTGATGCTCAGGGTGTCGCCATAGCTAAGCTGTAGCGAGGGCAGTAGTCTCGTGTCATAGTCATCACTGCCAAGGTAATCGGGAGCATATGCTACTCCAGCGCCAATACTTCCCTCCCAGCTATCCGCCAAAGCGAGGGGCGAAACGGCCAAACCTATCATGATGGCAGGCCACCAAGTATGTGAAGTCACGTGGGTTATCCTTGTAAGGTGAGCATACGTGCGCGATTGTATGTTTTTAATTGAAAGCTTGGCAAGTGGCCAATCAAAAAACGTAAAAAGCTTTTAAAAACAATTTATTTGCCGCTACATATCATAGGTTAGATAAACATACGTCTATAAAGCGCACTGTGTGCGCACAGCGAAAGGAGATCGCGACAAGGAAGAATCTGAGCAAGGATTGCTTATTTAGCTCATGGATGAACGAACAGGAGGTTCGTGAAGAAGCATCAAGGATGACCTGACAAAACCCCGGCCAAGGATTGGCTGGGGTTTTTTAATGCAAAAATTTCATATTGATTAATCCAGCATTGCACTTGCATTAATTTTATAATGTTTATTCGAAGAAAAAGGTAGCTGAATTTAATCAACTACCTATTCTTTTTCATTAACTTGCGTAGTGATAGTAAAGCGAGTTTAGCTCATTCATTGGTATTTCAACCGCTGTTTGACAATTAAGGCAGCGTAAAGTGGTGCTGTCTTTACCGGTGCCTTCCAAGCGAAAGCGGTTAAAAAACGGAGTCTTGGGTGACTCTGTGTTACCACAATGGCGACAGATGACATCCAGTCCGTTGGTTTTATGGCTAATGATTATGTCGCGCACGCTGACCTCCTACGATAGGGATGGTTGATGGTTCAGGCGTGGTAACGTCCTTGTAGAACAATATCGTTGCCGATACGCCTAAAAGTATAGCGCTGCCGGGTGTATTCGCCACATGAAAAAAAATTAAATCAATTTGCTCCAATAGAAAAATTAAAAAAATCCGGTTTGATAACTTAGGTTAGATAAACACGGTCCAATAAGGTCCACTGTGGGTACACACCACAAGGAAGTGGCAACAAGGAAGATAAAGCTAGGAAAGCTTAAAACACACATGGACGCACAGACAGGATGTTTGTGAAGTAAAACACGGAAGGTTTGATAAAGCCCCGGCCAGGGAATGGCTGGGGCTTATTTTTTGGTTGCCTGGTTTTTATCTTTCGCTCATTTTATGACGGCGTAGGCAGTAATACGGGCATCACAAAATAGACAAATAGCGTAATGATAATGGCACTGACGATATTCATCGCAAAGCCTGCTTTTGCCATCTCCTTGATAGAAATACGCCCGCTGGAGAAAACGGCGGCATTAGGAGGTGTGGAAATAGGCATCATGAACGCACACGTCGTCGCTAGAGCAACAGCGACCATCAGTCCAAGGGGGTTGCCCGTTGTAATAGTCGCAGCCATTCCAGCGGTAATGGGTAATGCCATATTGGCAGTCGCCGTATTTGAAATAATTTCTGTTAAGAACAGCATCAACAGCACCATAGACAAGATCAGCAAGAAGTAATTAGCCCCGTCCAGTAACTCAAGCTGTTGGCTGATCCAACCCGTTAAATCGCTGGCGCTGAAGGCGGCTGCCAGCGTCATTCCCCCTCCCCAGAGAATAAACAACCCCCACGGGAGACGCGCCATATCGTCCCAGATCAACAAGCTACGCTTTTCACGGTGGGCGGGGATAATGAAGAGTGAGACGGCGGCGATGATCGCAATGAGCGTGTCGTTTAATGGTATGTCAAAAAAGGGCGCTAGCCAGCCTCGCAGAGCCCAGGCAAGCGCTGTCATCACAAACACTACAAGTACGCGCTTTTCCTCATGGGTCATAGGCCCCAGTTTTTGAAGCTCTTGTGCTACGAAGTTCACCTCTAGACGTGAATTGGAAACTTTTGCGTAGAGCTGAGTGAGATAGACGTACAAGATAACAAGCAATATCAGAGTCAGCGGAAGGGCAAACAGCATCCAGTCCAAAAAGCTAATTTCTATTCCTTCAAAAAACTGCGGAATCATGGCGACAACAATGGCATTGGGTACAGAGCCAATAATCGTGGCTAACCCCCCAATAGATGCCGAGTAGGCCACCGTGAGGAGGAGTACGCGTGCGAATGCATCTCTCTGTTTGCCATCAAACTGGTCACGTTCATCCAGCTCCCCTAACAATGCAACCGCGATGGGTAGCATCATCAGTGCCGTGGCAGCGTTTGAAATCCACATGGATAGAAAGGCAGAGGCAATCATCACGCCCAGTACGATACTGCGCAGGCTATTGCCAATGCGGCTGACAATATTAAGCGCAATACGACGATGCAAGTTCCAACGCTCAATGGCAATCGCCAGTATAAAACCGCCCATATACATGTAGATGACCGGGTTAGCGTACCCGACCACGGTATCATCCAGGGACATTACGCCGCTTAGCGGCAAGAGGATCATTGGCAGAAAAGAGGTAACAGGAATAGGGACAGGTTCCATTACCCACCACACTGCCATCCAGACAGTCAGGCCAAGCACTAATCGAGGAGCGGGATCGATAAGCGATTCGGGCATCAGCAGCTGTACGAATATGCAAAGTATCGGACCAGCCAGCAGTGGCGTCCAATGGCGCCATCCTTGCGATGAATCTCCCATTTATTGCTCCGTTAATAAAGTAATTGCTTTGCTAGGGGGATCTAATGAATAAAAATATCCTACCACTTTAGTTTATAAAACGTTGGTGGCAATCATAAGACTTTGGTAGTGGTGTGGAAGGTGGGAGAGAGTCTCTGGCCAGGAGTAGAAAAGAGGAGTAGAAAAGAGGAAGAAAGGAAGAGAGGAATAGAAAATAGCGGGTTTAACCAAAAATGGCCTGTTAGAAGATATCTAACAGGCCATGCAAGGAAGCGTTTGAGGCGCTAAGTTTGATAAAGCCCCGGCCAAGAAATGGCTGGGGCTTATTTTACGACTGCTCTACTTTTTCGCTCTCTTCTTATTTTTTTTGCTTTGAGGATTCGCGTTACCTAGGTGGCTCTCTTTACTCTCTTCTGCGCTATCCTCATCCTCACTGTCCGGCTTGTCGCTACCTTGATGAGGGAGTGGGCTCGCTTGATCTAAACGCGGATGGTTATCGAGGAATTCCCGCTGTAAGTCTGGCAAGGCATCCAGTGCGTGCAGGGTGTGGGTAAGGGCATGAATAGCTGCCAATACATCTTGGGTATGCCCGGTTTCTGAAATGGTGTGCATGTTACGGATTGGGAAGCCAATCGAGGTGGCCGCACTGTCAATGGAAGCCAATACTCCTGCCATGCCGTCGGTACCCGTATCCACGCCCACAATATCGCGCTGTAGCGGAATGTCCTGCTCTTTAGCAGCGGTGGCGATGATCCGATTCAACTGTTCGCTGGCAATCGACCCTACCGCCATGGTGAAGCCTTTGCCCATTTCTAATGGCTGCATGCGTTTGTCGCCAATACCGGGTGCACCGACGTAATCGTGGTTCACATCGACACCAATTAAGGCATCTGGCTTCATTTCACCTGCCATCACACGGCTACCAAAGCGGCCTATTTCCTCATAGCTGGCAATGGCAAACAGCACACGCACGTTTTTGGTACCGCCCGCTTCGGCGATAAGGCGCGCCACTTCGGCGGCCACAAAACAGCCCAAGCCGTTATCCAGGTAAGCACCGTAAAAAGTGTTGGGACTAAAGCCTGGGCGAATAGGGCGGTCAAAAATAATGGAATCGCCTGGACGTACACCCAGATTCAGCACTTGCTGCTTTTTATTTTCGCCGTGGATTTGTAGATCCAGGTAGATCTGCTCTTTCTTGATACCTTTACTGCCATCCCGCTGGGCAGGATCAGAGAAGTGAATCGCGCCGAGAGCTTCTACCGTGCCGCCTTCAATGCAGCGATAGCTGCCGGGGGCTTCTGGGTCTTCGCTAAACAGTTTTACTTCATGGCCGATCAGTACGGATGGCAGGAACGAATCGGTATTGATCCAAATCTTTCCATCTTCCCCTATTGAGCGAACCTGCATACGGATTTTATCTGCATGGCCGATGATCATGACCTTGAACATATCGTCGCGGTCAGGGTGGGTATCCAGCACCACACCGGCATTCCCTTTGAACTGATGAAGGTGCCAGCCTTTTGGGGCAAACGTTTCAAAATGCGGCTTTAATACGCCGTAGGTCATCGCGGCTTCCAAGCCTACCGGGCTGGGGGCAGCCAGAATATCGCGCATCAGCTTGAACTGCGCGTCGGGCATCGGCTGTGTCCAGGGTTTTGCTGTATCGCTCATCTATTTAGCTCACTGTTTGAGGTGGATGTTAATCGTCTCTAGTCTGCCAGATTCCTGGCCTAAGTGTAGAGAAAGCGGCACTGAAACCCCCTATTCACGCTTCCTTAATGGTGGTGATGGATTAGTTGACGTAATGCCGTCGCTGCAGCAGAGGGGGGATGACGGCGACTGAGAACAATGCCCAGTTCACGTCGGATCGTTGGTTCGACCAGTGGGCGGTGCTCAATGCCATCGGTAGCGATCTGACGAAAGCTCAACGAGGGCAGCACGCTGATGCCTAGCCCCGCAGCCACCATGCGGCCTACCGTGGCGATCTGACGTGCATCGCATAAGATATCCAGCCGCTCTCCGACGCTCTGCATAATACGATCAATATCCTGGCGCGAGCTGGAGAGACGATTGATGCCAATGAACGGGTAGCTGGCGAGCTGGCTCCAGGCTACCGCAGACTGCGTAAGTAGCGGATGCCCGCTGGGGCAAACGGCTACATAGCTATCTTCTAGCACGGGCTCAAACGTCAGGTCATCCGCGTCACTTGGGGGGACCGAAAGACCAAGGTCGGCGCGTCCTTCCCGAACCATCTGATTAATCTGATCGGCCAGTACATCGTGCAGACTCAGGTTAATCCGCGGATAGGCTTCGTGAAAGCGTGTAATCACACGTGGAAATAGGCCCGCCGCCAACGTTGGCAAAGCGGCCACGGTTACCTTGCCGCGCTGTTTGGAAAAGCGATCGTTGAGGTCTTCAAAGGCTTCGTTCCAATCATTTAATAGCCGCACCGCTACGGGTAGGAAAGCATCACCCTCCGGCGTTAAAGCGAGCTGGCGCGTAGTGCGAGCAAATAAAGCACCGCCAACCCCCTCTTCCAGTTTACGTAGAGCAATAGAGATCGCCGGTTGAGAAAGGTGTACGCGTTCGCTGGCCTCCGCAAGGCTGCGAGAGTGGGCGACGGCAACAAAAACACGTAACTGCTGGATGCTTGGATTCATTTATAAAGTAAAACACAAGTTAAAAACTATTCAATATACAAAATTAAATCAGCAGACCATGCTCTTCTTATCGCATGCGCACCGCGTTGCGATAACCGTTTTTAAGAACAGTCGATCTACAACAACAATAGCTCGCTTAGCGAGCTTCGGAGACACGATGAAAACGCTACTTACCGCCATGGTGGCAAGCGCCGCGGTGCTGACCGCTGCCATTTCTCAAGCCGATGAGCGCCTGCTGATTGGTTCTACCTCAAGCTCTTCCAGCCACTACAGCTACTTTGTTGCGGTTAACCAAATTATTAACAACCAAGTGGAAGGGGTGAGTTCCTCCGTTGCGGAAACCGGCGCCACGGTGGATAACCTGCGTCGATTAGGCCGCAATCAAATCGATATGGGCCTGGTGACAACCAACACGGGCTACCACGCCTACGCTGGCGAAGAGGACTTTGAAGGCCGGCCGGTCGATAACCGCCTGCTATGGGTCTACACCGTGGCACCGCAAAATGCTGTGATGCGTCAGGATGCCGGCGTGGAAACATTCGCTGAGCTAAACGGCGTACGCTTCAATCCGGGGATTACCGGTTCCGCCACCGAAAAAACCACCGAAGCGGTGATGCGTGCGCTGGGCGTTGAGCCTGACTACGTACGTGGTTCGACTACCGATATGGTCGATGCCATGAAAGATGGCCGAGTGATGGGGTCGGTGAAGTCAGGTGTGGGCGAGCGCTTGGATGGTTCGTCCATGGATATTGCTACTTTCACGCCTATCAGTGTGCTGTCACTAAACGATGAAGAGGCAGAAATACTGCGCAGTGAAATGCCCGATGTCGCCATTGTCGATATTCCCGAAGGAGCAGCAGAAGGCATTCCTGGCTACACCACTTGGGCATTTGGCGTTGCAGTGCATGCTCACCCAGATATGGATGAAGAGACTGCCTATCAAATCGTCAAAGCCGTGATGGAAAATCCCGAGCCACAGGTGAACGCCTTTGCTGCCATGCGTGACGCAGACGTGGCTAGCATGACCCTGGAAGTAGGTACAGTGCCGCTACATGCTGGTGCTGCACGCTATTTTGAAGAGCAGGGGTATGACATCCCTGAAGCCTTACAACCTGTGCAGTAAGGCATATCGGAGAAGATGATCATGCGCGAGACAGTCACCAAAGGCTTAGCGCTCCTGCTGGGAGGGTTAATCCTCTATACCTCTGCCACAGGACCGTTCGAAAGCTTGATTCAGCGAAGCATCTTTCTCGCGCTGGTCATTCTGCTGGGGCTTGCGGTTTATCCATTAGGCGAAGGCAAACGCTGGCGCCCCCTTGGTATTGCTATTGATGCGGTATTAGCCCTTGGCGTTGTATTGGCCTGTAGCTATGTGGCATTCAACTACGAGCAAATTTTGGTCGAACTGCCCTGGGCAACCCCCCGCGATATGCTAATGACCGGCGTGCTGCTAGTCGCGATTCTGGAACTTTCGCGTCGCGCCATCGGGGTGATATTTCCACTGCTGGTGTTAGTGGGGTTGGCTTATGCGTGGCTAGGTGCGGCGATTCCGGGGCCGCTTGGTCATCGTGGGTTTGACCTTTACTACATGACCGAAACCATTTACCTCGGCGACTTGGGTGTGTGGGGCATGCTGGTGGGGGTCGCCGCGACGACGATTGCCGCTTTCGTGCTGTTTGGCTGTTTGCTGCTGCACACCGGGGGCGGCAACACCTTTATGGACCTGGCGCTGCGAATTAGCGGACGTTCCCCAGGGGGCGCTGCAAAAGTCGCCACGGTGGCATCCGGGTTGTTTGGAATGGTGAGCGGCAGCGCGGTGGCCAATGTAGCCACTACTGGCAACTTTACCATTCCGATGATGAAGCGTTTGAACTACCCACGCCCGTTTGCGGCCGGGGTAGAAGCGGTGGCGTCAACCGGTGGACAAATTGCGCCGCCGATCTTGGGCGCTGCAGCGTTTATCATGGCGGAAATTCTCGGTGAGAGTTACCTGCGTATTGCCCTCGCCGCGTTGCTACCCGCCGCGCTTTTCTATCTTGGCGTATTTGTCACTATTCACTTGGTCGCCAAGCGCCGCCAGTTGCAGGTGGTGCCTGAAGATGAGCTGCCTGCCTGGTCTGAGGTGATACGCCCAGAGCGGATTATTCCCATTTTGGCCGCCTTAGGCGGGCTGTTTTACGGCGTGTTCAGCGGCCGGTCGATTCAGATGTCGGCGTTTTACGGGATCTTGATGACCGTACTAACCTTTGTACCTTTCGCACTGATGGCCAAAATGCCGCTGCGCGACATTATGGGCAAGCTGGTAGCAGGGCTAGTCGATGCAGGCAAAGGCATGGTGATTATCGGCGTGCTGCTCGCTGGCGCGCAGATTCTGGTTGCGATGATTGGTATGACCGGCATCGGCGTGACGCTGGCTAGCCTTATCGTCTCTGTAGGCGGTGAGTCACTGTTCCTGGTGGCTTTTATTGTCGGTGGCGTATGCCTGATCCTGGGTATGGGGATTCCTACCACGGCGGCGTATGTGCTGGTGGCTTCTGTGCTAGCCCCTGCACTTACTGCGATTGGCGTTCAACCACTGATCGCGCACTTGTTTGTTTTCTACTTCGCCACGCTCTCGGTGATTACACCGCCGGTATGCATTGCGGTATTTGTCGCCTCGGGTATTGCTGGCACTAACTGGCTGCCTGCCGCTGTTGAATCGGTGCGCCTAGCGGCGGCTATTTATGTCATTCCTTTCTTGCTGTTGATTTACCCAGCCTTGGCGGGCTTTGGCACTGCTTGGGAAATCGTACTGGCTAGCTGTCAGGGCGTGGTGTTTGTACTGGCCTTTGCCGCGCTGATGAGTCGCGTAGCGATGACGGGAAAACGTGCCATTGACGTTGTGGCGCTGGTGGTAGTGATAGGCCTTGCGCTTACCCCCGGCTGGTTGACTACGCTCGCGGGGTTGGTGCTAATCGCCGGACTATTTATTCGCCGTCGTGCGCTTTTGGATGCCGGGCCTGTCGCCGGTGAAAACCACACCCTACCAGCCAAGGAGACACAGCAATGAGCTTTCTATTAGGCAGCGGGGCGGGCTTCTCTGGCGACCGTACCGATGCTGCCGTTGCCGTGGTCGCCGAGTTAATCAAGCGTCAGCAGCCCTCTGCGCTAGTCTTTGAAACCCTGGGTGAACGTACTCTGGCGGCGGCACACCGGGCCATGCGCGACGACCCAGAAAGTGGATTCGAACCGCTGCTAGATGAACTGCTGGCGCCAGTACTTCGAGACTGTCTGGATCATAATATTAAAATTTTAGGTAACTTTGGTGCAGCGAATCCAACCGGTGCTTGTCAGGTAATTGCCGATTTAGCGACTCAGCTTGGGCGCGAGCAAGTGCGCATTGCGCAAGTTCACGGCGATGATATCCGTCAGCAGTTGCACAGCTTAGATTTACAGCGCTGGGAGGCCGAGAGGCTTACTATGCCGGGGGATGAGGCTCTGATTTCAGCCAATGTCTATCTGGGCGCCAAGGCGCTGACCGAGGCACTGGCCATGCAAGCTGATGTGGTAGTGACTGGGCGTGTTGCTGACCCTGCGCTGTTTTTAGCGCCGCTAATGCACCACTTTGGCTGGCGCTGGGATGATTGGGATCGCTTGGCTTGTGGCATGATGGCAGGGCACTTGGCGGAGTGTGGCGCCCAAGTGAGCGGCGGCTATTTTGCCGACCCAGGCTATAAAGACGTACCTGGGCTCGCTACCGTGGGCTATCCGATTATCGAAGTTGAGCAGGATGGCAGCCTGGTTATTACCAAACCTGCCAATACCGGCGGCTGTGTCACTGAGCAAACGGTGAAAGAGCAATTGCTTTATGAAGTCCACGACCCCGCTAATTACCTGACCCCGGATGTGACGGTAGATATTTCTCAGGCTGAAGTGCGCCAGCTCTCGCCCAATCGCGTAGCGGTAACGGGTATTCGAGGAAAGCCCGCTCCTGAACGGCTGAAAACCACGATATGTTACGAGGGGGGCTGGCAGGGTGAGGCGGAAATCTCCTATGCCGGGCCTAATGCCCTAGCGCGGGCACAGCTAGCCGCGCAGGTGCTGCGGGAACGGTTAGTGTTTCGTGCTCCCGCCGAGCTACGTACTCGGTTGGATATCATTGGCCTTGCCAGCGTATTTGATAGCGACAGCGGCGAGCTGCAGCGTAATTCATTACCTTCCAATAGCGGTGATTATCGGCTGCGGTTAGCCGCTGAACATAGCGAGCGGCGTTGGGTAGCTCGCGCCACTCAAGAGCTGTTAGCGCTTTACTGCGCGGGGCCTGCGGGCGGCGGCGGCGTACGTCGCCAGTTTCAGCGGCGGGTCTTTACTGCCTCTTATCTGGTAAAGCGCAGCGATATTCATGCCTATGCCAGCCTGTTTGAAACGCATGTAATGGGCAATAATCGGAGTGATCGCTATGTTGCAAGCTGAACACTACCCAAGCACCGAGGCCTCAAAATCCACCAAAATCCTGCACCAGTTAGCTCATGGCCGCGCGGGTGATAAAGGTGAGCGTCTTAATGTGGGGCTGTTTGCTTACGATCCTGATCATTACGCGACCTTGCTAGAGCAGGTAACAGAAGAGCGGGTGTTAGCGCTGTTTGCCCACCGCGGCGCCAGCCGAGTGCGGCGTTACCTCCTGCCCAACTTGGCGGGTATGAACTTTGTGATTGATGATGTACTCCAGGGAGGCGTCAACGGCGCGCTTAATTTAGATGGGCACGGTAAGACGCTATCATTTTTGCTCTTAAGTCTGGAGGTCAACGTATAGCCGCACCCCCTACCTAGGTGGTCATGACGCGCGACATAAAACGCCTTACTATGCGTGTAAATGTATGCATGCTAATAAAAATAACAACAAGTAACGGTGTCTAAGGAACAGCTTTATGACCGCAGCTACGCTAGGCTCCCAGCGCTTTAAAGTGCTACTGGCCGGTGTCTTTAGCCAGATATTGTGCGTTGGGGTCGCTCGCTTCGCCTATACGCCGCTGTTGCCAGTGATGCAGCAGCAGACCTGGATGGGCGACGCTGACGGCGGTTGGCTGGCGGCGCTCAACTACGCGGGCTATATGTTGGGAGCGGTGTTAGCGGCTTCCATTCGCAGCGTTTATATAAAAGATACTTTGTTTCGCTGCGGGTTGGTGCTTGCCGTGTTAACCACCGCTGGTATGGCGCTCACCGAACACTTCTGGGTATGGGCGGGACTGCGCTTTCTGGCCGGCCTTTCTAGCAGTGCTTCTATGTTACTGGCCTCAGGGTTGATTCTTCACTGGTTAATCCAGCACCGTCAGCGTGGTGAGTTGGGTATTCATTTTGCCGGTGTGGGGCTCGGTATGATTGTCGCCGCCGTGGCGGTCGAGACGATGCTGCAGTTCTCGTTTAGCTGGCAGACCCAGTGGTGGGGCTTTAGTTTGCTGGGCGCTGCGTTGCTCGTGCCCGCTTGGCGCTGGCTGCCACGCCCGGAAAAGCCGCTAGAGGGTATACATTCGGCGAATAGCGAGCCCGCCATGCTCCCCTCACGAACCTTTATGCGCTGGATGCTCGCGGCCTATTTCTGTGCCGGTTACGGCTACGTCATCAGCGCTACTTTCTTGGTCGCCATCGTCGAGCGCGAGCCGCTGCTGGCGGGGTTGGGCAACTGGACCTTCGCCCTGGCCGGTTTAGCCGCCGCTCCTGCGGTAATGCTATGGGATTTAGTCGCCCGGCGGGTGGGCTACCTCGGGGCCTTGATCATCGCCATGGGTATCCAGGTGATTGGCATTGTGCTGCCTGCCATTACCGCTAACGCAGCGGTGGTGCTGTTGAGCGCCGTGCTCTATGGCGGCACCTTTCTTGGCTGCGTCAGCCTGGTACTGACAATGGCTGGCAGGCTCTATCCTTCAAGCCCTGCGCGGCTGATGGGACAGATGACCCTGGCTTACGGCGCCGCCCAGATATGCGCCCCGGCATTAACCGGCATGTTGGCGGAAGCCTCCGGCCACTATGGCGTTGGACTTTGGTTGGCTGGCGGTTTCGTCACCCTCGGTGCTGTGCTGTTGGCCTGCTTGCGCAAGGTGGATCAAACCGCTCAACGCTTAGATGCAGCGGCTAAAGCCACGGTTTACGTTTAGATGAATTGTCAGTGAGCCTGTTAGCAAATTCATCGCATGGAGTTGGTTAAAAGACGGTCTTCGTAATAGCTCAGCGTAATGCCCGGCAGGCTGCTAGAATAGCCGCTTTTTTCTGACAGGATGAACGGGCAAATGACCTCTTCTGGGCAACCTCGCACTCAGTGGCTAGGCCGCTGGGGGTTTATATTGGCCGCAACCGGCTCGGCGGTTGGGCTGGGTAATATCTGGAAGTTTCCCTACATTACCGGAGAGTTTGGTGGTGGGGCCTTCGTGCTGGTTTATCTGGCCTGCATTTTTGCCGTCGGCGTACCGGTGATGATGACCGAGATCGCTTTTGGGCGGCGTGGTCGCGGCAGCCCGATTGACGCCATTCGCCGCGTGGTTAACGAATCTGGCCGTTCGTCTGTTTGGTCACTGATCGGCTGGATGGCCATGCTATGCGGTTTTATGATCCTGTCCTTTTACGTAGTCGTGGCAGGGTGGTCATTTTCCTATTTATGGAAGATGCTCACCGGAGGGCTGGCGGGCAACAGCGTCGATGAGATGGCTGCTGTGTTCGGTGCCAATAACGCCAATCCGCTGAATCTCGGTTTCTGGAGTACCTTAGTCACGCTGCTGACCATGTTGATTGTGGGCCAGGGTGTGCAGCAGGGTATCGAGAAAAGCGTTAGCTGGATGATGCCGGGGCTGGTCGTCATGCTGGTGATACTGATCGGCTTTGGGGTGTTTTCTGGAGGCTTTGCCGAGGCGCTGAGTTTTTTGTTTTCGTTCAACGCCGGGAGTCTCTCCAGCGAAGGTATGTTGGCAGCGCTGGGTCACGCCTTCTTTACTCTCTCCTTGGCCTCGGGGGCGATTCTTACCTACGGTAGTTACCTGCCTAAAGGTGCTTCAATCGGCCGAACCACGGTGAGTGTCGCCGTTGCGGATACCGTCGTTGCTTTAATGGCCGGGCTGGCAATTTTTCCGGTGATTTTTGCTAACGGCATGGATCCCGGTGAAGGCCCTGGGTTGATCTTTATGAGCCTGCCGCTGGCGTTTCAGGCGATGCCCTTGGGCACCCTATTTGGCATCCTGTTCTTTTTAATGCTTTCCATGGCAGCGTTAACGTCTTCAATTTCCATGGTTGAAGCCACCGTTTCCTGGCTGTGCGATAACAAAGGCATAACGCGGCGATCCGCTTCGTGGGTGACGGGTAGTGTGCTGTGGTTGATCAGTACGTTAGCCATGCTGTCGTTTAACGTAGGAGCAGATTGGACGCTGGCAGACAAAAACGTTTTCAACTGGCTGGACTATCTCACCTCGCGCTGGATGATGCCGCTGGGCGGGCTAGGCATGGTGCTGCTGGCGGGGTTTGTGCTGAAAAGTGAAACCTTCCGTGATGAGTTAGGGCTTGCACCGTTACCCTACGCGTTGTGGTTGACCATGGTGCGCTACGTGAGCCCCCTCGGTATTGTGGTGATTTTTGTTGATGCTCTGGGTATTTATCAAGTCTCATTTGCCGCGCACTGGCCATGGTTACTGGCTATCCTGGTAGCCATGGTGGCGCTTGGCGAAACCCTCAGCCCCCGATTGCGCCAAATAGTGGCAGTGGCTTAACCGGCTACGGCGCCTGACCTGATAACAAACGCTGCTGCTGAGCTTTTATATCCTCTTCAAGGAGCGGCGTTTGGCAGGTTGCAAACACTTCTTTTAAGAAGCGTTTGCGCGAACCCCGGTAGGTGCCGCTAAGCAACGCTGCCTGGGTGAGTGAACTAAGCAGCGTTTGACGGTGCTCTTCAGCAAGCTGGGCATAGTCACGCAGGGCGGATGGCCAATCAACCTCCAAGGTCTGTGGTTGTCCCGGCAGGCTGTTCAGTAAGCGGGCCAACAGCCGTACCAAGTTGGGGTGCGGTTGCTGGTTGCGCATAATGAGCTCCCCAACGCCCTGTGCGACTAGCTGGCGGGTATGCTCATCGCTCTCCTTGAGTGTTTCCATTAAATAATTAACCAGTGCCGGTCCGCGGGCCTGCAAATAGGCTTCTTGGGTGATGCGCGCGGCAATCCAGGCGTTCCATACCGCGTATAGCGGCCCGGTTAACATAGGCAAAAAACCGCGTAGCGTGAGCCTGCCCAACAGGCGGCGCAACAGTAAACGCAGCAGGAAGCTGCTTAAGCTGACTTTTAAGCGATAGAGCAGTGCCCTGAGCGTAAATTTCCAACCGCGCAGATAGGCGTGTGGGTCGACGCCATAAATGAGACTGCCTGGGCTGGGATACTCTAATGCCGCCCGCGAAACACCGTGAACGGTGAGCTGTATGTCGGGCTCGAAGGGTTCCGCTTGACCATAACTTAACCCGGCTAAGCGTGTAACGCTGGCGACGCCGCGAAGTGCATTCCAATATAAGAAACCAATTTCAGCGATAGTGACAACCCCGGCAACGGCCATATAGCCAGCCCAGTAGGGAAGCTGTTCGCGAAGGCTCATCTCCTCCCAGTTGTCGGTGGCAAACTCTCGCATCCACCATTCGGAGCCGCCAATTAAAATACCGGAAATAATGCCAGCGATGGCCGCCCAAAAAATAATCCACCGCCGGGCAAGCTTTAGGGCATGCGGGCTAGGTGATTCGAGTGCCGGATGACGACGCAAATAGCCTTGTATATAGCGGTTAGCCCAGCGCTGCGCTAGACCGGGGGACGGGGCATACTCTTTATCTGGACGAGAGAGGGACATAAAAACAGCGCTTCCTACGCATTTGAGTCCTTAGGGTAGCGGTTGCGTTCGTGAAGTACACGCATCGATAGCGCCAGGGTGCGTGCCTACCTTCATTAATTCATCCCAGCGGGTGGTAAAGCGATTAGAGCGATGGGCGCAGCGCAACTGCCAAGCAGCAGGCGCATTGGTCATGCCGAAGCTAATGGTTCCTTGGCCCATGCGCTGGTTAATCTGATCAATCGTTGCCATCAAAAACGGATGGCGGTCACGGCCAGGCTGATGTAGCAGTGATAGCTGATACTGCTCGGCGTCTACCAAATCAAGCAGCATGACACCGGCTTTCATAAATTGATAACGAGGGTGATGAATTTTTTCAAGTCCTTGGCGTACGGCGTCAAGAATAATACGGGTGTCGTCACTGGGTGAGGGTAGCGGGACCAAGGCGTGGGGAAAATGTTGGGGCTGATCGCGGCGGTGGCGATTGGTATTAAGAAATATCATGACGGCACGGGTCAAGCTGCGCTGTTCGCGCAGTTTTTCAGCGCTACGTTGGGCATGACGTCGCAGCGCATTATGCACCTCTGCAAAAACACCGGTCGGCTTGCCAAACGAGCGCGAGGTCATAATACGTTGACGCGGCTGGTCCAGGGCGTTCATCTGTAAGCAGGGCGTGCCGCGCAGCTCAAGCGCGGTTCGGGCCACCACCACTGAGAAACGCTTGCGCAACTGCTTGGCATCGCTTTCACGCAGATCCCACGCCGTCTTAATGTCACTGATCGCTAAGCGCTCGGCAAGTCGACGACCAATCCCCCACACGTTGGCCACCATGGTGCGTTTGAGCAACGCTTCGGTGGTGTGATCATGGCCGCTCAATAGGCAAACACCGCGATAATAAGGATCGTGCTTAGCGAGATGATTGGCCAGTTTGGCGAGCGTATGGGTCGGGGCCAACCCAACACACACCGGCAAGCCCAAATGGCGGCGTATGCGCTGATGTAGGCGACGGCCCAGCGTCTCGCACTGCGTGGTATCTAACCCGTCTAGGTAAATGAACATCTCATCAATGGAGTAGGGTGCGACCTCAGGGCAGGCATCGCGCAGCAACTGCGTCAGCCGGGCAGACATATCGCCGTATAGCTCGTAGTTGGAAGAGAGCAGATGTATCTCGCCTCGCTGGCGTAGCCCTTCAAGCTTGAAGGCTGGTGTGCCCATGGGGATATCTAGCGCTTTTAGTTCGGCTGAACGGGCAATGACACAGCCATCGTTGTTCGACATCACGCCCACGGGCCGACCTTCAAGCTGCGGTTGAAACACCCGCTCGCAGCTAACGTAAAAATTGTTTGCATCGACGAGTCCGATCATCGCAATTACCTGTATTAACGTAAGCGACTGTTTTAACGGTAACTAACTGGCTTAATGTAAATATTCATGCACCACGGCACGCACCACGCCCCATAGTTGGCAGTCGCTACCTTCAAGAGGCAGTGGCGGGTAGTGTGGGTGGGCGGAGCAAAGGTGCGGTGCGCCTTGATAGAGCGCATAGCGCTTTATCAGTGCTTCACCTTCAAACATCGCCACCAAAATATGCCCTAAGCGAGGCTTAACACCCCGGTCAACAATCAGTAAGTCACCATCAAAAATACCCCAGCCTTCCATGCTGTCGCCCGTGGCGGTGACATAAAATGTCTCGGTGGGGTTTTTGACTAACCGTGTGTTGAGGTCTAGCGTGCGAGGCTCATAATCCTGCGCAGGCGAAGGAAAGCCGCTAAAGCCAGCGCGGCCTAGAAACGTTAAATGAGGCAGCGGCTGAGAAGTTAACGGCAAGGCTGGCACACAGTGGAGGGATTTGCCCGGCATCGTCGGCGTCCTACAGTTTAAATAATGTATTAATATACAGTATTCTGAGATAGGAAGAAAAATGCAAATCAACGAAGAAATACGCGAATGAGTCGTCAGCGCTTGCTTAAAGATGAATACGGTTCATTAACAACCTGACGCGGATGCGATGAAAGTCGCGTCAGGCTGCGTTATGATAGCGACCTTGCTTCTTCCATGATGATCCTTTCTCGTTACGAGGTTCCCGCCGATGTTCAGCCGCGATATGACAATTGCCGGATTCGATGATGTGCTATTTGATGCCATGCAGAAAGAAGTGGCGCGCCAAGAAGCCCATATCGAATTAATCGCTTCCGAAAACTACGCCAGCCCCCGCGTACTGGAAGCCCAAGGCAGCCAGCTGACCAACAAATACGCCGAAGGCTATCCCGGCAAGCGCTATTACGGCGGCTGTGAATTCGTCGATATTGCTGAAAACTTGGCGATTGATTACGCCAAAGAGCTGTTTGGCGCGACCTACGTCAACGTACAGCCACACTCTGGCTCGCAAGCGAACAGTGCGGTATTCCAAGCATTAGTCAAGCCCGGTGATACCATTCTAGGCATGAGCTTAGACGCTGGCGGACACCTAACCCACGGTGCCAAGCCTAATTTTTCTGGTAAGCACTATAACGCCATTCAGTACGGCCTCAACGAGCAGGGCTTGATCGACTACGACCAAGTGGCTCAGCTTGCACGTGAACACAAGCCTAAGATGATCATTGCTGGCTTCTCGGCATACTCACAAATCGTTGATTGGGCCAAGTTCCGCGAAATCGCAGATGAAGTGGGCGCTTACTTGCTGATCGATATGGCCCACGTGTCTGGCCTGGTGGCTGCCGGCGTTTATCCAAGCCCGCTCCCCCATGCCCACGTGGTGACATCCACGACGCACAAAACCCTGCGAGGCCCCCGTAGCGGTGTGATTCTGTCTGCCGAAAATGACGCAGATATCGAGAAAAAGCTTCAGTCTGCGGTATTCCCCGGAGGCCAGGGTGGACCCTTGATGCACGTGATCGCCGCTAAAGCGATCTGCTTCAAAGAGGCGATGGAGCCGGGATTCAAAACCTATCAGCAACAGGTGATCAAGAACGCCCAGGCAATGGCGAAAGTGTTTATTGATCGTGGATACGATATCGTTTCCGGTGGAACCGAAGACCACCTCTTCCTGTTGTCATTGATCAAGCAAGGCGTCACCGGTAAAGATGCGGATGCCGCATTAGGCCGTGCCCATATCACCGTTAACAAAAACGCCGTGCCTAACGACCCGCAAAGCCCCTTTGTCACCTCTGGCCTGCGTATTGGCACGCCCGCTGTTACCACCCGCGGTTTCGGTGAGCAGGAGTGTAGTGATTTGGCTGGCTGGATCTGCGACATTCTTGATGTACTGGCGAAAGGTGAAGACACCAGCGCGATCGAAGCCCAGGTGTTGGACAAAGCCGCAGCAGTTTGTGCGCGCTTCCCGGTTTATAAGTAAGTGTGTTGATCGGTCAGTGTGATGTTAGGTAAGAGCGTTTATAAGTAGGAT